>NZ_JBSEFH010000028.1:0-75310 GCF_053570585.1 Pseudochelatococcus sp. B33 | reverse complement strand
TCTGAAAGACAGCCCGCGAAAATAAAAGCCGGCGTTTCCAGGAAGATCGTTTCGCCGGGCGCGGCGAAACGTCGATTTCGGCCTCGCATGGATATGTTTGAGAGTGTATATACATGTTCGGATATACAGGAGGGCGTCATGCCACAGTTCGCCAAGGTCTTTCAATCCGGCAACTCGCAAGCTGTCCGGCCTCCGAGGGACTTCCGCTTCGAAGAGCAGCAACGCTCCGAGCTTGTCACGGCTTTTCGATGAGCATCTGGATGCTCGACACCAATGCCATTATTTTTTCTGCTAACCCGCAGGTCTGATGCACTGCCTCGGTGAATAGAGTCCGCAGATCCCGGTTCTCTTACGGTTTCCTCGATTACGACTCATGAACTGTACTACGATACGTATCGCAGCCAGAAGATCGAGTTCAATCTTGAAACGCTTCGCCTGCTCTTTGCCGATTTGCCTATCCTTGATATCGATCGCGAAGATGCGCGCGTTGCCGGTGAAATCAGGGCTGACCCGGCTCGAAAGGGTACACCGATCGGTCCTTACGATCTCCTGATCGCCGGCCAGGCCAAAGCCCGCGGCTGGACGCTTGTCATCAACAATATCGGCGAATTCGCCCACGTCGTGGATCTGCGGGCCGAAGACTGGACCCTGGGTTGATCAGGCGGCTGCACGCAGCGCCTGAAAGGAGCGGGGAACAGATGCCAGGGGCAGCACTGAAAGATGCGGGCCTTTAGGGCAGGCGGTCTTCTAAATCGCCATCTCCAACGAATGTCGGTTTCGAAGTTTGCAGGCTCTCGCAACCAAAAATCCATCAAATCAAATGCTTACCCGCTCCAAAAGCGGGTTTTGGCGTTTATGGCACCGCGCCCGCCACCTCCATTTGAGGCCAGCGACCGGCTCGATAGAAGCCGGACTTGAGAGTCGTGCTGTGACGGAGGGTGTTCCGGCTGGGGAGCCTCCCTTGAGTGTTTCTGATAATGGTCGTCCGTTGACTGCGGAATGTCTGACCGCGATGCATGCGGCGTTGTTGTTCGCCGCGTGATCGCCTGATCCCGATGAGCCGGCAGCGATGCTGTGGGCATCAGATCTTCCGGCTGTGGGTAAGCAGCAAGAGCAGGTAAAAGCCTCCCAGGAGGCCGGTCGTCAGCCCGATCGGCAGGTTGACGTTGAAGGGTAACCTCTGGCTCAGCAGATCGGCGGCCAGCAGAAGGACGGCTCCCATGCATGCGCCGGCGACGAGCGGCATGCCGGGCGAGCGCGTCAGGCGGCGGGCGAGTTGCGGACCCGCGAGCGCGATGAAGGCGATCGGGCCGGCCGCAGCCGTGGCGATCGCTGTCAGGCCGACGGCGGCCATGACCATGACGAACCGCGTGCGCTCCACCCTGATGCCGAGTTGGCTTGCCGCGTCGTCGCCCATTTCGATGAGGTCGATGCGCCGGGCATGCAGGATGGCGACCGGCACGATGGCCGCAAGTCCTGCGGCAGCGGGCAGGACATGGGACCAGGTCCGCGTGTTCAGGGAACCGGAGAGCCAGATCTGGGCGGCAGCAGCCTGGTCAAGATCGCCCATGACGAGCAGGACGGTGTTGACGCCGGACATGATGGCGCCGATGCCGATGCCGACCAGCACGAGGCGGTAGCCGCCGGTGGAACGCCCCTTTATCGAGAGCAGGAAAACGATCCCCGCCGTGGCCATCCCCGAGAGCACCGCCGCCAGCGCGGTTTCGAAGGGGCCGGCGTTGAAGAGGATGATCTGCACGATTGCCCCCGTCGCGGCCCCGGTCGTGAAGCCGATGATGTCCGGAGAGCCGAGCGCGTTGCGGGAAATGGACTGGAAGATCGAGCCGGCCATGCCGAGCGCCGCGCCGACGAGAGCCGCCGTTGCCACGCGTGGCAGCCGGATCCGCAGCACGATGCGGTCCGCCGTCGGGTTCTCCCCCATGCCGAGCAGGCTGGCGACCACCTCCCCGGGCGTGAACGCCAGCGTTCCCGTCCCGAGGAGCACGATGCCCAGCGCGAGGCCGCCAAGCGCCAGCAGGCCGCAGACGATGGCGGCCCGCGGCCGCCACAGGAAGGAAAACGGCCCGAACCGGAGGACGGGGACAAGGGTGGTCTTCATAGCTGCGTCAGGCGGGCTCTGCGCACCACGGCGACCAGGAACGGGCCGCCGATCAGGGCGGCGATGATTCCGGCCGCGATCTCCGACGGCGCGGCAATGATCCGGCCGAGGACATCGGCACCGAGCAGCAGGACAGCGGCGAACAGCACCGAGAAGGGCAATATCCACCGGAAGTCAGGGCCGGCCAGCATCCGCGCGAGGTGAGGGGCGATCAGGCCGACGAACCCGATCGGCCCCGCGCCGGCGGTCGCTGCGCCCGCAAGCAGCATGACCGACAGGCAGGCGAGAAGCCATGTCGTGCGCAGCTCGACCCCGAGCGCCCGGCCGAGATCCGCGCCCAGCGCCACGGCGTTGAGATGTCTGGCGATGGCAACGGCCATCCCCAGCCCCGCCGCGGCCGCAATGGCGAGGACGCCGATAACGTCGAACCCTCTTCCGTCGATCGACCCGGCCGACCAGCGCCGGAAGTCGTCGAAAACCGCCAGCGGCGCGTTGAGGATGACGATCCCCGTGATCGCCGTCAGCATGATCGATAGCCCGGCACCCGCCAGCACGAGGCGGACCGGGTTGGTGCCTGTCTCGTGAGCCCGGCCGAGAATGAAGACGGCGACGCCGGCAAGTCCTGCACCGGCTATAGCGAACCAGACGTATTGCGTCATCGACGTCAGGTCAAAGGCCGCGATCCCGATGACGACGGCAACCGCCGCCCCGGCGTTGATGCCGAGCAAGCCCGGCTCGGCAAGGGGATTGCGCGTCACCGCCTGCATGACCGCCCCCGCGGCGCCGAGGGCTGATCCCGCAAGCAAGGCGATGATGGTGCGGGGAACGCGTAGTTCCCGGACGACCAGGTGCCGGTCGTCGTGGATGTCGTAGGCGAGGAGCGCGTCGAGCGCCACGGTCAGCGGGATGGACCGGGAGCCGACGGCCAGGCTGCAAAGGACGACGAGGCCGAGGATCAGAAGCCCCCCGGCCAGTCCCTGCCGGCGTTTCCGGCGTTGCCGTGACGGGGAGGACCCCGCGCCCTCTCCCGCGCGGACCATCATGACTTGCGGAAGTAGCGGGCGACGGTATCGATGAGTTGGCGCCCGGAGTAATAGTCGATGCGGAACGAGGTCGGCCCCATGGCATAGACCCGCCTGTTCCTGACGGCCGGCAGATTGGCGAGAACCGGATCGGCGAGGAATGCCTCGACGTCGGCCTCGGTGCCGTTCAGCAGGAAGACGGTCTCGCCGGCGATGACGGACGACAGCGTCTCGCGGGAGACGAAGCCGAAGTCTGATCCGCGATACGCCGGATCCGACTGGATGTGCTCCGGCAAGCCTGCCACCTCAAAGCCGAGCGCCCCCAGAATCTGCGCCTGTGGGCTGGTGGTGCGGCTTACCGAGTAGCTGCCGGCAAGATTGTATCCGACGATGGTGACCGAACCATCGGGTGGCGTTATGGATGCGGCGGCCTCAACGGCATAGGCGTCGAAACGCTGGATGGCTGCCGCTGCCTCCGCCTCATGCCCCGTGGCTCGACCGAGTTCGGCAGCGATATCCTGCCAGGGTCGATTGAAATAATTGATGACGATGGTCGGGAGGCCCTGCACCAGCAGCTCCGGATAGTGCTGCCGGACAGTGTCCGCGCCGCCGGTGGAAACGATCAGCAGGTCCGGATTCCAGCCGATCACGGCTTCGATATCGAAATTCAGATTGCGATACAGAACCCCGACGCCGCGCGCGTCGGCCACCTCGGCCCATTGGGAGAAGTAACCCTTCCCGTCCGTCAGGCTGCTGGGCGTCGTCGCGGCGGTCGCGACCACCGGCGCGTCGATGGCAAGCAGGATGCCGGTGAGGCTCGGCGAGGTCGAGACGATCCGCGAGGGCTTCTCGGAAAGCGCGAGTTCGCCCGCTTCATGCGTGATTGTTCGGGGCCACCCGGCTCCCTGCGCGGGAACCGGTTGAACAGGCGCGACCAGGGCTGCGAATGCGATCAGCATCGCGCGGCGGAATCTATCGGTGTTCATCGCGGATCCTCGTTGTAGTCGTTCGCACGGGCCCGCCCGATATCCGGAGCAGTCCCGGGTCCGGACTGCCGTCCTCCAAACGGAAACGGCAATTACCGCAGATCGATCCGCACCACGCTTTCCGGCTTGCCAGCCTTCTTGCCGTTGCCGTCGTTCTTCACCGTGACATAAAGCGTGTCGCCGTTCTCATCCAGTGTCAGGCCATTGGGATGCGGCGGCAGGTCGATGGTCTGCAGCAACGTGTAGCCGACGGTATCATAGATCGTCACTGCGCCCTTGCCCTCGTCAACGCGCACACCGCCCCGATTGGTGACATAGAGGCGTTGGCGGCGGGCGTCATGGCGCAGACCAATGGGAACCTCGCCAGTCGGCAGATTGGCGAGCGTCCGCCCGGAGTCGGCATCCAGCACGAAGACGCGATGCCCGGCGCTGCGGCGCTTGTAGGATGCGCCGAGGTGCAGGTCGCGCCACCGATCCCGATCGATGCCCTGATCGACGCCGAACAGGCGGTTGCCGGCCTGATCGTACACAAGGTTGAGCAACTGGTCGGCTTCGATTTCGAATGTGTGCAACACCTCCAGCGTGCTGGTATCCACCACGAACAACTGGCCCTGCATGTTGGAGACGAAGAGCCGGTTGTTTCCCTCATCGACAGCAATGCCGACCACGTTGTAGCCAAAACCCGGAATGGTCTTCTCCAGCTTTTGCGCCTTCGCGTCGATCACGAAAAGCACGCTGTCGACGCCAAGCCCGAGGCCCGTCGCAAACACGCGGCTGTTGCGCCGGTCAACAACGAGTTCCCGCAACCTGTAGGGATAGTCCTCGACGATCTTGAAGCGTTTCAGCATGTCGAGCGCGGCATTGAGCTGTTCCGGCGTCAGGTCCCGTTCGCGGAAAAGCTGTTCCATATTGACCTTGTCGATGATCGGGATGCGCGTTTCGAGTGCGTTCCGGTTCACATCGACAACGGCGATCGCGCCGTCGAAGCCCTGCGTCAGGTAGAGCCGTCCGGCGTCGTCATCGAGCGCGACCCCGAAGCCCTTCGATGGCAGCGGGATATCGGCGTCGATGGCAAGCGTGTCCGGATCGAGCCGCAACACTTTGGACTTGCCCGCATCCTCCCAATTCGGGGCGCTGACGAACACCGCGCCCTGCCGGGGGCTGTAAGCCAGTTCCACCACATCCGGAGCCACGGGCTGGCGTTTGATCTGTTGCTCGTTCACGGTTGCTTGGACCTGCGAAGTGATCTGGGCCTGCGGATCGGGCGCTTGGCTGTCGGAGGTTGCCATGGCGACAGATGAGCCGATCAAAGTGCAGGCCATGACACCAACGGCGACCAGCGCAACCGGCCGGTTCAGGAGAAGACGGCAACGGAACCGACGTGGTTCGGTCCGCGTATCAATCAGGTAGCCGCGCATATCAAAACGCTCCCTTGACGCCGACGCCGAACGTGCGCGGCATGGTCATGCTCGCCTCGATGCCGCCGGTGACGCTGCGATTCTGCTGAAGGTATGTCGGTGCCCGCTCGTCGAAAACGTTCCGGACATAGCCATAGACCTGCAGGTGTTCATGGACCTGATAGCTCGCCTGGGCATTGGCGATCGTATAGGACTTGACCTTGTATTCCGGCGAGTTCGCGACGTTGGAGTAAGAGCCGCCGGTGTGGCGGAGATCGGCGGACACGTTGAACTTGTCGGTGACATCCCAGCTCGCGCCAACGGTAAACATGTAGCTGGGTGCCTTCGGGAACTCGTTACCTTCATATTCGATATTGCTCGATACCTCATCGATCTCGGTGCTGAGCAAGCCGGTGCTCGCCCTGAGCGTCAGGCTGTCGATGATCTTGTAGTCGAACCCGATCTCCAGGCCGTAGGAGTGAGCCTTCTCGGCGTTGATGGTATACGATTCGAAGACGCCCGGCGAAATGACGACGGGAATATTGTACTGTGCATTCTTGAAATCCATATAGAACAGGTTGCCGTTCAGATTGAGCCTGCCATCGAGGATGCTCGTGCGCGTGAACAGCTCGTAATTCCAGAGCGTCTCGTCCTTGAAGGTCTGCCAGCGCCCGGAGCTGAGGTTCAGCGCGACGCCACCGGGATTGTAGCCGCGGCTGACGAGTGCGCCGACGGTCCAGTCCGGCGTCACATCGTAGGAGAGCGAGACCTTGGGCAGAAGGGCCGAAAACGTCTTGTCGAAATCAAGGGGTATGCGGCTATAGACTGTCTTTCCCTGACGCTCGACCTGGTCCTGCTGATACCTCAGTCCGCCGGTGAGCCGCCAGCGATCGGTCAGCTTGTAACTCAACTCCCCGAAAGCGCCCAGATTCCTCTTGGTATCGTCGAACAACGAAACACCACCGACGAAAAGCTTCTCGTGCGATTTGGTGTGCGCGTAATAGACGCCGGCAAAGCCGCTTAGAACATCGTCCGAATTGCCATAGGCAAGACGCAATTCATTCGATGCATTCCACTGATCGATATCGGCATTGCCGTTGGCGGGATCATTCGCGATACGCCGGACGGTCGAATCCGAATATTGCGCCTGATTGAACAGCTTGAAGCCGTTGGAGAAATCATAGCTGATGTCGAGGATGCCGGTATTGGTTTGCTGCTCCCAGCTCGGCATCGTTGCCGCGTTGCTTTCGAGGCGGCTGAACGGCCGGGTGGCGGCTTCCTGAGTCGGCCGGTTGGTCGAATTGAACGAATAGGTCAGTTTCGCCTCAAGGCCGGGAACGGCTTTCGGCGTCCAGAGCAGCTTGAAACGGGCATTGGCGTTCTGGAAGTCCAGATCGGTGTTGCCTGGTACACGCGTTGGATTGATGTAGTCGATGAACGTGTCGCGGCCGGAATAGTCGAGCGCAATGCGCGCCGCCAGTTCATCCTTGATGAGGGGCCCCGACAGCATGAACGAGGCCCGCTTCGTGCTATAGCTGCCGAACTCGGCCTGATAGGCTGCCTGAGGCGTAAAGGTCGGGTCGTTGGTGTTGACGATGATCGCACCGGCAATCGCGTTCGCACCCTGCGATGTCGTCTGCGGGCCGCGGAAAACCTCGATGCTTCTGACATCCCAGACGGATGTCGCGCCGAAGTAGAACTCGTTGTAGTTGAGGTAATGCCCGTCGAGGTTGATGGCCGCGCGCGGCACCGTGCCGGCGAAGAACGCACCCGCGCCTGTATTCGGCCCCTGTGTGTCCTGCCCGCGGATCACGGGCGTGCCGACCGAGTCCGGAAAGACCACGTTCGGCACACCCTGGATCGCTTCCGAGACGGAGGCGGCCCCGGGCCTGCGCGCGATGTCCTCCGCCGTCAGGACGGTGACGGAACTGGCGGTCCTTTGCAGGCTGCGTTCGATTTTCTCGCCGCTGACCGTGATCTCCGGCAGTTCGAGAACGGCGCCCGCATCGCTTTCCTGCGCAACGACGGGTGTCGCGAGAAGCGCCAGCGCCGTGATGCTCGCCCCGCCGAACAGGTGCTGCGCGAAAGAGTTCAATCTCATGTTGGTCCCTCACCATCCGATCGGTCGACGGGCACTCGCCGGCTGTCGGTTATCTCGCAATGGAAGCCCGGAAACTGCGTGGAGCGACGAATCTTCCGCCATCGTTCACCGTCTGATGCGTATGGCTCTGCCTGATTGATTCCACATGCCAGAATGCATTCCGAAATGCAATTGTGAGGACCCGCGAAAAAGAAGAGGAAGGATGCTGCGCAGACTCAATATGACCTTTTTGCAACACAAAGACTTGGATACGGAGTGATTTGTGAAAGGACATCGGCTGATGATTGTATATTTACTATAATTACTCTAATTATGAGAAAGCAGAGCGAATCGACGATTGTCCATATGCGCATTCTTTTTTCCCGCGCGCAGCTAGGGCGGGAATGGACTTTGGCAATATTCACCCCATGCGGAGGTAATGAATTGACCGTTCAGCAGTATGGAGGCCGGATCGCTGCCTGCGAGAGAAATATCCGATCACGAATGGGGATAGAAGGACTGCCTTGTCCCTCGACAGACGCCGAAACGATGCGTTTTGAGTGACAGGCAACAACTCGCCCCGGGAGGCTTTGCCGGTGGCCATGCTGTTCCAGCCCAACCGTCGGAGGGCGTCATTGTGTTTCCCGCCAGCTTTGGTTTTCCGTTCATCGATGAGGAGTTTCGGCTGTGAAGGCGAATCAGCCCGGTAGCAAGGAACGCGTTCGGGACAAGCGTTCTGCGACCATCCAGTCCGTCTCGATTGCGGCGCGTTTCCTTGAAATACTGGCGAAGGCGGAGGGTTCGATGGCCCTCAACGAGCTCGCCCGGCAGGCTCAGACCGGCCCTTCCACGGCGCACCGCTACATGCAGAGCCTCGTTCGGGAACGGCTGGTGGCGCAGGACGAGGCGACGGGCCGATACGACCTCGGGCCGGCCTCGCTCAGCATCGGCATCCGTGCCATGCGGCGCATCGAGCCGGTGGAAGTCGCCGCCAGGCTGATGAAATCCCTTTCATCCCGGATCGCCGCGAGCTGCGGCGTGGCGGTCTGGACCGAGCGAGGCCCCACGATCGTGCGCTGGTATCGGAGCACGGATTTTTCGATCAGCACCGTCGGCCTCGGCGATGTGCTGCCCCTCGACAACACCGCCTGCGGGCTGGTCTTTCAGGCTTATCTGCCTGAAAAGAGCGTCGTCGCCGCGCGGAAAATGCAGCCGGCGTCCTTCAGGGGGAAGGCGCCGACGGCGAAAATGCTGGAAGCCGTCCGGGAGGCGGGCAGCGCGGAGCTGAACGAACACCTGTTCTCGGCCCTGACCGGCAAGGCGGCACCCGTCTTCAACATCCAGAACGACATCGTCTGCGTGGTCACGACCGTCTCGTTCATGAAGACGGCCGAGGAGGAAGGCCACCGCAAGGCCCTGTTCGAGGCGGGGAGACAGGCGACACGGGACGCCGGCGGCGGCTGATCGCCGCCATTCCGGCTCTTGCCGTCAGCGTATGCGCAGGTGCTCTCGCAAGGTGGAACCCTCGTAGTCCCGCCGAAACAGCCCCCGCTCCACCAGGGCGGGCACCAGTTCGTCGAGGAACAGGGCGAGCGATTCCAGCGAGCCTCCGGGGAGCGCGATGAAGCCGTCGATCGCGCCGGCCTCGTGCCAGGTGACGATGTCGCCCAGCACGTCGTCCACGGTGCCGACGGAAACCCAGTGGGCCGAGCCGACGACTTCCGGCCGCGACAGCAGCTCCTCGACCGTCGGACTGTTGAGCGCGATGAAGCGGCGCAGCAGGTCGGCATGGGTGCGGCTGCGGACGGGCAGGTCGCTCGCCGGGAGCATGTCGGGCGTCACCTGATCGTCGGCCGGCAGGTCGCCGATGTCGAGCCCGAGAATGAACTTCACCGCGTCGCAGCGATGCCGGTGCGTCAGGTGCGCATGCGCCTGCCTGTGCATCTCCCACGCCTCCTCCCGGGTCCGGGCGAGGAAGAAATAGAGCCCCGGCAGGACGCGAACCGCGTCCGGAGACCGTCCGAGCCGTTCCGCGCGGCTTCGGAGGTCGGCACGCAGTTCGATCGCGGCCGCCATGTCGGGCGTTGACGCGAAAGTGGCGTCCGCTACTGAGGCCGCGAATTCTCGCCCGATGTCGGAGGCGCCCGCCTGGAACAGCGGCGGCGGGCCGGCCGGATGTTCCGGCACATTGAGCGGACCGGCCACGCTGAAGAATTCACCCTTGTGACCGATCGGCGCAAAGTCCGCCGTACCGGTGAGCGCGGCGTGAGGATAGCTTTGCCAGAGCCGCCGGACCACCTCGGTGAATTCTGCGGCCTTGCGATAGCGGATGTCAGTCGGCGGCATCGGCGCATCGCCGAAATTCTCCGCCCCCTCGATGGAGGTGACGATGTTCCATCCGGCCCGCCCCTTGCTGATCCAGTGCAGGGACTGGATCTGCCGCGCCACGACATAGGGCGGGTTGAAGGTGGTCGAGGCGGTCGTGACAAGGCCGATCTTCTCGGTGCTCCGTGCGATCGACGCCAGCATGACCGTCAGATCGAGCCCGACGAAGGCGAGCGACGTGGCCGCCATTCCGGGGCGCATCACCAGCGTATCGGGCTTGAAGACGAAATCGAGCTTCGCCTTTTCCGCGGCTTGCGCCAGTCCGACATAGAAGCCGGCCGGGTCCTGCGTCTGCGCCTCGACATCAGCCGGCTCCGGGCGTCTGCCCAGCAGCCATGTCTCCGTGAGGCACAATCCTATATGGAGCTGCTTGCCGACATGAAGCTGCCCGGCCCTGGTCATGCGGTGCGCCTTTCCATTCCGATATCGCGAGTGGGCGCCGCCGCCCTTCCTTTCGGCACGATCAGCGGCGTCCGGGAGACGGGGTCGGGCACGACGACGCACGGCAGATCGAAGACATGCTCGATAAGCGCCGCGGTGACGATGGCCGAAGGGGCGCCTTCGGCCACGATCCCACCGTCCCGCATGGCGATGAGGTGCGAGGCGTAGCGGCACGCCTGGTTGAGGTCGTGGAGGACTGCGACCACGGTACGGCCCTCGCCGTTGAGTTTGGCCAGCAGGTCGAGAAGTTCGATCTGGTGGGCGATGTCGAGGAACGTGGTCGGCTCGTCGAGCAGCAGGATGGGCGTTTCCTGGGCCAGCACCATCGCGATCCAGACCCGCTGGCGCTGCCCGCCGGACAGTTCGTCCACGAACCGGTCCGACAGTTCAAGAACCCCCGTCGCCTCCATCGCCGCGACGACGGCCGTGTCGTCGGCTTTCGACCATTGCCGCAGGAACGATTGATGCGGATAGCGGCCGCGTGCCACGAGGTCGGCGACGGCAATGCCGTCCGGAGCGACGGAACTCTGCGGCAGCAGGGCGACCCGGCGTGCGAACGCGCGGGCAGGGAAGTCGGCGGCGTTCCTGCCGTCCAGCATCACCCTGCCCGCCGCCGGTGCCAGCAGGCGCGACAACGCCCGCAGCAAGGTGGACTTGCCGCAAGCGTTCGGGCCGACGATGACCGTGAAGGAACCGTCGGGAATCGCGACGTTCATATCCGCCGAGATCGTCCGCTCGCCATACCGCAGCGTCACCGACTCGGCACAGAGACGATATTGCATGGTGGAACTCTATCCATGATACGGAAAGCGGGCCAGCTTTTTCGGCTGTTCCGGGACGCGTTCTCGCGCCCGGCGCTCCATAGGACGCGCCCCGGTCTTGCAGGCGCGCAGCACTTGTCCGAAGTTTCAGTTGACGTCGCCGATCACACGTTGCCAGCCCGCGGCCTGTTCCTGCTGCCGCCAGAGTCGCATATAGGCGCCCTCCAGGGAAAGCAGTTCATCATGTGTCCCCAGTTCGGCGACGCGACCGTTCTCGAAGAAGGCGATCTGGTCTGCTCCGGTGACCGTCCAGAGGCGGTGTGCAATGACGATGACGGTCCGGCCGCGTGTCAGCGCGTTCAGCGCCTCCTGGATCAGCCACTCGTTTTCGAGATCAATGCTCGCCGACGCCTCGTCGAGGATGAGGACCGGCGCGTCCTTGAGGATGGCGCGGGCGATTGCGAGGCGTTGACGCTCGCCCCCGGAAAGTGCGACACCGCTGCCTTCGAGCACCGTGTCATAGCCATGCGGCATCGCGACGATGCGATCGTGGATCCGTGCGTTGCGCGCTGCGGCCTCCACCTCCTCGTCGGAGGCCGAGGGCCGGCCGAGACGGATATTGTCCCGCACGCTCATCTCGAACAGGGACACCTCCTGAAGCACCATGCTGACCGTGGCGTTGAGCACCTCAGGGGCCATGTCCCTGATATCGACGCCGCCGATGCGGATCGATCCGGCGCCGACATCCCAAAGGCGTGCGACGAGGCCGGCCAACGTGCTCTTGCCGGAACCTGACGGGCCGACCAGGGCGAGCATGTCGCCTGCCGGAATGGAGATCGAGATATCGCGCAGGGTCGGCTCCGCCTCATGCGAGAACGATACCGCGTCTATATCCAGCGAGGTGCCGCGCGGTTCGCGGGGAGATGCCGGAAAAGGAAGCAGGGGTTGGCCCGCAAACTCCCGAATGGAGGCGAGAGCGCGGCGCGCAAAACGGAATTCGATCAGGAGCATGCCGAGGTCGGACAGTGACGGACACAGCCGCGCGCACAGGACAAGGTTCGCGGCCATGGTCACGACGTCCGTGGCGCCGGCCTGAAAAAGGGCGGCGTTCGCGAGGATGGCGGCGAGCATGGCAAGTGACCATGCGAAACCGAAAGACAGGATCGCGGGCGAAGGCGCCAGTTCGGTCTCCAGCGAGCGCTGTTCGAGTTCGGATACCGCAGCGCGCGCGGCTTCGATGCGCCGGCCGTCGCGATCCATCAGACGGATGTCCTTGATACCCTCGACGATTTCCACGAACCGGTTGGCGACGTCGTTACGCGCCGGGATCACCTTGTCCGTGGCCCGGTCGAGCAGGCGAAGGCTCCAGGGAACGACCCACAGCGAGACCGGGGCAAACAGCGCGACGATAGCGCCAATGCGCCAGTCCACGGCTATCAACAATGCCCACAGCAGGACGGGCAGGCCGAGCGCGGATGACATCTGCCACCACATGTGGGTGATGATGTCCTGATAGAGTGAGAAGCGATCGGTGAAGAGGTCGGCGAGCGTCGCACCGCGACCGCGCCCGATCCGCCCCAGCGACATGCGTCCCAGACGATCGGCGGCGGTGAGCCGCATCCCGGCAATCGTGCCGTAGGTGGCGGTGAAGCTCTCCAGAAGCGCTCTGGCCTTGCAAATCCAGGCGCCGACGAAGGCCGCCGCGAGGGTTGCGCCAACCGCGACGATGTCCGCCATCTGCACCGCGTCCGCGAACACGAGGTGCAAGGTCCAGACGAGTACCGCGTAGGGCAGCGCCTCGAAGAAGGCGCTCGCGGCGCCATAGGCGAGCGCCAGGCGCAGGCCGGCTTCCGGCGGTCCGGCCAGGTCGAAGCCGAGAAGACGGATGATCATGTTCATTCTGTTGCTGCCGCCCGTTCGGGTGCCTCTTGCGCGCGCCTTTTTCGGGCCAGTTTCCATCCCGCCGCCCTTTCATGAGCGTCGTGGAGACGCCGGTAGGTTGGTGAGCGGTGCAACAGTTCATCGTGCTTTCCAATCGCCTCGATCCTGCCCCCTGCAAGGACGACAATGCGGTCCGCCTGACGGACGGAGCCCAGCCTGTGCGCAATCACGATGATGGTCCTGTCCCTGCCCGCGAGCGTGATCGCCTTCTGTATGGCAGCCTCGCTCGCCGCGTCGACGAAGGCAGTCGCCTCGTCGAGAAGGAGGATCGGCGCGTCCTTCAACAGCGCTCGGGCGATTGCGACCCGCTGCTTCTCGCCGCCCGACAGGCGCTGGCCGCGGTCGCTGATCTCAAGCGCGAGGGTGCCGGCCGGACCGCCCGCGATGGCTTCGGCGCTCGCGCCCCGCAACGCATCAGCGACGGCCGAATCTTCGGCCTGCGGGCGCGCGAGCGCGATATTGTCCGCGATCGTGCCGTGAAACAGGAGCGAATCCTGAAACACCGCCGACAGCCGCGATTGCAGCGCGCCGGGCGGCAGCGCCCGCATGTCGACTCCACCAATGGTGACGCGGCCGGAGGAGGGATCATCAAGCCGCAGGAGCAGGCGGGCGAGTGTGGACTTTCCGGCTCCCGAGGGACCGACGACGGCGATCAACTTGCCTTCACCGACCTCGAGGTCGATATCGTGCAGGACCTGCCGGCCGTCCGTATAGGAGAAGCAGACCTTCTCCAGGCGGATAGCATTGTGGGCCGGCTCGGCTTCTTTCCCGCGTTCTTGCCCGCCATCGGGAAGAAGCGGGGTTTCGAGCACGGCACGGATGCGCGCGACGGCGACGGAGGAGCGTGCCACGACCATCGTCGCGAACACCACCTTGCCCAGAGGCGCCGTCAAGGCCGCGCCGAGTGTGGCGGCCAGCACGAACCCGGCTCCATCGATCCTGCCCGCCCGGTAGAGCAGGAGTGCTGCCGGCAGGACAAGCAGCAGATTGGTCGAAAGAACGCTGTTGAAGAGCGAATAGGGGTAGCGGGATTTTCGCGTGATCAGGATGGCGAGATCGCGCAGTTCGTTGATGGCGGCCCGCACGTTGTCCAGCGTGCTGGCCTGCCGGTTGAAGGCGCGCAGCGTGGCGATTCCCCGAACATAGGATAGAAGCGCCGTATTGGCCTTGGCCTCGGCTGCGTTCCATTGCTCGAAAAGCGCTGCACGGCCGCCATAAGTCCACATCTGCGCCGCCACCGCCATCGGCAGCAGGGCAAGGGCTGCCAGAAGCAGGCGCCAGTCCACGATTGCAAGCACGATTCCACCGGCCAGTGTCGCGGCAAGACCTGCCGCCATGTCGGGCAGCACATGGGCGAGCAGCCCCTCCAGCCTGTCCACATCACTGAGCGCTGTCTTTTTCAGTTCTCCTGCACGACCTTCGATTCGGCTGACGGGCGCGCCGCAGACGCGATCGAGCAATCGCAGCCGCAAGTCGCGCTGGACCGCGAAGGCCGCCTTGTGGCCCAGAAGCGTCGAGATCGCCGCAAGGCCGAGATGGGCGGCGGTTGCGATGAGACCGGCAAGCGCGATCGTGGCAACACCGGCAACTGTTACGCTCCCGCCGGATGCAGACGCAACAATCCCGTAGATGACGAGAAACGGCGCAAGCCCGAGCACGCCCGACAATGCCGCCGCTGCAAGCGATCCAAAGAACGGCA
Organism: Pseudochelatococcus sp. B33; assembly: GCF_053570585.1. Lineage (NCBI taxonomy): Bacteria > Pseudomonadati > Pseudomonadota > Alphaproteobacteria > Hyphomicrobiales > Chelatococcaceae > Pseudochelatococcus > Pseudochelatococcus sp. B33. Next base: position 60,479 of record NZ_JBSEFH010000028.1, on the reverse strand, counting down.
TCCGATAAGGCGCCGCAAAACGATGGATGAATGCGATCGGGCTTTCCGGGAGTTCCGGTTCCGGTGTTTTCTCATGGGGCCGCTTCGCCATCGTCAGATTACCTGGTAGACGTCGCCGGATCGAATGGGCCTCATCCTAGAACGTCGCTCTGGCGAGAATCCCGAAGGTCTGTGGCGTTCCGGGGATGGCCATCACCTGGCCGGAATAGACGGCTGCACGGACGCGGTGTTCCTGATCGAACAGGTTCTGTGCGAACGCACTGATGCCCCAGTGCTCGTTTTCTACCCCGATGCGAAGATTGACGATGCCGTAGCCGGGCTCCCGGATCTCGTTCGCGGTATCCCAATAGAACGCGGAGCGCCAGTTGTAGTCCGCCCGGGCGACCAGATCGAGATTGTCGGTCAGCGGCCGTGTGTATTCCGCGCTCAGGCTCGCGGTAAACCTGGATGCAAAGGGCTGCCAGTTGCCGCTCTCGTCGGTGCCCGACAAAGCGTTCGGATAGTCCACGAACTTCGCGTCGAGCAATCCCACACCGGCATAGAGACGCAGTCCTCGCGCCACTTCAGCGCCGATCTCCGCCTCGGCGCCGTAGCTGCGCGACTTCGGTGCATTGCCGATGAAGACCCTGTTGTTGTCGAAGCTGTAGACCTGCTGGTCGCGCCAGTCGAAATAGAAGGCCGAGACGGCGTAGGAGACGCGGCCGTCCAGCGCTTCGCCCTTCAGGCCGATTTCATAATTGATCGCGCTTTCGGCATCGTAGGCGATCGCCGCATCCGGCGCGAAGGAGATGTTGAACCCCTTCGGCTTGTAGCCGCGCGCGATGGTGCCGTAGAGCTTGAGCCCGTCGGTGATTGCGTAGGTCAAGCCGATGCGTGGAGAAATGTCCCATCCCTGAACACTCTGGCTGGTCTGGATCGATGGCGCGAGGAACGCGAAGTTACCCAGGCTCGACCTGTGGTCGTAGTCGATCGACTTCCGGTCGTAGCTTATTCGCGCGCCACCGATCAGGTCGAGCCTGTCCGTGAGATGCCAGGTGAGATCGCCGAACAGCGATGCGGTGAGGGATTCCACGTCGGAATGGGTGCCCTCGCGATAGTTTGCGGGAAGCGCCGGCTGTCCCGGAAACAGGAGGTCCGGTGGAAGAGGGGGATAGAAGCCGGCATACTCGAAGCGCTTGTCCTTCGACGACAGCAGGAAGGCGCCTGCAGTCCAATCGAAGCGTTCCGTCTCGCCGCTGGCGCGCACCTCCTGCGTGAATTGACCGTAATCGCGCTCATAGCCGGCATTCTGAAGCGCAGTCGGCATGAAGTTTCCGCCGTCACCAGCAGCATTCGCGCCACGCCAGGCGGTGACGCTCACGACTTTTCCGAAATCGAGCTGCCATGTCGACTTGAGGAAAGCTCCGTAGTTCTCGGTTTCATCGCGATTGGGAACGGCATGATCGACACCGTATTTCCACACGGTGTCGAAAGGGCCGTATCCGTATTTGCGGCCCTTGTCTTTCGCGTAGTCACCGCCGAACTCGACCTCCCAGTTGTCGGACGGGCGAAACAGGAATTTCCCCCGACCGCCGAAATTGTCGGGATTCATGAAGTCCGGACCGCCCTGGGCGTTGCGCACCCACCCGTCGCCGCGGTCGCCGTAGAGCGCAACGCGGGCTGCCGCGTCGTCGCCGATCGCCAGGTTCGCGACCGCACTGCCGAAGACAAGCCCGTCGGTACCCGCTCCTGCCTGGATCGTCGCCGAATTGACGCCAAGCTCGGGTGATGCGGTGCGCATGTTCACGGCGCCGCCGACCGCATTGCGGCCGTAGAGCGTGCCTTGCGGCCCGCGCAGAATCTCGATCTGCTGCAGGTCGCCCATGCGCATGTTGAAACCGTTGTCGTTGCCCACGTAGACGTCATCGATATAGACGCCGACACTCGGATCGGCGCCGAATGCCGTCGTTGAGACACCACGGATCGAAAGGCTCGACGCGTCGTTGCCGCCGCGCTGGCTGGTCAGGCTGGCGTTGGGCGTCGCGGCAAAGGCATCCTCCAGCCGCTTGACGATCCGGCGTTCGAGCTCTTCTTGCGAAAACACCCGGAGGCTGACCGGAACATCCATGGCTGCCTGCTCGCGGCGCTGCGCGGTGACGGTGATCGTTTCCAGGACGATACCTTCGTCGGAGGCTTCCTGGGCAGCGGCGACGGGCACCAGGACAACGGAAGTGAACAGAACAGCAGTATGCATGCGCAGCGTCATGAGCATATCCAGATCGGGAAGGCAGCCGGAGAGGAGATCTCCGGCCATCTTGCCCGACTGTCTGGCCACGCGCACGGAAGGCGACTTATGAAATCAGCTCAAAAACGTATGAGAAGCAGCGTCAGCGACGAACATCGCGCGGCGATACGGCGAACCGGCGCTTGAAGGCCGCGGAGAAATTGGCCGGATGGGAATAGCCGATCCGGTAAGCCACCTGGGAAACGCTCATGCCCTCTTCGAGCAGACGCTTGCCTGTCAGAAGCCGTTGCTCGTTGGCGAAGCCGCCGATGCAGGTCTGGAAAGCCAGAAAGAAATCGCGCTTCAGCTTGCTGGCGCTGACGCCATATTCCGTGGCGAGGCGACCAAGTGAGCCGACATCTTCGGGATGCGTCTCCAGGAATTCCCGAATGGCATATATCCGTTCGCGATCGGCAGGCGACAGCCGTTCGGGTTTAGGCTTCGCGTGGAATGATCCTGCCAGTTCCGCAAGAAGGTCCAACGCCGCCGCTTCCATTCGCAGTGCGGTCAGCGCCCCACCCGAGCGTATGGCCAGCACCCTCTCGGCAACCTGCCGGATTCTCGGATCGAGAATGCCGTGTCGGCTGCGCAAAGGCTTCCGCATGGCTTCGCGCAGACGATCGAACTCGGGATCGTCCCGGAACCGGCTTGACCTCTCGAACCAGTCGGGTGTGACGACGACCTCGACGTTGCGCAGGCGTTCCGCGCCATGGAAGGTCGAAGCAACGTTGCGCCGTTCATTGTTGGAGATCGCGAGCATCCCGTTCGGATGCAACTCTTCGATACCGCGGGTCTGAGGGGAGATTTTCCCTTCGAGAAGGACACTCAACGCCGCGAAAGGGAAGGCCTCGGAATCGTAAGTCATCCCCTTGCGCAGCGGCATATCGGTACGGCCGAGAAAGAGGCCCGGTTCGATCTCCACAAGACAGTTGCCCGTCTGCGGGAGGCTGAAGTCAACCCGCCCCGCGGAAACGTCATTTAATGATACCATCCCGAGTTGCGCCATCTGCAAGAACCCCGATCCCCGTATGATCCATGAGTGAAGCATAACAGCCATGCCGATATTTTCCATGGCGCTCGCGGAAATCCCTCGCTTCTGGCATGCGCTCTTGCGTTTCGACCTGCCAGATCCACAAGCCGCCTGAATGTCGGACATTCCAGAGGGATCGGAGCCGGACAATCCGCTTCCTAATTCGCTTCTGGAGCGGATCAAGGTTGCGGCGGGCAAGCGCGACGTTCCCTGCCAGCGGAAAGATCGACGCATCGCATCAAAATGGCCGGTCACACCATTGAGTGGCCGGCCATGGAGGGCATCTGGCAACAATAGCCGCTGTGCAGCTTTCGGCAAAAGAGCAATATCCAGGCACGCGCGGTCGACGTCCTGTCAGCTACGACGACATGAGCATGACGGAGCGTCTGGCGAAAGGGATTCGAACGAGTTGAAGAGGCCAGGTAGTGGTCTCATTTAAGCCCTTGCGTTGCAAGAGCGACGAGGGCGATTGCTGCGAGATAGTTGACGGCAAGGCGGTCGTATCTTGTTGCGATGCGCTGCCAGTTCTTGAGCCTGCCGAACATGCGTTCGATGATGTTGCGTCGTCTGCAGGCGGCTCGGTTGAGTGGATAGGCGACGTCACGGCTTGCGCGTCCTGATGCTCGATGAGCTCAGAGTGTGATCACGATCTTTCCGACCTGCTGGCCCTTTTCCATGTAGCGGTGCGCGTCCGCGATCTGGGCGAACGGGAACGTACGGTCGATGCGCGGCTTCAACTGGCCGCTGTCGAGCTTCTCATAGACGTAGCGCTCGGCGTTCTTGAGCGCCTCCGGATCACCGGTGATCGAGAACATCGTGTAGCCCATCATCCTGAAGGGCTTGCCTTGCGCGCCCTGACCCCAGGCTTCGTAGATCGGGAACGGCGTCGGCTCGGGAGCCAGGTTGCCGTAGATCATGATAAGCCCGTCTCGAGCCGTAGCCTTGGCGAGTTCGAGGATGCCCGAACCGGCAACGGCGTCGAACACGATCTTCGCACCGCCCTTCGTGATTTCCAGAATCCGCGCGGCGATATCTTTCTCTTCGTCGGTCACGATCACATGGTCAGCGCCGGCGGCAAGGAGTTCGTCTCGCTTGTCGGCGCCACGCGTGGTCGCAATCACGATGCCACCCTCGGCCTTGACGATCTGCGTCGCGGCGATACCGATCGAGCTGGTCGCCGCGGTCAGGACGACATAGTCGCCCCTGGCGACGCGCCCATTATGTACGATCGCGCCATAGGTGGTGATGTACTGCATCCAGATGCTGGTGCCCTGCTCGAAGGACAGATGCTCCGGGTAAGCTGCGAGCGCGCCGGCGGGCACAATCGCCACTTCGCCATAGACGCCATACTGATTCAGCGGAAAGGCCGGCACCGTCGAGCGCACCTTTCCGACGAGATCGGCATCGACGCCCGGGCCGACGGCCTCGACGATGCCCGCCGCCTCATAGCCGAGCTTCGACGGCAGGTTTGGCTCCAGAAAATACTGCCCCTCGCGGAACATCACCTCGGCCCGGTTGAGGCCGATCGCCTTGACATGAAGGCGCACCTCGCCGGGACCGGGCTCCGGCAGCGGAAGCTCGTCGATGCGCAACACGTCCGCGCTGCCCGTTTCATGGAAGCGCACGATTTTCACCAGTTCAGACATCTTAATTCTCCATGCCGAAGACGGGGCCATGCTCGCGTGATGGATTGCTTGGGAGCCGCCAGCCTCGGCTCGGGTCGATCAGGAATTTCTCGCCCGTTGCCTTGCGTTCGAAAGCCCGCAGCACGTCGGGCTGCAGAACTTCTGCGAGGCCGATGGTGCGGGTGTAATGGCTGGCGAAAGTCGTCGTGAGTTCATCCACCACGCGCTGACGGAGCCGTTCCAGCGCGGAGGCATCGATCCTGCGCAGGTAGTGGAACAGCAACCAGGCCGACACGCCCCATGCGTAGCCGAAGGTGGCGCGATTCAGCATGGTCGGCGCGTTATCGAGGCTGCCATAGACATAAAGCTGCTTGAAGACGGTCGAGCCGTACCGATCATAAGCCGGCATCTTCTGGACGGCCGCGCGCTCCATCGCCTGCAGGATGTCGCTGCCGAGCGTGCCGCCGCCGATCGCGTCGAAGGCAATGGTCGCGTCGGTCTCGGCGATCGCGTCGGTCAAGCGGGGGATGAAATCGTCGTCCTTGCTGTTCAGCACGTGGGTCGCGCCGATCCCGCGCAGCAGGGCGGCCTGCTCTTCGGAACGCACGATATTGACGAGCGGTATCCCGTCGACGAGGCAAATCCGCTGCAGCATCTGGCCGAGATTGGATGCGGCCGGGGTGTGAACGATCGCCTTGTGACCTTCGCGGCGGGCGGTCTCCACGAAGCCGAGCGCCGTAAGGGGATTGATGAACATGGAGGCGCCATCGGCGGCGCTGGCCCCTTCGGGGAGCTGGATGACGTCTGCGGCGCGGATGCGGCGATAGTCGGCATACATGGCTCCACCGAACATGCCGACGCGCTTGCCAAGGAGCGAGGTCGCGTTCCTACCAGCCGCCACGACCGTGCCCGCGCCTTCGTTGCCAACGGCCAGCGGTTGGCCAAGCCGTGCCTTGACGGCGCCCAGACGTGCTTCCGGCACCGTGAGCGTCAGCTCCGGCTCTGCGGTGCTTCCGGACACGACGATGTCGGAGACATCCGCAGGGCCCAGCAGCAGACCGATATCGCTCGGATTGATCGGAGTCGCCTCGACGCGGACGATGATCTCGTCATCGCCCGGATCGTCTTGCTCGACGTTCTGAATCGACAGGACCAGCTTGCCGCTCCTGTCGATGGTTGACCGTAATTCGCGCCCAGCCCAACTCATGTTCCACCTCATTGTTCCGAATTCCGCGCATATGGTCTTCGCGCCCAACCTTATAAACAGCCGCAAAAGCGACACTCTGTCTCCCGAGCCGCTACAATCGACCCCGCCGACTCGAATGTGGCTTGCCACATCGAAAACGATTTCGATAATGTATATGACGATGGCGATGAATGCCAAGGCGCGTTGGCCGTAACGGGACTCGGATGAAGCAACGGATCAATATCGTCGGACTCGCGCAGCATCTCGGGCTGTCAGTGTCGACGGTTTCCAAGGCCCTTAACGACCGCGCGGATGTGAGCGATGCGACGCGGAAGCGGGTGCGAGAAGCCGCAGACGAGTTCGGATTTTCACCCGATCCGGCGGGCAGACGTTTGCGCCGGCAGGCATCCGAAGTCATCGGGTTCGTGCTTTCTCCTCCGCAAAGCCATTTCGCGCAACCGCTCTTCCTGGATTTACTGATGGGGATCGACCAGGCGCTGGAGCAAACGTCCTTTCAGCTCGTGATCGTCACGGCGCGAACGCTCGAGACAGAACTGGAGAGCTTCCGCCGTCTCGTCGAGAAGCAGCGTGTGGATGCGGTGCTGTTCGGCCGCACGCGGCGCGACGATGCCCGGATCCGTTACCTTCAGGATCGAAAGGTCCCCTTCGTCGCGCTGGGCCGGAGCGAGACGGGCACCTCTTTCCCGTTCGTGGACATAGACAGGACCGTTGCCGGCAGAAACGGCACCGCGCGGTTCGTCGGACTGGGCCATCGGCGCATCGGCCTGCTCAGCACGCCAGATTATCTCATGCTGAGCCACTATCTGCAGGAAGGCTATCGGGCTGCGCTCGCCGCGGCGGACCTGCCATTCGATCCGAAACTCGTCGTCGAGGCCGAGTTCAGCGAGGAGGGTGGCCTCAACGGCGCCCGGCGTCTCTTGGCCCTCAAGAACCCGCCCACCGCGATCATGTGCGGCCATGATCTCATCGCCACCGGCGCGATGCAGGCGATCGCCGAAACCGGCAGGCGTCCGGGGGCGGACCTCGCGATCATCGGCTGCGACAACCATCCGCTCGGACCCTATCTCAACCCGCCTCTGACCACCTTTTCCGCGCCGACATTCGATGCGGGTCGCAGGATGGTCGAACTGCTCCTGGCTTCCATGGACGGTCGTTGTCCCGAGGGATTGCAGGAAGTCTGGTCGCCGGAGTTGATTCTACGTTCTTCCCATGGCGCCACTTTAGAGGCGGCTCGACAGGCCTGACGATCTCGACCTCTCTTGACTCTGCGGCTGTCGAGACATAATTTACGAAAACGTTTTCGATAGTCCGTAGTGAGGAAGAGATCGTGCGGGATCAGGAAGGCGGATGTTTGTGCGGAGCCGTGCGTTACACCCTGAAGGGTAAGCCGCAGGCGACCGTGATTTGTCATTGCACGCATTGCCAGAAGCAGAGTGGCAGCGCGTTCTCGGTCAACCTTCTCATGCCGGAAGGCGACTTCGAGCCGCGCGGTGAGACCGCCTTCTTCGTCGACCACGGCGACAGCGGCTTGCCCTCCTACCGGCACTTCTGCCCGAAATGCGGCTCTCCGATCTTCACCAAGGCCGAAAACATGCCCTCGGTGGCGATCGTGAAGGCCGGCACGCTCGACAGCGTGGAAGCCGTTCATCCGCAGGTCGAAATCTACACGGATCACGCGGTTGGTTGGTTCACGCCGGTCGAAGGCGCGGCCCGATTCGATCAAGCCCCGCCGAACCCCTAAGTGAGACTGACAGGGCCGGATACCTCCGGCTTTGATCGAAATCGATTTCGCTAGCCAGGCAAGGAGGAGCAAATGCGAACGATGCAGGTTGTGCAGGTGACATCCGCCGGCGGACCGCTCGAACTTGTTGAGCGCGACATGCCCGAACCGGGTCAAGGTCATGTTCGGATCAAGGTGCAGGCCTGCGGGATTTGCCACAGCGACTCCCTCACCAAGGAGGGCCAGTGGCCGGGCCTGGAATATCCGCGCGTGCCCGGCCACGAGATCGCCGGGGTGATCGACAAGGTCGGCTCCGGCGTCGAAGGCTGGCCGGTCGGCCAGCGCGTCGGCGTCGGCTGGCATGGTGGCCATTGCGGCCATTGCGAGAACTGCCGGCACGGCGATTTCGTCCTCTGCCAATCTCTGCGCGTGCCGGGCATCAGCTATGACGGAGGCTACGCCGAGTACATGGTAGCGCCGCAGGAGGCGCTGGTCCGCATCCCCGACGATCTGTCGGATGCCGATGCCGCTCCCCTTCTCTGTGCAGGCATCACCACCTTCAACGCGCTCCGCGAGAGCGGGGCTCGCGCGGGCGACACCGTCGCGATTCTTGGCGTCGGGGGCCTGGGCCATCTCGGCGTCCAGTTCGCGCACAAGATGGGCTTCAGGACGGTGGCGATCGCGCGCGGCCAGGAGATGGCGGCGCTCGCGGAGCAACTCGGGGCCCATCACTACATCGACTCCCGCGCGCAAGATGTCGCCGAGTCCCTGACGGCGCTGGGCGGCGCGCGCGTGATCCTCGCGACCGCTCCCAGCGCCAAAGCCATGAGCGCCGCGATCGGCGGGCTCGGCATCGACGGCAAGATGATCATGGTGGGTTGGGCCGAGGAACCGGTCGAAGTCCCGATCCCGCAATTCGTGATGCGTCGGAATTCCATCCAGGGCTGGCCGTCCGGCACGGCGGCGGACTCGCAGGAAACGCTCGCGTTCAGCGTCCTGTCGGACGTGCGGCCGATGATCCAGGAATTCCCGCTCTCCCAGGCCGCCGAAGCCTACAACCGGGTGATGGCCAGCAAGGTCCGGTTCCGGGCCGTGCTCAGGCCTGGGCAATAACAATTCCACCTAATCGCGGAGCACTCCCCCTCGACTAAGGAGCAGATCATGGGCTTTCAGACGATCAATCCGACAACCGGCGAAGCTGGCCCGGAATTTCCATATCTTTCTGACAAGGAGGTCTTCGCGGCCTTGGAGACGGCGGATCGCTGCTTCCACGATGATTGGCGCAAGCGTCCGGTTGCCGAGCGCGCGCGCATCGTCGGCCGTGCCGCCGAAATCCTGCGCGAGAAGCGGGATGAATATCAGGGCTATCTCACCCTCGAAATGGGCAAGGTCACCCGCTTCGGCTACATGGAAGTCGATCTCGCTGCCGACATTCTTGCCTATTACGCCAAGAACGCCGAGCAGTTCCTGGCACCGAAACCGCTGCCCGATGCGCCTGGAGCCACCGTCTTCGCCGAGCCGACCGGCGTGATCCTCGCGATCGAGCCGTGGAACTTTCCCTACTACCAGCTCGCGCGCGTCGCCGGTCCGCAGCTCGTCGCAGGCAATGTGGTGCTGATGAAGCATGCTAGCAATGTGCCGCAGTGCGCACTCGCCTTCGCGCGACTGTTCGAGGAGGCCGGCGCTCCGATCGGGGCCTACACCAACCTGTTCTGCAGCGTGGAGCAGGTCGCCAACCTGATCGAGGACTTCCGTGTGCGCGGCGTCGCGCTCACCGGCAGTGAACGAGCCGGCATCTCCGTTGGCGAGCGCGCGGGGCGCAATCTGAAGAAGGTGATCCTTGAGCTCGGGAGCAGCGATCCCGCCCTCATCCTTCCCGGTGCGCCGCTCGATCATGCGGCCGAACAGGTCGTCATGGGCCGGACGTTCAATTCGGGCCAGGGCTGCGTGAACATCAAGCGCGTCATCGTGGTCGGCAAGGAGCGCGGAGCTCAGATGCTCGCTGCCCTCAAGGAGAAGTTCGCGGTCATCAAGGTCGGCGATCCCACCGACGAGGAGACCAATATCGGTCCGGTTGTGAGCGAAACCGCGCTGGAGACGCTGCTGAAGCAGATCGACAACGCGACCGCCGCGGGTGCCGAGATCGTCTTCGGCGGCAAGCGCGTCGACCGGCCCGGCTTCTTCCTCGAGCCGACGATCATTACCAACATCTCGACCGACAATCCACTGTTCAATCAAGAGGCCTTCGGCCCGGTTCTGTCCTTCTATGTCGTCGACAGCGAGGAAGAAGCGATCAAGCTCGCCAATGCGACGAAGTTCGGGCTTGGCGGCTATGTCTTCGATGCCGACATCAAGCACGCCCAGGAGGTCGCGGCGCAGATCGAGTCCGGCATGGTGTATATCAACACCTGCTTCATGGATGCGCCGGAAACGCCCTTCGGCGGCGTCAAGAATTCCGGCTTCGGTCGCGAGTTGTCGGAATTGGGCATTGGCGAATTCCTGAACCACAAGCTGATCAAGGTCACCGAGATCGGTTGAGACCGGTGAACCGGTAAACCTACGCACCCGCCCAGGGACGCCGCGCGGCAGCCTTGGCGGGCGCGGCTTTCTTCATCACCAAGTCGGCAGTCGCCTCTCATCTCCAAGTACGGGAACAGTCCGACGAGTTGGTCCTCATCAGCGATTTCGTATGCAAATGTTCCAATGGCAGTCGCTGGCTGACTTCGCGCGTAAAGAGATCGGGGCGCTGATCGCAGTTCAGCGAAACGACCGAGCCTGGCAGTTCCCGCTTGCGGCGGCCGCGGCATGTGGAATGCCCATGGCGCTCGGGGCTCTTCTGGAATTGCCCACATTTGGCGCGCTCGGCGCGGTCGCAGGGCTGTCGTTCCTGTACACGCCGCTGGCCGGTTCGCGGCATGCCATAGCGATCGTCCTGGCGTCGGCGCTTGCCATGACCGCAAGCTACGCGCTTGGTCTGGCCGGAAGCATCGCACCTGCAGCTGCGCCCATCCTGATAGGCTGTGTCGCTGCCGCCGGGTTTCGGTTTTGCCAGTTCAACCGGCTCGCACCGCCGGGGCCGCTGTTCATGGTCATCGCCGCCGCCATCGGCGCCTTCTCGCCAGTCGATGCGCCCACCGCAGCTGTATCCCTCGGTCAGTTCGTCATCGGCTGCGTCTGGTCATGCGCGGTCTCGGTCATCTACCTCGCCGTCATCTCCCGGCCTGCGTCGCAGCAGCCGCAACCCGCCGTACCGCACACGACGAATGGGGTGACAAGTTCGATCCTGACAGGTCTGTTCGTCGGCTCGTCCGTCGCGGTGGCCGCAATGCTCGATCTTCAGAAGCCATATTGGGCGGCGGTGACTTGCGTGGCGGTGATGCAGGGCACCACGCTTAGAGCCTCGCTGAGCCGCAATATTCACCGCGTCTCGGGGACGTTCATCGGCCTGGGAGTGACCGGACTCTTGGCGCCGATCCTCACGACGAGCTGGTCGATCGCGGCGGCTATCGCAGTTCTGACATTCCTCGTCGAGGCGACGATCGTTCGGCACTATGCATTCGCAGCTATCTTCTTCACGCCGCTGGCCATTCTGCTCGCCGAAAGTAGCAACTCGGTCACGATGAATACCGGCGCTTTGATGCAGGCCCGACTTATCGACACGATCGTCGGTGCGTTGATCGGCTTGCTGGGCGCGGTCTGCATGCATTCCTGTCAGAGGCGCGACCGTCGCCGAAAGGATCAGCTCTAGTCATGGTTTATCCATCGCGACGCAGGCGGCGGTGCGGTCCGTCGCCTCCTTCCTATGCAGGTTTGCCAGCAGTTCTCGCAGGCCCGATCGGCGGGCGTCTGTTTGCTGGAGGGGGCGACGATGCCAGACAGCCCGCACTGCCAGGTCACAACGCCACCCTGTGCATCGAGAAGCCCGACGTCACCCACCGAAGGCGACCGCAAACGCGCTGCGTCATGGGATGTCGATGTGCTCGCCAACGGCGCCAGCATTATCGAAGGCGGCGCAATCATCGATATTCCGGATGAGAACATCCGGCGGCAGTTCGATGTCAACGTCTTTGGCCCCGTCCAGCTCACCCAGGGGGATAGCCCGCAAGATGGTGGCGCGACGCAGCGGCAAGATCATCTTCATGTCGTCGGTCGTTGCATCCTCTCCGGTGCGTTCGTCGGCGCCTATGGCGCGGCATATGCCACAGCGGCAAGGAAGGTGGCTGCTTGGCGACAAATGAGGAAGCTATCCTTCTGCCGTTCCACTTTCGATATAAGCCGTCGCTCCAACGTGAACGCGCCGAAGAACCTGTTTGAAGTTGCCAAGCTTCGCCTCGAAAGTCTCGCTGCGAATGGCCGGTTCGGCTTCTGATCTCCCTTCCAGAACTTCACGCAGAATGCGCCCTGTCATGCTTTCCGGTTGGGCAATGCCAAGCAGATGCAGAATGGTCGGTGCCAAGTCGCAGATCCCCGTCGGCACCGTCGAGACTGATCCGGCAGCCGAGAAAAGTGAACCGGCGACGATGCCGACGGCGGCCAGTTCCTTCGGGTGCAGCCCACCATGCACGCCGAGGCCGCTGCGTCGCCCGTTGTCGTAGAACGTGCCCCCGACAAGTCCGAAAGGATCGGTGCCGTCATCCGCCCGGAAGGAGAATGAAACATCCGGCGCGCGGGTATGGTCCGCAAAGACGAGGTGATTGCCGAGGCTGCCGGGAGCGATGCCTTCGACTCCATTCTTTGCGCGCGTGAAAACCGGCCCGCACCAAGGTTGACTGGTGATCGCTGCGACGAGGCCGGTGATCTTTTGCTCGTCAGTCGGGTCTGCGCAATAGAGCGCGCCGACCTGTCCGGGCACCACCACGACATCGACGTCCGGCGCCGGCGCTGTACCCGGGCGAAATCCGATCTCGCGCAGGCTGTCGATCACCGAAACGCGCGTATGGGCGGTGATATGCCCGTGATCCGAGACCACGATGATCTGGACACCATCGGCGCGGCCTTCCGCTTCCCACCAGTCGAGCACACGGCCGAACTGCCGATCACAATGAGCGATGATGCTGCGCGTCGTCTCAGATCCGGTGCCGTGGAAATGCGATGTGATGTCGGGCTCGCCATAGGAGAGGATCGCGACGTCGGGCCGGTATTTGGGCCAGATCACATCGAGAAAAGCCGAGGTGATCCAGTCCTGTCCGGCAGTATCAGGCTCCGTCTTCGGAGGCTCCGGAGGCAACGGCCCCACGCGAGCCTCCGCCTCTGCCAGCACCTCATCCGGCGCGCAAGCTTCGCGGAAATGGCCGGAGAGCCGGACATGCCCGAGATCCTCGGCCTTGTGATGGAAGAAGCGTGTGGTGCCCGGGGAGTTGGTGGCCAGGACGGCAAGGCTTCGACCCGCCGAGGCTAGGATTTCGCCGAGCGTGGACGCAGACATCAGCCGCCCGCCGCTTTCCAGATCGAGCTGGCGCAGGAGGACGGCGTCGGCGGTGTCGATGTAGCGCGGCGGCATCACGGAGCGATCGACATACTTGTTGCCGACCATGCCGTGGCGGCTGGTGGTCGTGCCGGTGACAAGGCTCGGAAAGGCTGAGCGGGTTTCGCTCGGATAGACCGTGCGATGCTCCGATAGCGTTGCTCCCAGAGATTGTAGACGGCAGAGGTTTGGCGTCAGTTCCAGGCAAATTAGGTCAGGGCGAAGGCCGTCGAAACTGACGATGAGGAAACGTGTGCTCTCGCTCATCGGTCTGCCGTCGCTCTTGAATGGGCCTCTGAGGCGGATGCAAGCAAGTCGCCGATAACAGCCATTGCGGATTCCAGTTCGTCGCGGGTGTCAGGGCTGCCGACAACGATCCGCACGGCATTGGGCGATTGGCCGGGATCAGTTGAGAACAGGCGCCCCGGGCGAATGATGACGTTTCGATCCGCGCACCGTGCCACAAGCATGTCCTGATCGATCACGCGGTCGAGATTGATCCAAAGGAATAATGCGTCGGCGAGGCTGCGGTACTCCATCCCCGCCAAATATTTCCGCGCAATGTTTTGTCTCAAGCTCGCTTCCTGACGAACGCTCTCGACAAACGTACCCATGGTTCCGTTGTCCAGCCATAATCCTATCAACTCGGCTGATAGCGGCGCACAGAACCAGGATGACATGCCGTAGAACCGATCGAGCGTCGCCTGCGCGGCGTCTGCGGAGGGCGCGACGAGATAGCCAATCCGACCACCTGGTCCCAGGCATTTTGCAAAGCTGGTGATGTGCCAGGTTACATCAGGAGCGATCGCCGCCAGCGGAGGCGGTACATCGGTCGGCAAAACGCCATAGACATCGTCCTCCACCAGGGCAACGCCATACTTGCGCGCAATGTCAGCCAGCTGCTGTCGGCGCTCGAACGACATGACGCCGGTTGTTGGGTTATGCACCGTCGGCATGAGAAAGAGTGCTCTGGGTTTGAACGCCAGGCATGCCTTATCGAAAGCATCCGGCAGGGCCCCCTCTTCGTCCATTTCGATGCTCTCGGATCGGATATTCTGTAACTGAGCCTGTTTGCGGAAACCGTGATAGCTCAGCGTTTCCAGCAGCACCGTGTCTCCCGGTCTGGCGACGGAGGCGAGCGCCATAACCATGGAATTTTGTGCGCCATTGGTCAGGATGATCCGCCGAGGATCGATCGAGGTGCGGAAACGCGGCTCGAGCCAAGCGGCAGCTCGGGCTTTATCCTGCTCCGTTCCGCCAAACCGATGAGTGCGGATAATTTTGTTGATATTTCCCAACTGGGAGAGTGTTTGCAGACTGTCCCTCAAAATGGCGTCCAGATTCGCAGGCGCCGGAGGCGTGGAGCGTTCAAGACTTATGGGCGCTTGTGGAATTTGAACGTCTAATGGCATTCGCTTCTCCTCGCGTTCTCTTGATCCTTGGCAGAGGCCCAAGCCGTTGAAGCTGCGTGGGCTGACTCTTTTCTACGCCTATGCCGCGATGGGCCGATCGACTCCAATTGGAGCAAACGCAGCAATTGGAGCCTCGCCTTCAATCGCAACATGAAAAACCGTGCGCTCCTCGTCGGAGCTCCAACCCTCTCGGTTGTGAAGAACAGCCCGATTGTCGAAGATCACGAAGTCGTCTGCTTCGAGGGCGACGTGCCACTGCTCGTCCATGGAAAAAACTGCGCCCCACAAGCGCTCTAGCAATTGGCGACTTTTCTCGGGCGACCAGCCTTCGATAAGTGCGTCTCTCCGTCTCGGAAGGTACAGGAACGGCCGCCGAGTTGATGGATGCAGGCGCACCAACGGATGGCGTGGTCCTTCGGCGCGTTTTTCAAGCGAGACGGACGTCCCGTTCAGAAAGAGATCGAGATCTTGAGACCGGTTGTGAACGCTGAATATCGCACGGAGATTCGCAATCTCGCGCTTGAGCTCTGACGGAAGCTTTTCGTAAAGCGCGTAGGCGTTTATGAAGCCAGTCCGCGGCGGATTTTTGGGTGCCTTGCGGGCGTATAAGACCGAGAATGCGTTCGGAGCTTCCCGGTGAGAGCCATCGGTGTGCCAAATCTGCGCGGCGGCCCCTTTGTCACCGAGTGCTTTTCCTTCATCCGCCGGAGCGTTGGAAAGGATTTTTAGTTCAGCGTGGCCACTTGTCTGGGCTGAGTCCGCCTCCTCGGTGTTCTTTCGGTCCGTAAGAATCCTGCCGAACAGCTGCGCAAACTTGATAATTTCTTCATTCTCAAGCGTTGGTTGTCGGAATCGTAGCGCTAGATGCTGATCAAGGGCTCGCTTGAGCGTTTCCACGATAGACGGATCTGGGTTGACGACCAGTTGTTTCACAGAGAGCCCTGCTACATCCGCTCCAAGAAATGGACTCGCGGCAGTTATTCTCAATTCATCGTGCGTACTCACGTTCATCGTCTTCCTCTCCTTTCCTTTCCAGGTCGTATCTTCATGCCGCTATGAGTCGTGCACATGCGTATGTTTTCAAAGCCTCGTCGCCGGATCGGTCGAACTTCGGTGCGGATCGGGGCTACAAGTCGTCTTGCCTTCATGCCGGCAGTAATCGGCGAGTGTCGTGCCGTATGTCTTGACGCTCAGGTCCCGAGCGGTCGTACTTTATTTGGGAAGCATCTGGGCTACCGCATCGGTCATCTCGACCAGCACCACAGATGGGTCACGGTGAAGAACAATGACCTCGCGGAGCTTATCCTCGATCACCTTTGTAATCTTGAGCGAGTTCTCTCCAGGGAACGAAAACCAACCTGTTACGATCGGAAGCTGGTTGATCGGAACAAGAAGGTTGGGGTGCTCCGCGTAAAAGTCGCCTAGCATGGCCGGATCGGAGATGGCCTTTTCGCTGACAGGCATGTATGCCGTCCTGGTCGCCATAACCGTCTGCACTTCGGGGCTCGAAACGTGTTTCACGAACTCCCAAGCCAATTTCTGCTTCTGGACATCTTTTGTGTGGATCATAACGGCATTGCCCCCTGCAGGGAGCCGCCCGGAGCCTTCGACAACCGGAAAGGGCGCTACCTTCAGATCAAATCGCCCCGCAACTTGTTCCGTGTAAAGAGTAATATCGGAGCTTGATGTGACGAGTATTCCCAAGGAACCACCCACAAATGCTTGCTTTGCCTGATCGCGGGTCATATCCTGCATCCCCGTATTTCCAATGGAATGCAGGATTGAAAGTGCTTCCTCGCCTTCGGCGCCGTTAAACATAATAGTGCGGTCGTCCGGCGCCATCATTGAGCCGCCGAGGGATTGCACAAGCGCGATAAAAGTCCAGTTCCCAGTCGGCAGATAGTCAAAGTATATTCCGCCACTCGTAGCCTGTATTTTTGCGCCTAGGGCCGCAATCTCCCGCCAGGTAGTCGGGAACTTTTCCGGATTGCCGCCGGCCTGACGAACCAAATCCGCGTTGTAGTAAATTGTCGGAATGCTGATCTCAAATGGTATCCCGTAGGCGGAATCGCCGAGCTTTGCCATTTCAAGCGCAGATTCCGAAAAGCCATTGTTCGACCAGTTGGCTTCCTCTGCGATAAACGGATCGAGAGGCACTGCCAGCCCACGCTCGGCGAAGAGACGTACGAAATTCAGCCCCTGGAATCCGACATCCGGGACCGAGTCTGTCAGGGCCGATCGCAGCATAAGCTGCGTCATCTCAGTATAGTTCTTGACGACGTCATACTTTAGCTCAACGTTGGGATTTGACTTCTCGAAGGAGGCTTTTACTTCCTCCATGAGATCTTTGTTGACGTACGCATTGGAGTAAAGGACGTTCAACTGCGTCCGCTGTTGCGCTATGGCGGGAAGTGCGGTGAAAGCAGCAGTCGCCACAGTCGCTGCGACAAAAGTTCGGCGAGAGATATTCATGGGTGTCTCCATTGCTTGAGAGAGTCCGATTTATTTCACAGCCCCGCTCGCCAGTCCTTCTACGAACCAACGCTGAGCCGAGAGGAATGCGATGATCAGCGGGGCCACCACGAGGGTCGATGCAGCCATCAGCGGGCCAAAGTCGCTGCTCGCTTCTTCATTTCTGAATGCCGTTATACCGAGAGGTGGCGGCATCAAGTTTTGATCGCGTACAGCAATAAGCGGCCAGAAGAGACTGTTCCAATGCGAAACCACCGAGAAGATGCCGAAAGCGATGATGGCTGGCAGTGCCATTGGCACCATGATCCGCCAGACGATTGCGAATTCGGAGAGCCCGTCGAGGCGGGCGGCATGGACGACGTCATCGGGAATGGTCCTGAAGAACTGCCGGAACAGGAAGATGCCGAAAGGCGAGACAACATAAGGGAAGATCAGCGCGGCATAGGTGTTAAGAATGCCTACCTGATAGCCCATGATGAACAGTGGGAGTGCCAGCACTTCATGCGGCAACAGCAGCCCGATCAGCACCAGCGCGAAGAGCAGATTGCGGCCGGGAAAATCCAGTTTGGCCAAGGCATAGGCCGCGGGCGCGCAGACAATGATCTGGAGCGACAAGATGGATGCACAGACGACGAGACCATTCAGCATGTAGCGGAGCAAGGGCGCTTTGGTGACGGCCTTGGTATAGTTCTCCAGGCCGTAGAACTGCTCGGGCCAGAAGGTGAAGGACGCGCCGAATATCTCGCCCGGAGGCTTGATCGACAGGCTGACCATCCAGACGAATGGGACCAGGATCAGAGCGCCTGTGATGAGCAGGGCCGCGTGGCGCAGAATGGCAGAAGGCGGAGGGGCGAAACGGCTCATTGGTAGTGCACCCTCCGATCCATGATGCGAGCCTGGATCAGCGTCAGAGCGACGACGATAATCAGGAAGACAACGGCGACCGAGGCGCCATAGCCGGTGCGCAGATACTGGAAACTCTCGCGGTAGAGCGTAAACAGCAGCAGTTCCGAGGCATGGCCGGGGCCGCCCTGTGTCAGAACCTGCACCGTGTCGAAGGTCTCGAAAGCCTTGAGCGCCACGACGATGAAGACGAACATGGTAACCGGGCCGAGCATCGGCAGCGTGACGGTACGCAGCCGGTCGAGCCAGAGGTCGGCCCCGTCGATATCGGCCGCGTCATAAAGATCCTGCGGAATGCTCTTCAGCCCGGCGAGAAAGAGCACCATTGCAAAGCCGAGATTCTGCCATATGCCGATCACGGCCAAGACCGGCAGCACCGTGTTCTCGTCGCGCAGCCAGTTGGCGGTCGGCAGGCCGAGGCCGGAAAGCGTCTGGTTAACGAGGCCGATGGTGGGATGCAGCAGTGCCTCCCAGGCAATTGCCATGGCAGTGAGGGTCGCCATATAGGGCAGGAAATGGATGGCGCGGTAAAAGGCGCGGAACGACTCGCCCCTTTCGATCAGTAGTGCGACTGCGAGCCCAAGTACGATGGTGCCGGGCACGACGATAGCGACGTAAAGGATGGTGTTCCTCAACGAGGCGCGGAAGCCCTGATCGGAAAAGGCCTCCTGAAAATTGGCCGTCCCGACAAAGGACAGCGTCCGCGCGCCGAACTGCCAGTCGGTGAGGGCGATGGCGAAGACGGCAAAGACCGGCAGGAAGAACAGTACGATGAGCAGGACGAGCGCCGGGCCGGCGAGCGACCAAGCCGTGAGGATCTCGCTGATCCGGTGGTTGCGGAGAGCCTTGCGCGAGGCAGCATTTGCGGTCGAAGGAGATGCCGGTCCGTTGACCGCTGCGGAAGCAATGCTCATACTGCGTGCTCCTTCAATCGCACCACGGTTGCGGTTCCCTGCACCTGTGACCGCAGGCGCTGACCGTCCGCGGCAAACAGCAGTAACCGCTCCGGCGTGACACCGAGATGCAGCGTCTGACCCGAGGCGATGTGGGGGGCCCGCTCGGCCAGCAGCCGCGCAACAACCGGATGATCGGCTCCCGGAACGTCGAGATGCACGAACAGGTCGGAGCCCATGTGCTCGACCAGCCGGACCGATCCGGTCAGGACATTCGGTCCGGCGGCCTCCACCGGATGAAACGCCTCGGGTCGAATCCCGATAGCCAGCGCCGTGTTGGGTGCTCCGCCGACCTCGACTGTAAAGGTGGTGCCAGCCGCATCGGCGATGCCGACTGCGCGCAGGCGTGCTTCAAGCATGTTGATCTTCGGCGAGCCGATGAACTCGGCGACACGGCGGTCGTCGGGGTCGGCGTAGATCTCCTGCGGCGGGGCGACCTGCAAAAGCGTGCCGTCGAGCATCACCGCCACCCGGTCGGACATGGTCATCGCCTCCGACTGGTCGTGGGTAACATAGACAAAGGTGACGCCGAGCCGCTTGTGCAGTTCCTTGATCTCGGCGCGCATCTGCACCCTGAGCTTGGCGTCGAGGTTGGAAAGCGGCTCGTCCATCAGGAAGACGGCCGGCTGGCGCACCATGGCACGGCCGACGGCAACGCGCTGGCGCTGGCCACCTGAAAGCTGGCCGGGCTTGCGGGCCAGCAGATGGCCGATACCGAGCGCCTTGGCGGTACGGGTGACGTCCTTCTCGATTTCCGCAAGCGTCGCCTTCGTTCCCGGCAGGAACCGCCCCACCAGTGGCAGCCTCTGCCATGAGGAGAGTCTTCGCATGCGCAGCGGCAGCGCCATGTTTTGGGCGACCGTCATATGCGGATAGAGCGCATAGGTCTGAAAGACCATCGCCACGTCGCGGCGCTTGGGTCGCACGCCGTCCACCACCCGGTCGCCAATGGCCACAGACCCGCCCGTCTGCACTTCCAGCCCTGCAAGAATCCGCAGAAGCGTCGATTTCCCGCAGCCGGACGGGCCGAGGAGCGTTAAAAACTCGCCATCTGCGATCTCGAGCGAGACATCGCGCAGTACGGATGTCGCTCCGAAGGATTTTTCTATTTTCTCGATGGTTATCGCTGCCATCGCCTGTTACCTCTGCTTGCCTGACAGCGGTCAAAAACCTTTGCCTCATGCGTCCGGCTTCGGGAGCAACATTGAATCTGTTTGTTACAGACAGGTGACGGGTATCGCATTATGCGATAAGTAACGCGCAAATTCGGATGAATCGTCAGGATAGCGCGAAGAGGGGCATCGTGACCGAGGACAAGGATATTTCGCTCAACGCGGTGCGGGCCTTCGTGCAGGTGGCGCGCGATAACTCCGTCACAAGGGCCTCTAAGACCCTCGGCATCACCCAGAGTTCGGTCAGCCGCCATATCGCGGTTCTGGAGGAGTATTTCGGGGCGAAGCTCCTCGAACGGCGCGGGCGCAATAGCCAGTTGACCGACTTTGGCCGGCTGTTCGCCGAAGCCGTCGCAGAGTCGCTGGACACGATCCTGTTCACAGCGAAGCGCATGCGCCGCAACGATCAGGCGGAAGCCAACCGCCTCGTCGTGCGGACGTCGCTCTCCACTTTTGCCTATACGCTGCTCATTCCCAACCTGCGGGAGTTCTCGAAGGAGATGGGCGGCGTGACGGTCGACGTCATCAGCACATTGTCGGCGCCGACATCGACCGACAACTTCGATGTGCTCCTGACCCGCGATCTGACCCTGGCCGAGCCGGGCGATCGCTGGGATTTCTATGACGAGCAGCTCGTCTGCGTCGGTTCCCCGGACTGCGTCGCCGGCCGTGGCCTGGAAGCCTTGCGAACGACGCCGGTGCTCGCTGTCACCTCGCGTCCCGACATCCTGCCGACCTGGCTTCGAGGCATGGATATGAAGACGTCCGACATCCTGACCGGAGCGCGCTACGATCACCATTATCTGGCGCTGCCAGCGGTCACGACCGGGCAGACCCTGCTGGTGACACCGCATATCGTGGTGGCCGGTCTGATCCGGCAAGGCCTTCTGGAGGTGCTTCCCGGTTCGCGCGCGCCGAGCGGCATGCAGTATCGTGCCTATGCGGTCGACCGCAGCCATAACCCCGACCTTGCCCGGGCCTTTTGCCGCTGGCTGACCCGGCTGTGCCGGAAGATGACCGAGGAGGATGTCGTAAACGGCAAAGCCTGACGGTGTTTCGCCACCCGTCTGAACAGGTATCGCAAAAAGCAATCATATCGAACGCTTTCTGCGATGATGAAGTTTGGCGGACTGCCGCAACCTCCTTTAGCCATGGGTAAGGACCCGTCGCTTCGAGGAGATTCTCCGTGCCATTGCTCGCCAGGCGGCTTCAGGCCGTCCGCCCATCCGAAACCAAGGCCATGACCGCCAGGGCGGCGGCCCTGCGCGAACAGGGGATCGACGTCATCGCCCTGAGCCAGGGCGAGCCGGATTTCGACACCCCGGAAGCGGTCCGCAATGCCGGTGTTGCCGCCATCCACAATGGCAGGACGCGCTATACGCCCGTTGCCGGTATCAAACCGCTGCGCGAGGCGATCCGGGAAAAGCTATTGCGCGACAACGGCCTCGACTACGACATCGAGCAGATTACGGTGGGCTGCGGCGCCAAGCAGGTGGTGTTCAACGCGTTCTTCGCCAGCCTCAATCCGGAGGATGAGGTCATCATCCCAACGCCCTGCTGGGTATCCTATCCCGACATGGTGCGGCTCGCCGGCGGCAATCCGGTGCTGGTGTCCTGCCAGGAATCGTTCGGCTTCAAGATGAAGCCTGCGGATCTGGAAGCCGCCATCACCCCGCGAACCAAATGGCTGATGCTCAATTCGCCCAACAATCCCACCGGCGCGGTCTATTCCGGGGCCGAACTTGCCGCGCTCGGCGAGGTGCTGCGCCGTCACCGTCAGGTTCATGTGCTCTGCGACGACATTTATGAGAAGCTCGTCTATGACGTGCCGTTCACGACGATGGCCGAAGCCGCTCCCGACCTGTTCGACCGCATATTGACCGTCAATGGCGTCTCCAAGTCGGCGGCCATGACGGGATGGCGTCTCGGCTATGGCGCCGGACCGAAGGATCTCGTCAAGGCGATGAACACCATCCAGGGCCAGACCTCGTCGCACACCAGCTCGATTTCACAATATGCGGCGATCGAGGCCATCGCCGGCAATCAGGATTATCTTTCCGGCTTCGTCACGGATTTCCGCAAGCGCCGCGATATCGTCGTCGAGAAGATCAACGCCGCGCCGGGCCTGCATTGCCGTGTGCCGGACGGTGCCTTCTATGTCTTCGTCTCCTGCGCCGTGGTGATCGGCAGGATGACCAGCCAAGGCAAGGTAATCGAAACCGACACGGATTTCGCCATGTACCTGCTGGAGCAGTTCGGCGTCGCCGTGGTGCCGGGCTCCGGCTTCATGGCCTCGCCCTATATCCGCATTTCCTATGCCTCTTCAATTGCCGAGCTGGAACGCGCCTGCGCGCGCGTCCTGGCCGCTTGCGAAGCCCTTTTCGAAAGCGAGAAGCCCCATGAAAAAGCCAAGACTTTTGCGTGACCGCATCGCCGAACGCGGCCTGGCCCATGTCATGGCCGCCCACAGCCCGCTGTCTGCGCGATTGGCGGAGGAAGCCGGTTTCGATGGCCTCTGGGCGTCGGGCTTCGAGCTGTCGGCCCTTTACGGACTGCCCGATGTGAGCCTCATCTCCATGACGCAGCATCTCGACATGATGCGGGCCATCGCCGAGCAATCCTCGCTGCCGATCATCGCCGACATCGACACCGGCTTCGGCAACGCCATCAACGTCATTCATGCCATAAGGCAATATGAGCGCGCCGGGGCGGCGGCCGTCGTCATCGAGGACAAGACCTTCCCCAAGGTCACGAGCCTCGTCGCCGGCGGGCGGCAGGAACTGCTGCGCGTGGAGGAGTTCCAGGGCAAGGTTCGCTCCGCCATCGCCACCCGTGTCGATCCGGATTTCCTTGTCATCGCCCGTACTGAGGCGCTGATCGCGGGTCTCGGCGAGGAAGAGGCGCTGAAGCGTGCCGCGGCTTACGAAGCGGCCGGCGCCGACATGATTCTGATCCACTCCAAGCAGAAGGCGCCGGACGAGGTGGAGAGCTTCGTGCGTGCCTGGGAGGGCAGGGTGCCCATTGTCATCGTGCCGACCGCCTATCCGGAGATGAACGAGGCGCGTATCAGGGCGCTCGGCAAGATCGCCATCGTCATCTACGGCAACCATGCCATTCGCGCTTCGGTGACGGCCATGCAGGACGTCTTCGCGCGCATCATCGCCGATCGCGGCATCCACAACGTCAACCGTGACATTGTCTCCGTCGAAGAAATCTTCCGCTTGCAGAAGATGGACCAGGTGAAGGCCGACGAGAACGTATTCCTGGCCTGAACAGTCCGAATTTCCGAGGCCGAGAAGTCGCCATGTTGCGCGCTGGCCGGTTCCCGATGTCGGTCTTGCTCTAGAGGCCGGCATTCCGTCGAACGGGTGGCCACGGCGTCGCACGACCATTCGCGGCGGATATGGACTGAAGGCTTCCGGCCATGCGACCGGCGACCCATCCGCTTGGCGGTCGCGAGGGAGCCCGTCATTGATCCCCAGAAGCTGATCGTGCCGATGCCGGAGCTATATATCGCTACCGATTGCGGATTGGCGAAGGTGCGACGGGCGGCAACTCACGTTTAGGATTGAATGCCTGCTGCCGACGAAGCCGAATGGCGGCGGCGCGACTCTGGTTCCTGATAGCCGGTGCATTCCAGGCGCTCGACGTAGGAAGCGAGCTGGTCGGTTGTGGTGCCCCAGCCTTCCCGAAATCCCATGTCCTGGTGCTTGCGGCTGTCTGCCGCGTTTTTATGCAGGATCCGGCCGAATACCGTGTGCCCCTTCCTCGGCCTCAAACGTGATGATCGCGGTCAGCTGCGCTCTCTGCTTTATGACACTCCTCACTGAGGTGACGAGCTGGTCCGGAAAGCCGCGCGGCAATGACGCAATGACCGCGTCGGTCTGCTTGATCGTGGCCTCGGCGAGTTCCTCGAAGATGGCACGCATCAGAGGCACGCCGACACCGGCAATCGCGGCAGTCTGCATGAAGTGCCTCGGCAGGATGTCTGCGACCGGGTAGTGGCGGTTCTTGCCCACGGACATGGCGAGCTTGAATTTCTTCGGCTGTATCTGGCCCGCATCGAGGCTCGGCTGGGCGGTCAGCACGTCATAAAGCGGGGTCAGGTGGAAGCGCCCGCCGGGACCTATTGCGATGCTGAAATTCTTAGCGTGGCCGTCCGTGGCGCCGAGCATCCAGAAGAGGATGCAGGCGCGCATGAAGGTGGCAATATCCTGGTCGGGTGTGTCGCTGCCTTTCAGGAGCTCGAGGATATCACGCATGCCGGGGCCGCCGTCGGACTGGTATTTGCGCGTTGGCGGCACGGAAAGCGCCTGGCAGATATCCTCCTGCGGCAGGCGCAGCAGGCGACCGTCTCTCGTCCAGCGACGGTCGAAACGCTCGACGACGAGTGTTCGCCGCCCTCCGAAATCGGCGATCTCGGCATGGGTCGTCGGTACGCCGAGGGCAGCAAGCAACTTCAGGCAGAGATACTCGTTCTCGACGCTGTTCGAGAGGTCGATGCCATTTGGGAGCTGGCCGATCTGCGGCTTGAGGATATGCGTGGTGGCGGTCGTGCCGGTCGGCTTGAACCACTGGCCGTTCATGCGCAGCAGGGCTGTCTTTTCCTGCGCCCCGGCGATCGAGATGCGGAAATCCTTGTCCTCACCCATGCCGAGGGGCGCGCTCGACAGATTGTTGACGATGGCGGCGACCTCGTCCTCGCTGACGGGCTTGCCGTCGATGGCGCCCGCCCGGCCGGGATCGATGTCATCGGGGAGGAATTGCAGCGCGCCCACGCAGTCATGGCCCAGAGCGGCGAGCAGGCTGTAGACGTCCGTACCGCCCGCGCCGACGCGCTCGGCGACACGCCTGCGGATGGCATCGCTGTCCGGAAGCAGATTGTCGAAGACGTTGAGGACGGGAACGCCGATATAGCGGTCCTCGCGCAGGGGCAGCGAGAGCGAGACCGGGAAGGTGCTTTCCCAGGCGAGCCAGTCGCGGGCGTACTGGAAATCGATCGCGCCGGTGGATTCGCGGCGCAGTACCCCGACGAGGCGACCGTTCAGGAAGACGTTCAGAGGCGCGTGAGTCCGGCGGCGCGCCATCAGAACAGGTCCTCGATATCAGCGGCGCTAGCCTTGCTACGCGGCCTGACGACGAGTTCGAGATCGAGGGCGGACAGGGCGGCCATCAGCGTGCGCAGCTGGACGGCAGGCTCCCCCGCCTCCAGACGGGATACCGTGCCCTGCCGTAGATGGACATGATCGCCGAGCGCACCCTGCGTCAGCCCTGCCTGTTTGCGGGCACGGCGCAGAATGGCACCGAGCTGCTTTTCGTTCCGGGCGATCTGGTCCGTCATGGGAGCCTCCATGACAGATATATACGCGATTGCGTATTTTCATTCAATATGCGAATTCGCGTATATTGGCAACTTATGCGCGATCCCGTCTAAATAGGACGGTTAAATCCGCTACGATCAGGCTATCTATGTTGCTCGCCCTGTCCATTATGCGCCAATACCGTTGAAAAGTCTGTTTTCTGAATAGGGCAGCGTCGGATATTTTTACTGGCCTGGCCAGACGCTGAAGAAGCTTCGGAGGGCGTCCAGTTTCGGGTAAAGCATTCAATGTGCCCGATGGCCGAAATGAGGTCGGAAGCCGAACGGTTGGCTCTGGGTGGGCGGCGGAATGGCGGCTCTCGAAAGCGGCCTGCGAAACAGACCTTGGATAGCCGTTCAGACCAGTGCCCGTCAAATCTGGCGCAGCGGCATTATCACCGGCGATATGCCGATAACGCTTGATCGGCACTAGGTCGCTGCTTGTGCATCGGGCACGCTCAGGAGCCGTCAGCACGGCAAGCCGATCCCCGCCTCAAAGGAAGCTCACGTATATGTTTTGCCCGGCGCTGGCTGTTCGATGGGGTGCTTTATAGGATTGCGCGAAAACTAATTCATCCCTATATTGGGATGGATTGTTGATGGAGTAGAAAATGTCCCAGGTCCATAATTTCACGCTGAGCGAGGCAGGGTACGTCCTGGGCCGGTCCCCGGCAGTGCTCAACAAGGCAGTTGACACAGGTGTCATTCAGGCGAGGCAAAGGAAAGTCGGAAACGCGGTGCAGAGGCTCCTTGGCTCTGCGGAACTGCGCTTTCTGAGGCTTGCCGATGAGCTCGACAAGGATCTGACACCGGCGGGACGGCGCCGGCTCTACGGTGCGTTGCGCAAGTTGCCCAGCGATGCCCACAAGCTCCGGCTCGGAAGTCTGGAACTGGATCTCGCACGAATTGACGCCGACCTCAAAGACCGGATGGCGCGGCTTGAAGCGATCAGGGGCAGGATCGAACGCAAGGGCGATCAGGGCGAGGCGTTTATTCGCGGAACGACGATCGCGGCGCACCTGATCGCAGCTTTGGCACGCGGCCAAGGTGTTGATGCCGTCCTTGCGGACCTCCCCTCGTTGACACGGGATCAGGTCGAAGCGGCAGTCGAATATGCCAAGGCTTACCCGAAACGCGGCCGCCCCTATCCAGCGCAGAGCCTGAAATCGACTTTGGCCGCTCTGGCCGATGCTGGTGCGTTCGATGACGATGATGACCTTGGCGACGTCGAACCAAGAGCTGTTCCGTGACGCTCTATCTGCTCGACGAAAATGTTCTCCGGGAGCTGAAGCCCGGCGGCCATGAGAATGTGCATCGGTGGATTGCGACGGTCGACGACACGGACCTGCGACTGAGCGTGGCCACGCTATTCGAGAAATCGTTCTCTGATCGCATCATCCCGATTGACGGACCCGTCGTCGCGGAATGGACACGCTTGCTCGGCAACAAGAACAAGGATCGATGGGATGTCGCTTTGGCCGCGACCGCCCGCGTCCACGGTCTTGTGGTCGTGACGAGAAATGCCTCCGATTTCGCAGGGCGCGGGGTTCGTGTCCTCAACCCGTTCAAATCGCCGCCGGAGGTTTTGGACATTTAGATGATGGCGACGCCCGATGCGGTCTTGATCCGTTCCGCCTCGCAGCGCGGTGGGCTGAGCTCCGGCGCATCGATGTCGGCAAGCCTGATTTTGGTCCCTGCGAACCAGAACGTATCGCCGTCCACCACGCAATTTTCGCGAGGACCGTTGCCGCAGAGCGTAAACGTCGCTGATCGGGTGTCCTCTGCCGGAAAGCCGATCTGGATCAGCAGGTGGTCAAAGCCGCCCGGGTGGTTGAACACGTAGGCAGTGGTCACGGCCGCGGCGGCGGAGACCAGAATCAGGAGCCGTCGCATCGGTGCGGTTCTTGCCTGACTGACCGGAAACCGGATCGGG
Source organism: Pseudochelatococcus sp. B33 (assembly GCF_053570585.1). NCBI lineage: Bacteria > Pseudomonadati > Pseudomonadota > Alphaproteobacteria > Hyphomicrobiales > Chelatococcaceae > Pseudochelatococcus > Pseudochelatococcus sp. B33. The sequence continues at coordinate 32,966 of NZ_JBSEFH010000028.1, read as the reverse complement.
GCGCCTCCGACCGGACGAACGGTTTGCTTCCGCTGTTGTTGTTTCGGTGATTTGGGAAAGCTGATGATCGTGTTCAATATATTCACGGCCTCTTGTCATCGGCATCGACTCTACCGCAAAAATGAGGCTGTTGCGCTCCGTTACCCTTCGAAACGCCCCAATCGACCGTTAGCGATGTGGAAAGCGTCGATGGACAAGAGAGGTGCGTGGGTGACTCTCGGCAGGCGGCTGGGCCCCGGCAGCATGCCGGCGGTCTCGGTGTATGCACGTGGCGACCCATCTATAATCGGACTGGGGAGCGCCACGGCACTGACATCGCACAGCCGACTACAAAACCGTCATGCCAAAGGGGAGCTTGCGACAGCAATATGAGCACATTCAATCCCTTGCCTCAGCAAGTCACAGCGTTGGCGCGCGACTTCGGTCTCACCGCTGTTGTCGCAGCGCGCGGCGATGGAGAGATGGCTGAATGGGGCGACGCTGCTCGGCCTCTCAATGTGCGCTCTGTCCGCAAGAGTCTGCTCAGCGCACTCTATGGAGCGGCTTCATTGGACAAGCCGTTGGATCTCGGGGCAACTTTGATGGATTTGGGCATCAATGATCGCGATCCTGTTCTGTCGGATCAAGAACGGCAGGCCAGCATTCGCGATCTGCTGATGGCGCGCTCAGGCGTCTATCACGCAGCCGCCTATGAGCCGCCGAGTATGAAAGCAAAGCGGCCACCACGTGGAACCCATGTCGCCGGTACCTTCTGGTACTACAACAATTGGGACTTCAATACATTGGGCGTCATCTATGAGCAGGTCACCGGCGAGGACATCTATGAGAGCTTCGCGCAGCGCATTGCTGAGCCGATCGGTATGAAGCATTTTTCTGTAGCGCGTTGTCGCCGTGTGTTTGATCCTGTGTCCGACCATCCTGCGCACACCTTCCACCTCTCCGCGCACGATCTCGCGCGTGTCGGCCTGCTGTTTCTCAACGGTGGTGGATGGGCGGGCAAGCAGGTGATTCCGGCCTCCTGGGTCAGAGAATCCACCACGGCCTATTCGCAAACCGATCTCGGACGACTTGGATACGGCTATCTCTGGTGGACTGCGCCGCCTGACAGTCCATTCGGCGCGGACGCCAGTTTTGCGTTGGGCGCTGGCGGGCAAGGGCTCGCGGTGATGCCAACCCATGATCTGGTGGTTGCTCAGATCGTTGACGTATCCGAAGGAGGCGAATGGCTTGATTCCAGCTACTTCGCGCAACTCCTTCGGCGCATCCTTGCCGCGGCGGGGCAAATCTGATTTTTTCGGCAGGCAATGCAATCGGGGGCAGTCGCGCTTGCGCGCGATCATGCTTTATCGCCGGCCGCCGGGCGGCCGTCGACCGAACCCGCCTTTGGCGGTTTCGTCCCGTGTGGGTGACGATCACTCTGCCGGCCTGGCCGGGTCGCTTTTCTATCCGGAGACGCGGACACTGCGCTCCACGATCGGTTTCAGCGATCTGGCCGTCTTCGCTGACAGCGTGTAACCGGTGCAGTCTGGTCACGTCATGGACTTCGCGCTTGTCCTTGCATGATGGAGCCGGCTTGCCATGTCTCCTCGTCCGGTTCCTGTCGCGTCGGGCGCACCGAGGCGGCTTCATCGATGGCCTGATCTGGCCGAAGACCGGCTGAAGCCTCGCCCGCCCGGGCGCAACAGCGGCGTCGAAACTTTCTTCCCCTGGGCTGCGCCCATTCCTCGCGCAACAAGAAAGTTTCGCTTTTGCTGTCAAGCCCCTTCGGGGTGCGCCGGCGGCCGTCTCCGGCCTGACGATCGCCATCGAGGCCGCAACGGTGCAGGCCCGAGACAGGAAACGAGGAGAGTCATCATGGCAACCATCGGCACCTTCAAGAAGGCTGGCAACGGCGAGTTCATCGGCGAGATCTTTACCCTCAGCGTTCAGGCAAAGGGCGTGCGCATCGTCCCCGAAACCCGAGCCGTCAGTGAGAACGCCCCCAGCCACCGCATCTTCGTCGGCCGTGCGGAAATCGGCGCCGCTTGGTCCAAGCGCTCCAACGAGGGCCGCGACTACCTGGGGCTCAAGCTCGACGATCCGTCTTTCACAGGCCCGATCTTCGCTAACCTCTTCGACGACGAGGACGGCGAAGGCTACAGCCTGATCTGGTCGCGTCCCAACGGCCGGCGAAACGGCGACTAGCCAGCCCAACGATGCCTCGCCCGGCTGTCCGGGCGGGGCATCGTGCCATCAGCGGGGCTTCCGGTCAGCCCGGAAGCGCATAGCGCCGGAGGATCGCCTTACCGGCTTCCTCCACAATCTCGATAACCTCGTTGATCAGGGCATCTTCGTCCGCGATCGCCGTCAGCAGCGCGTCGAACAGTTCGCGCTGCCGCGCGGGCACCACCTGCGGAACGATGATGACCAGACCCGCGTGCAGCTCCTCTTTCGCATAGAGCTTGCGGAAATCGCGCGCGTTGTTGGTCACGAAGGTGAAATCGCCGGCGATGATCCGGGGCATGAGATTCCAGTCGGTCTCGCCGCCGAGCCCGAGCCAGTTCACGTGCGCTGCGTCATGGCCGCGCTGCTGCGCCACGGCGACGAGCGACGTGTGCAGGCATTCATCGACAAGGAATTTCATGCACTCGTGCCTGATCGGCGCGTGGCGGGGTCGCCCTCGAGGACCAGGTGTTGCGATGACTTCAGGCGCAATCCCTGCTCATCCAGCTTCTTCGGCCGCCCGCGTGCGGGATGGGCGGCAACCCAGATCGCGGCAAGCTCCAGCATGCGCGGCGTCAGCGCGGGATAGCCCTCGAGGATCTCCCCGGCGCTTGCCCCCTGCGCCACCATGGCCACGATCATGCGCACCGGGACTCTGGTTCCCCGAAACACGGGCTCGCCGCCCAGAATGTCCTTCTGCTGATGAATGGCAGCCTCTGCTTCGTCAAGCGCCCGGATCTTCGCGTCAAGCTGCTTGCGCGCCTCGGCGACGTCGACGATCAGCAGATCGTCGGCCCGCACTGTCGTTGCATCCGGCGTCGCTTTGATCTCGTCGAACAGCCGCTGGCGGCGGTCGGCCGCAAGGACCGATCCCACCCCATACCAGAGCTTGAGGCGCAGGAGATCGTCGCGCGTCAGCGCCCGCCGCGTTGCACTCCGTGACCGGGGATCCGGCCGTGCCTCGACGATCCGCTTGTCGATCGCATTGTGGACCGCCTTGACCGCCACGCCGCTCACGGCGGCGGCTTCGGCAGGGGTGTAGATGCGCGCACCTGTTGCCATAACTATTCTCCTCAGAAAGAATAATATAGGCGTATTCGTCCGCGGCGTAAAGGCCTGTCGGTTTCGCGCTGATCGGCACCATTCCTTCTGGAAAGGGTCGAGTGGATCGAAGTCTGGATGCAACCGAATCAGACTGACCCCGATTCGCGATCCTACTACGAAAAAACATTATTCCGGCTATCCTCATGCACAAAGAACGACTATTATAGCCGTAGTTCTGGCGTTTTCCGGCATCCCGGCGGGAGGTGATCGACATGATCACCGCCCGCTAATCGCGGGCCGCGCGCGCGTTGCTTGGCTGGACCCAGGAGACGCTCGCCGACAAGGCCCGGGTATCCCTGACCGCCCTGAAACGCCTCGAGTCCAGTGAACAAATAGCGCTGACAAGCCTGGCAATCAGCCCGTTTGGGGCGGGATTCCTCAGAGTTCAATCTTGTGCACTGGAATGGCGCCGACAATCCCTCATATTATTCTTGGCTTGATCGATCACTTTGCGACAGGCATCGTGAACTCAGCGCCCTTCGAGATGCTGTCAGGCCAGCGCTGCATGATGCTCTTGTAGCGGGTATAGAACCGAATGCCTTCCTCACCGTATGCATGATGATCGCCGAACAGTGAGCGCTTCCAGCCGCCGAAAGAATGCCACGCCATCGGCACCGGGATCGGCACGTTGATACCCACCATGCCGACCTGGATCTGTCGCGAGAAAGCGCGGGCGACGGCTCCGTCACTGGTGTAGAGCGACACGCCATTGCCGAACTCGTGGGCATTGATCAGCGCGACGGCCTCGGCGAAGTCCTTGACGCGCACCACGCCAAGCACGGGTCCGAAGATCTCATCCTTGTAGATCTTCATGTCGGGGCTGACGTGATCGAACAGCGTGCCCCCCACGAAGAAGCCGTTCTCGTGGCCCTCGACCTTGTGGCCGCGGCCATCGATGATCAGCGCCGCGCCTTCCTCCACGCCCGTGGCGATGTAACCCTCGACCTTGGCCTTATGAACGCCGGTGACGAGCGGACCCATTTCGACCTCGTCGTTCAGCCCGTTGCCGATGTTCAGCGTGCGGGCCCGCTCCGCAAGGCGCGGCACGAGCTCATCGGCAACGTCGCCGACGGTGACGGCCACAGAGATGGCCATACAGCGCTCGCCGGCCGAACCGTAGGCGGCGCCGATTAGCGCGTCGACGACCTGGTCGAGGTTGGCGTCCGGCATCACCACGAGGTGGTTCTTGGCGCCGCCGAGAGCTTGTACACGCTTTCCGTGGCGCGTACCCTCGGTGTAGATATATTCGGCGATCGGCGTCGAGCCGACGAACGACAGCGCCTGGATATCCGGATGGGACAAAAGGGCGTCGACCGCGATCTTATCGCCCTGCACAACATTGAACACTCCGTCAGGCAGTCCGGCCTCCTTCAGAAGCTCAGCCAACAGCAGACTCGGCGACGGATCCCGTTCGGAAGGCTTCAGCACGAAAGTATTTCCTGTCGCCAGCGCGACGGGGAACATCCACGTCGGCACCATGACCGGGAAATTGAAGGGGGTGACGCCTGCCACCACGCCAAGCGGCTGGCGCAGATTCCAGTTGTCGATGCCGCCCCCAATGTTGTCGGTGAATTCTGACTTCAGCAGGTTCGGGATTCCGGTGGCGAACTCCACGACCTCGATGCCGCGTGTCACCTCGCCCTTGGCGTCCGAGAACACCTTGCCATGTTCCCGTGTGATCAATTCCGCGAGCCGATCGTGGTTCCTGTCCAGCAGTTCCCTGAACTTGAACAGGATGCGAGCACGCCGCAGCGGCGGAGTTTCTGACCAGGCAGGGAATGCCGCCTTCGCAGCTGCAACAGCCGCATCGACATCCTCAACACTTCCAAGAGTCACTTTGCCGCCTACCGTGCCGGTGGCAGGGTTGAAAACATCCGAGAAGCGCTCGGAGTTGGTAGCGATCGGGAAGCCATTGATCCAATGTCCGATCTGCACGATCCGTGAATCAGCAGTGATGTTCATGTTCTTTCCTCCTTAGAATCGAATTTAGCTTCACGCGCCTGCATGCGGACGTGTGCTTGCCAGCTTGAAAATACGTTTTGCTTCCCTAAAAGCAGTCGATAAATCTGCAAGTGGCGATGCATTCTTGCAGCCTGACAGGAACTGGCCTGCACCTTAACGTTTCAACTGGTACCCATCGTCGTCGGGTACGTTTGAAAAAAGCTGAAGGAGGAAAGCATGGCTGACAGCTCCGCATCCGTACAAATTCGCCAGATACACCTGATCGAACGAGAGATTCTGGTCGAGGCGAAGAGGCCGGCGGACAGGCCGACGCTTCACGTCGTCGCAGGGGCAGTGTTCGAGAACCCATTTGCCGGTAAGGCGGCCGCATCGGAAGAGGATCTCGCCCGCCTTGCCGAAATATCCGTGGAAGTCGGAACGATCCTCACCAAACGGGCCTTGGATCGTTTTGCCGGTCTTGAGCGGCCGCGTGCATACGGCAAGGCTGTCATTGTCGGAACCCACGGTGAAACCGAGCATGGGGCGGCGCTGATTCATCCTCGTATCGGGCTCGCGGTGCGCAGGGGCCTTGGAGCCGGTCCAGCCCTTATACCCGGCAATACCAAGGTCGGGGCTGCAGGGACGACGATCGACGTGATCTTCGGCGGAGCCGACGACGCCTGGGATTATGACGCCATGGATGCGACGACCGTGTCGATTCCGGGCGCACCAGCCGCGAACGAAATCGCCCTGTTCGTCGGTTTCGGCACGACCCGCGTCAATGCCCGTGTGCAAGGGGCAAGCGCCGAACGGGTTGCCGAACTCGTCGCGGAGATCAGGGCTGCGGCACAATAGTTCGTCAGCATATCCTCACGGCCCTCCCGTGGGCTTCCGGAGTGGCGCTCTCGGAGGTCCATGGGCGAACGACGACCCAAGGATGAAACGGCCATGGGTATTGGTCGGAGCACGGGCGGGCCCGGATCCTCCCGGTGAGGGTCAGGAATTGACCGTCTCACCCAAATAGGTGAGTAGCGAGTCATGCACGGCCCGCATATGCGGCAGAAACTGGAGATCCTGCTGAACGCTGATGTAAATAGGCACGATAGCGAATCTGTCGGGAACAATTCGCTTCAAGCCCCACGATTCCGCGCGCGCGTAGGGTGGGAGCATGACAATGCCAAGCCCTTCCTCCGCGGCGAACATCTGGGAAAACATGCTGGTCGCCCGAAAGCCGATCTTCGCCTGTGGAAGGATATCCTCAAGCCATCTGGCGGCAGGAAGATAGATCGGATCGTCGATGTAACCAATGAATAAATCATCTTCCAGGTCTTCTATTGTTTTAATACTTCGGCCGCGAATGTAATCGATACTGGCGTAGAGATGAAAATTAACATCAGCAACCTTTCTGGTCGCCAGAGATGTGGAGGGTGGTTCGAAGAAACTCACAAAGATGTCTGCTTCCCGTTTGGCAAGGTCAACATACTTGGACGTTGTCATGAGATGAACTTCGATCTGCGGATGGACCCCTGCCAGCGCTTTCACCGACCGCGCGATCAGCATTGAGCCCACGCCCTCCATCGAAGCGATTGTGACGCATCCGCTGATGGTCTGGCCGCGGGTGGCGAGGCTGTGAATTTCAAGAAGCGACGTTTCCATTCGTTCAACGCGGCAGAAAATCTCGCGCCCAAGGGGGGTTAATGAAAGGCCCTGACGGTTGCGCTTGAACAGGGTTCCGCCGGTGCTGAATTCCACCTGCGCCAGGCGACGGCTGACAGTCGACTGGTCCACACCGAGTCTTCGAGCCGCCGCGAGCAACGTGCCGGCGCGGGCAACCTCGAGGAGCACACGAAGATGGTCCCAACCGAGTTGGGTCAACAGCAGATGTTTTGACGCCATGTTTCACGTTCCCTCCCAATGTTCTGCAATGTCATCGAGCGCACGCAGGTGGTTTTCCATTTTGGCAATGGCTGCAAGGAGACGTTCCAATGCAGGCGAACTATCTATTTCTGCATCAGTTATTGCCACCAAAAGCCCTCTGCGTTCGGCGAGAGTCCAATCGACAAGCTCGCTGGCGCGAGGACCGATACCAATGACGCCTCTGACCCGGCGGCAGTATTCCAGAAGCTCTGAGCCAATCGGGACCTCACTTGTAACAATGATTTCGAAACCAGCCAGGAGGTGCGCCACGGCCTCGATGTCTTGGCCTTGGACTTCGACGCAAACAATGCCGGCGACAGGGCAGGGGTGTCCTGCAGGAGAACGGCGAGGAACAAGCCATACAACAGACATGATAATCCCTTAGCTGTTCTAAGTAGGAGGAGCTTTCTGGCTTTCAGAGAGTGCCCGTGCGAATCGGCGGATGAAATCACCGGCCTTTTCGGCCTTCTCCGGCGTCATGTCCGAACGGAGAAAACTGATCGCAGCCGCCGCCTCGGCCCGCTGCCCTTCCCAAGCGAGAATGGGTGCGCCGGCAGACCACATGTGGTCACGAGTTTCACCATCATCTATCGAATAGCCGCGTTCCCTGATCCGGTCGAGCTGGTTGAGCAGTTGCTCGACATTCGACACGCTCGTCTGGGTCAGGCGCACCAGTTCGTGCCGGGTATAAAAGTCCCGGACCTCTTCGTTCGACATGGTGCTGAGGAAGGCCTTGCCGGTTGCAGTACAACAAGCCGGCAATCGCATTCCGAGCCGGAAGGTCACGCCAAGCGCATGAGGACTATTCCGGCATGCGATGTAGATCACATCAGCTCCGTCCAGCACTGCAAGAACGGCTGCCTCTTCATGGAATTCGGAATACCGATCCCAGATCGTGTAGAATTCGGCCGGGAGATCCGCACTCTCCAGGCGGGCATTGGCAAGGTGCACGACGCGCAGGCCGAGCCTGTAGCTGCCGTTTGGCAGGCGTTCCAGATACCCTGCCGTAACGAGCGTGGCCAGAAGACCGTGCGCCGAACTCTTGGCGAGGTCCAATTGTTCAGCAATCTCGGTCATGGTCACGCTTCGGCCAAGGCCGGCGATCAAGTCCAAGATCCTCAAACCGCGTGTCAACGCGGGGGCAAGGTCACGCTCTTGCTGTTTGGTTCTCAAAACCGTCATTCCCCCCTCCCAACTCATGTTGCGTCACAGCGTTATTTCTTGCGGCGCAGTGATCCACGCACAACACGAGGTATTGACAACCTCACCGAACATGTCAAAATTCAGCCTATAGAAATTAGTTCGACATATCGAACTTAATAATGCGCCAGCAAGAAATCAAGAAAAAAGCACGCTGGCCAGGAGGACGCCATGCTGAAACCCTCCATAGAGGGGCAGGAAACGCCTTACATGCCTGCCGGGCCGTTCAAAGTCCGGCTGCCCTTTGTCCATTATCGTATTGAGTGGCCCAACTATTTTCAGGGCTTGCTGATGTGTGCGGTGGACCTGTCAGCTATCCCGCTGATGACCGAACTCCTCGGCATGCCGTTCGAGGTTGCCTTGGCGGTGGTCATCCTCAACGGCCTCCTGTACCTCACGCATCATCTGCTGGGCGATCCGCTTGTTCCGGGATGGATTACACCGGCTGTGCCATTGATCATGGCCTATTGTGCAACCTTTCCTGAAGGTCCCGAGCGGGTTCATGCTCTGATATCGTTTCAGATGTTGCTCGGGGCGTTCGCAATTCTGATCGGAATCACCGGGATGGCTCACCGGGTGATTCAAGCGATCCCCCAGGCGATTAAATCGGGCATCATCATCGGAGCCGGTTTCTCGGCTGTGATTTCGGTGTTTAAGATTGGCGGGAACTTCGACCAGTTCCCCTTCACCATTTCCATCGCAATCGGACTCTGCTTCCACCTGATGTTCTCGCTCTCCTTCGCCCGCCTGTCGCGTGGAGAAGAGCCGTGGAGTTTTATCGGCAACTTAGATGTTCTGCCCTGCATCCTCCTGGCCGTAATCATCGCCCCGATTTTCGGCGAGGCCCCTGGCCGACGCTGGAGTGGCAAATCTCGGCTCCAGACTTCGGGACGCTCTGGCGCGACTATACGCTCTTCGGGCTTGGTTTCCCGCCGCTCCTCTATGTTCCTCACCGCGCTGCCCACGGCGCTGGCCGCTTACATCGTGCTCTTCGGAGATGTCCTGAAAACCCGCGCTATCCTCGACGATGTGCAGAAAAAGCGCCTTGACGAGAAGATCGACTACAATCCCGACTGTGCCCATATCATTCTCGGGTCGCGCAACGTCGCCATGTCCTTCCTTGGTCCGGATGTGACCATGTGCGGCCCCATCTGGGCGGCGATGCATGTGGTCATCTGCGAACGCTTTGCCAAAGGGCAAAAGTTCATGCGGTCGCTGTTCGGTGGGCTCGGTTCGTTCCGCTGGGGGACCAACACCGGCCTGCTCCTGATGCCAATCGTCACCCTCGTGCAGCCCATCCTCGGCGTGGCGCTGACGCTGACACTCATGGTTCAGGGCTATGTATCAGTCCGCATCGGTGTGATGGAAGCACGCTCACAGCGTGATCTCGGCATTGCCGGCGTCACAGGTGCCGTACTGGCCACCCGGGGTGCCGCCTGGGCATTCGCAACGGGTGTCATACTCTGCTTGCTCATCTATGGCCGGCAGTTCTTCACGGGCGAAACCGACGACACCTTTGTCAAAGACTATTACTCAGCCGCTGATCTTCTGGACAGCGATGATCCGGAACCGACCGGCGGAAAACCCGGCGCTGTGAGCGTCATTCAGGAGCAACTCCCTGACGAAACGATTGGCTAGGCCAACCTTCAGGGTTTTGCATAACAGAATCGCCCGTCTCGACGAAGCGGGTGGAAACGGCCGGGTGGACAGCATGTCCATTCAGCTAATGGGAAAGAAATGCACCATCATCATGAAACCAAGGAGGGTACAATGTTGCGTCGAACGTTGCTTATAGCGATCGCCCTGACGGTCGGCACCGGCTGTGTATATGCGCAGTCGAACAAACAAACCGTCAAGATCGCGTTCATCGGTCCGATGTCGGGCGGTAATTCCGCGGCAGGCGTTGGTGGCCGGAACTCTGCGGAACTCGCGATCCGGCTGAGAAACGCGAATCCCGCCTCGAAATATAACTATCAGCTCGTCACGCTCGACGACGAGTGCAAGCCCAACGTGGGTATCCAGGTGGCGACCCGGGCGTCAACCGATCGCAGCATCATCGCCGGTGTCACCCATTATTGCTCCGCTGTCGCAATCGCTGCCGTCGACGTCTACCACCGCTTCAAGCTGCCGGTCGTCGTATGGGGGGCCATCCTGCCCGAGATTACCTATGGCAACGAGTATCTGGAGATCCACCGGGTCAACGGTTCGATGTTGGACGAGACTCGCGTTGCAACGAACTTCTTGACCGAAGCCGGATACAAGAAATGGGTTATCATCCACGACACGACTGACTATGGTAACGGACTTCTGAAGATATTCAGGGAGAGGGTTGCCGAAACAGACGCTGATATCGTCTCGACCTTCGGTGTTAGCGCCGATCAACAAGATTTCTCCGCCGAGCTTCTCAAGATCAAGGAGATCCAACCTCAGATCGTCGTCTTCGCGGGTCTGACGCCACTTGGTGTGCGCATCCGCTCGCAGATGGAGCGGCTCGGCGTAAACATTCAATTCGCAGGTGTGTCCGGTATCATGTCCGCCTCCTATATCGAGGCGCTCGGCCCGACCGCCGAGGGAACGGTCTCGTTTCACAACGGCGCACCAGCGGAAAGCCTTCCGGGCGGGCGTTTATTCGTCGACGAGTACGGCAAGGCCAGGTTCCCGGATCCCGCCGAGCCTTATGGTCCTTATGCCTTCGTAGCCACTGACCTCATTATCGATGCCGTGGAGAAGGTCGGACCGAACAGGGATAAGGTGCGCGAGGTTCTCAACGGGACGAAGGACCATGGGAGCATCGCCGGCCCGATCACCTTCGATGACCACCGCCATCATAGCGTTGCCTCGACGAAATATGTCGCGCAGGACGGGCACTGGGTTCGTTGGGAGGATAGCCTGTATGCGAGTGGTCAGCGCCGCTTGACGGGCCTCTGAGGGGGCGATCATGGCAATTCTGTTCGAATACCTCTTCAACGGTGCCGTTCTCGGCATCATGTATGCCCTCGTCGCCGTTGGCTTCACGCTGTTCTTCGGCGTGCTGGACATCATCAAATTCTCCCATGGTGACGTCCTGACGCTGGGGGCCTTCTCGGGGCTTGTCGCCTTCCTCGGGCTCCAGTTCCTTGGTCTCGACCTGCCTGTGATCGGACTGGTGGTGGTGCTTGCTGCAGCATGTCTGGTCACCGGAGTGGCCGGTGCTCTGATCGGTCAAGCCTTCATTATTCCGATGCGCAACTCATCGGCATTCAATATCTTGCTGATGACGCTGATGATCGGTACCAGCATCCGCGAGGCCATTCGCCTCTTCTATCCAAATGGTGCCAACCCGAAGGCCTTTCCCGCCCTCTTGCCCAAGGCCCCCATCGAAATCGGTGGGGTGTTCTTCCGCCTCGACAGCCTGGTGCTGCTCGCCCTGGGCTTCGGTGTCGTGCTCCTCACCCATTGGCTGATCCGGCACACGAAGCTCGGGCTCGCCATTCGCGCTGTTGCCCAGGACGGCGATACGGCCCAGGCGATGGGGATCCCGTTCAAGACGATCGTGCTCGCAACCTTTGCCCTCGGGTCTGCGCTGGCAGGCGTTGCCGGTATAATGCACGGGATTTATTACAGCGAGATCAATTTCAACATCGGGCTTCTTCTCGGGGTCATTGGCTTTTCCGCAGCCGTCGTCGGCGGTCTTGGCAGCATCTGGGGTGCGATCATCGGCGGCTTCACCTTCGCCGCTTTGCAAACGTTATGGGTCGTCCTGTTCCCCGATGCGAGCGGTTACCGCGATGTCTTCGCCTTCGCCGCCATTATCGTCGCGATGACGATCTGGCCAACCGGAATCATTGCCGAACGTTATAGCGAGCGGGTGTAATCATGGCGGTGAAAGACCTACTCATCCCGCTCACGGTCGCCGCCCTCGGCATCGTGCTCACCGGTGTCATCTTGGTCGCCGAAAACCAGTGGATCGTCACCGGGGGATTATTGGCTGCCGCGGCCCTGTCGATCGGTTTGGCGCAAACAAAAATTGGTGAAAGCGTCGCGTCTGTCCTGAATGAGTCAGGGCCCTGGGTCGCGCTGCTCATTCTTTTCGGTGGTGTCGCCGTCGGGTTCGCGCTGCATGAAGAGCACTTCCCGCTGATGATGCTGGCCACTGTCCTGATCTATGGTCTTGCCTGTATCGGTCTTACCATCCAGTTCGGCTATACCGGGGTCATCAACTTCGCGGGCGCGGCCTTCTTCGGCATCGGCGGCTACACCGCGGCCGTGCTCGGCAACTGGGGAGTTCCCTCGCTCATCATCATGCTGGCCGGTGGCGCTGTGGCCGCAGTCATTGGCTGTATCCTGATCCTCCCAGTCCTCAGAACCAGAGGACACTACGCCGCCCTGATCACCATCGCCTTCGGCCTGTTGTTTCGCAGCTTCCTCGAAGTCAACCATACGCTGGGCGGGCCGCAGGGCCTCAAGGTCGAAGGGGCGGCAATCGCCGGATATTCCCTCTTCGACGGCATCGAGACCGGTTCGTTCCAGGCATCGTTCTACCTCAATTACGTCCTCTTCGCCCTTGTCGTCTTCACGATCTTCTTCGTACTAGCGCGCAATCTCGAGAAGAGCTGGATCGGTGTCAACTTCGATGCCGTTCGCGAGGATCCGATCGGCGCCTCGGTCTTCGGCATCAACGTGGCCTACTGGCGGATAATGGCCTTCGTCATCGGAAACTTCGTCATCGGCATTGCCGGGGCGATTTTCGCGATGATGCAAAATTTCATTGCCCCTAGCAATTTCACCTTCTCGGATTCGCTCATCATGCTGTCGATCATCGTCCTCGGCGGGCTCGGCAATCTATGGGCCGTGCTGCCAGCTGCGATCCTCGTCCTCGTCATTCCCGAAAAGCTGCAGGAGATTGGCGAGTTCCGCATTCTCGTTTTCGCCGTGCTCGTCGTCTTGGTTTTGCGGTTCCGCCCGGGCGGATTGTTCCCGAGAGCCCTGCGCCAGTTCAGAAGGGAGGTTGCCCAATGACACCTCTCTTTTCCGCCCAGGACATTTCGGTCCAGTTCGGTGGGCTCCGGGCACTCGACAAGCTGTCTGTCAATGTCGATGAAGGGATGATCATCGGCCTCATCGGACCAAACGGTTCGGGAAAGACCACCTTTTTCAATGCGCTGACCGGCCTCTGCCGGACAGCGGGCGGCAACATGTTCCTTGATGGTAACGACATCACCGGCCTGCCTCCACGGCAGATCTATGGCCGGGGTGTGACGCGGACGTTCCAGCGCTCGCGCTTGTGCCTCTCCCTGTCTGTCTTCGACAACGTGGTCATTGGCCGCCAGAATGGTCTGGACCTCAGCCTCATCGGCAACCTGCTCCTGCGCGGGCGCTTCAATGAAGCCGTGCGTCAGAATCACGAGCGGGTCCGCTCGCTTCTGGCAACATTCAGCGAAACTCTTGCCGGCCGTATATTCGACCCCCTCCACAGCCTGAACATGATCGATCGGCGGCGGATCGAAGTGTGCCGCGCGCTCATCGCTGAGCCGCGATTGCTCCTGCTCGACGAACCGTCGGCCGGTATGACACCCGACGAGACACATGAATTCATGGAAGACATTCTGAAGGTGAGGAGCAATAACCCGCGGATGAGCATCATCATCATCGAGCATGAAATGGATCTGATGCAGCGTGTCGCGGAACGTTGCATCGTACTCAACTATGGTCGCAAGGTCGCCGACGGCACGTTCGACGCTGTCGTGGCTGATCCGTGGGTGCAGGAGGCCTATTTGGGAACGTCATGACTGGAAACCTCATCACCGAAAACATCTCTGCCGCTTACGGCAGCGCCCAGGTTCTCAACGGCGTATCCATCACCGCGAAGCCTGGAGCGATCACTTGCATCCTCGGCGCCAACGGTGCCGGCAAGACCTCGCTGATACGGGCGATTCTCGGTCTCCTGCCGACTCTGTCCGGTCGCGTCGAGCTCGATGGCGCGACGCTATCCGGTCTCAGCCCCCATTCGCGGGTGGCGCAAGGTGTCGGCTGCGTTCCGGAGGGCCGCAAGCTCTTTCCCAAGATGACCGTGGAGGAGAACCTCCGGGTAGGCGCTTATCTGGTCAAGGACCAGGAACTCATCCGCGACAGGCTTCGGAAGGTCTACCAGACTTTCCCCCGCCTGGCCGAGCGCAAGCAACAATTCGCCGGCACCATGTCTGGCGGTGAACAGGCCATGGTCTCGATCGGTCGGGCCCTGATGAGCGAGCCCCGCATCCTGCTGATCGACGAGCCTTCCCTCGGCCTTTCCCCGGCTCTGGTGCGGGATTCATTCGCCATCATCCGGGACATCAACAAGAGTGGCGTTTCGATCCTCCTGGTCGAACAGAATGTCCGGCAGACTCTCGCGATTGCACACTACGGCTATGTCATCAGTCAGGGTGTCGTCGTGGCCCATGGCACATCCGAGGAATTGCTCAACGACGAAGAAATGAAAAAGGCGTATTTCGGCCTCTCGTGAAGGAACCCGCCAAGACTGGATGAATGAGCGACCGAACGGTTACTTCAATGCCGCACACTGGTCGCCTCTCAAGGAGACCAGCCAAGCACGCCGCCGGAAGGGTTCAGGCTCGGCGAGTGTTCTCGCCACTGCGGCAAAACCAAACCACTGAACCGCGATCTTATGCCGCGCCCGCGCCGCTTTCATCGGACAGCGCCGGCGCGGGTTTTCGTCTTGCCGGGCGCCGGGACCTTCCCAACCTGAGGTGCCGCTGACAGCTATCCCATTCGACATCCTGACCGGGCGCTATTGAAGCAGACCGGCCGGCACCTTCACCTTGGTCGGCATCCCACCCGCAACAGGCGGCCGTACCAGATAGAGCGCGGCTTCAGGACTGGGATAGTCCTTCAGAAGGGGCAGCAGTTCGCCGGACAAAGACCAAGTCCGATCAGGAAAGAAGGCAGCGTGGCGATCCCGAGGCCAGCCAGGGCGGCGGTCAACACCCAGCCGGCTGGCCGGATGCCACCGCCGCGCGACCTAGGCGTCGAGGACCAGCTCTATCATCTGGAGTTCAACGTGCCGGGGCCGATCGCGGCGGTGCAGGCGGTCCTCCCGGATATGCTGGCGAGGAAGTCGGGCAGCATCCTCTTCACCTCTGCTGTATCCGCGCAGCGTCCGCTGATCGTGACCGCCCCCTTCGGTGTCGTCGCCGGCGCACTGGTCAACTATACCCGCGTCCTCAACCGGGATGTCTCTGCTGATGGCGTCTTCGCAGGCATGGTCGCGATCGCTGGCATCGTCGTGCCTTGCGGGCAGTCGGAAGTGGGCAACGCCGACCAATATCCGCCGGACATCCCGCGCATCAAAGCAGAGGACATCGCCGACCTCCACTGGCGCCTGCACACCGAGCGCAGGGATTCCGAGCCGATCATCGGCGACCTGCAACGCGTTCTCGCGATCCCGGGGATTCCGCTGAGCCCGGCACACTGGGCAGGACGTGGCCTCTCTTGACCGTCAAGGAATAGCACCATGACATGGCAAGCCGACATGCAGGCCGCCAATCGGAGCAACTGGCTGTGGCGATCACCGTCCTGCTCAGCCGCGACGCGAGTAGTATCAATGACGTCGCGCCGCCCTGTGATGGCGGCTGGAGCGTCGTATGAGCTTGCGAACCGGCCTTCCGTGCCGAAAGACCCCTGGCGCGGATCTGTCGTCGCAATCAGCGATTGATGTTGACGACCAGACGCCCCCTGATGCGATCGGCCAGCAGGCCTTCGGCCGTCGGTATCGTCTCGCTCAAACCGATTTCCCGTGTGAGGCTGTTGAGCTTGTCGAGATCGAGATCGAGATCGCGTGCCAGCCGTGACCACGCTTCAATGCGTTCCTCTTTCGGCCGCGTCACGCTGTTGATCCCGACCAGACTGACGCCACGCAGGATGAACGGAGCGACCGATGCGGGAAGTCCATTCCTTGTGCCAGGCCGCAAGCCGTCACGACACCATCTGCCCGCGTGCTGGCGCAGGCATTGGCCAGCGTGTGGCTGCCAACGGAATCGATCGCTCCCGCCCATCGCTTCTTCTGCAAAGGCTTGCCGGGCTCCGATAAGGACCTGCGGTCCACCACTTCCGCGGCACCCAGTTCGGTCAGGTGGTCCGCCTCCTCCATGCGGCCCGTGGAGGCGACGAGCCGGTAGGCGGGTGGCCATGAGCATGGTCCTCCATTCGGGAATATGCGTTGACTTTCGTTCCTAAAATAAGAATATAAAGACAGATAAATTCTTCAATGGAGAATTACCTTGGATCTCGCATCGCTGGCAGTCTTCAGAACGGTGGCCAGGGAACAGAGCGTCACGCGCGCTGCCGAACTGCTCGGCCGGGTGCCCTCGAACGTCACCACGCGCATCCAGCAACTCGAAGCCGAGATCGGGGTGCTGCTGTTTCAGCGGGACAAGAAGCGCATGGAGCTGACTGCAGAAGGGCGAACCTATCTGGACTACGCCGAACGCATTCTGAACCTCGCCGACGAGGCACAGCAAGTTGTCAACCCTGCCGAGCCGATCGGCGTGCTGCGCATCGGCTCCATGGAGTCGACCGCCGCCGCCCGGCTGCCGGTGCCGCTTGCGCAGTTCAACGCCAAATGGCCCAAGGTGACGATCGACCTCGCGACCGCTCCGACCCGCCAGCTCGTCGAGGCACTCCTGGCGCACCGGATCGACTGTGCGCTGGTCGCCGTTCCGCTAAGCGACTGGTGGTTTGCTCCCGATGAATTCGACAAGGTGCCCGTATTCCGGGAGGAACTGGTGCTGTTGCTGCCGCCCGGACACCCCCAGGTCCAGCACTCGGGAGACATCAGGCCACGATCACTTACAGCCTTCGCGCCTGGCTGTACATACCGCATGCTGGCGGAAGAATGGGTGACTGGCTTCGGATCAAGGCCTGCACAGCTTCAGATACACGAGGTCAAGTCCTACCATGCCATGGTCGCTTGCACTGCGGCCGGGTCGTGCTTCTCCATCCTGCCGCGCAGCGTGGTCGATCTCGTGCCGGATGCCGGACGTTTCACGATCAAGCCATTGATGACGGTCGATACCTGTCTCGCGAACCGGCCGGGATTCGGGACTCCAGCCTTCAACGCGTTCCGCGACACCCTCTCCGGGTTCTCGGACATTCAGGATACCGCCGATGCGTCACGATGAACGGCTTGCGGCGACCGCCGCCGCTTTGGTGCTGGTGATCGGCATGGGTTTCGGCCGCTTCGCCTTCACCGGCCTTTATCCGCTCATGGTCGTGGACGGCCAGATCTCCGTCGAGGGCGGCTCCTATGCCGCTTCCGCCAACTATGCCGGATATCTGATCGGCGCCCTGCTGGCGGGGTTCATCTCCGGCGTATCGAGCCGCAAGCTTTGCATGTTCTCTGCCGTCACCACCGTTGTGATGCTTGGTTTGCTCGCCTTGTCCCTCCCGGAATGGCTGATCGTCACCATCCGCGGATTTGCCGGGGCATCGAGCGCCGTCGCCATGGTCGCGGCATCCTATTGGCTGATCCATGATCGCAGGCATCACCATGGTGTCCCGGCACTATTCGGTGGCGTCGGCGTTGGCATTTTTCTGTCGGCGGGGATCATCGCTGCCGGTCATTTGGTGGCTTTATCGAGCAACTCCGTCTGGCTGGCGCTCGCGCTGGCGGCACTGGCGCTGACAATCATTACGATTATCATGCAGATCCGCGCGGATCGCTTGAAGCCCGCTTCGGTAACATCGTCCCATGCGACACAGAGCAATGGCACCGCATCATTCGGAGCGACCCGGCTCATCATCATCTATGGGCTCGCGGGCTTCGGTTACATCATAACGGCGACCTATCTGCCTCTATTCATCAAGGATGCACCCTCGTCCACCGACCCTATCCACGTCTGGGCGGTGTTCGGTCTGGGGGCCGTGCCTTCCTGTTTCTTGTGGCATACACTGCATGTCCGATGGGGAACCGGTCGTAGCTTGCTGCTCAATCTGCTGCTTCAGTCGGTCGGTGTCGTCCTGCCGGTCCTGCATGCGCCTGCCGCCTATATCGCGAGCGCGTTGCTCGTCGGTGGAACCTTCATGGGCACCGTGACGATCGCCATGCCGGCAGCGCGCAGGGTGGCCGAGAAGGTTCGGCTCAACATTCTGGCGATCATGACGGCGTCCTATGGCGTCGGCCAGATCGTCGGACCGTTATTCGCCGGCTATCTCTATGGCCATACGCAATCCTTCGATGCCTCTCTGCTGTTCGCAGGCGGCTCGCTCGTCGTCGCCGCCCTCTTGTGCCTGCCTGCGTGCCGTGCAGCTATCCCTGCTCATCGATCCGCCGGATCAGCGCCAGCCCCTCAATCCGAAACGAGGAAATCCCATGCCTTTACTGCGCTTCAACATGCTCGAAGGTCGAACCGACGCCGAGACAAGCGGCCTGCTTGAGGCGGCTCATACGGCTGTCGTCGCAGCTTTCAATGTATCGAAGGGCAATTGGTATCAGATCGTATCGGAATACAAGCCTGGTCGGATTCACGCCCTGGATATCGGGCTTGGCATTTCACGCACGGAAAAACTGATCATCGTCGAGGTGACGTCAAGAGCCAGGCCCGAGGGCCAGAAGAAAGCCTTTTCCGATCTTCTTTGCGCCCAGCTCAAGAAGACGTGTGATCTCGACAGTTCGGACATTATCGTCACCTTTGTCGAGAATGGCGATGCCAATTGGTCGTTCGGCCATGGCCGCGCGCAATTCCTGACGGGCGAACTTTCTTGACGACGACGGATGAACAGGGGAAGCTTAGCGTTCACCTGTTCATCTGCCCTCCCGTTGCAGTTGCAAGGCGTCAGGCCGGTCTTTGGAGCGCGGCACCGAATATCGCGGTCTGGTAGTCCGAAAGAAGACCCGGCTCCTCGATGGAGCCATGATGGTGGAGCTGTCGCCATGCACCGTCGACCTTCGTAAACCAGCCCGTTGTCCTGGCCACCACACTGCCTCTCGCTAAGGGCGTGCGACGACCAAGTCGACTTCATCATCGCGCCGATTGCCTGCCAGAGCTGCGGCAGTGCTGGCAATGAAGGCGCCGATCATAAGCGAAAGCGCGCTCACGAGAGCGAAGGTCGCGCCCGCCTTCCTGGCCGTATCGGCAGCTTCCCTGGCCTCGGTCTTCGCTTCCTCTATACGCGCAACGACAGCATCGATGCGCGAATTGGAGTCAGCTTCGGAGAGGCCGGTATTGGCGGCAATCAGCCGGGCCAGATAAGCCTTGTCGTCAGGGCTCAGCGATCCGGCCGCCGCGCTCTGCGCAAGGATGCGCGTCACTTCTCCAGCGGCTCGCGTCCGTCCATCCGGGCCACCGGCCAGGCTGGACGGATCGTTCGGCCGCAGGAGGCTGTCGACGAAATAGTCGATGTTGCCGGTATCACTGGCCGTGCGGTCAGCAACGTTCGCGGCTCCGGATGTCGCCCCGGAGGCCGCGCCAGACACAATTGTGGACGCAGCCTGTACGCCACCGCCGACGGCGGAGGCCAAACCCGATCCGAGGAGGCCTGCGATCAGCAGGGTTGCCAGCGCCCAGGACATGAAACCGTGCGCGGTATCACGGAAGAAAATCTCATCCGAGCGGACACCAACCCATTTGGTGCGGAGCCTGCCCGCCAGATAGCCCCCTATGGCGGATGACAACCATTGGATGACGATCAGCCCGACCGCGGTTGACGCGGCAAACGTCGTCAGGCCTGCGCCCTGACCCGGCCACGGGGATACCATGGTGAGGCCGAGCCCCGAGCCGACCAGCGTAAGGACGATGGTGATCGTCGAGGCGGCGAGCGCACCGGCGATGATCGCTCCCCAGTTGACAGCGGATTGCGACGATTCGGCCGGAACGACCCGGCTAGTGGAAAGAGATTGTTCCATCGCTGCCTCCTACCGCAAGAATAGCATGATCAGGATGATGATGGGTATTGGCACGCCGAGGAGCCACAGCAGAATTCCACGACCCATTATTGCCACTCCTATGTTCCAGGTGAGACGTAAACGCGGCAGGAACATGTTGGTTCCCGTTGTCCAGGGGTAGTCTGAAAGCAACGTGGAATTACGCGGCTTCAGTCATGAAGCCATCTTGATGCAGAGACCCGAACAGTTCTTCATAGGCAACCGCCATGATCCCCGTCGTGAACCGCTGCTCGAAGCGGCTCCGGATAGTTGCCCGGTCCAGTTGTCGAACCTCCCGCAAGGCTGCGGCGGCCTCGTCCTCGCTGCTGACCACGAAGCCGGTCACGCCGTCCTCGATCACTTCGGGCACCGAGCCGTTCCGCCAGGCGATGACAGGGGTGCCGCACGCCATGGCCTCGATCATGACGAGACCGAACGGCTCGGGCCAGTCGATCGGAAAGAGCAGCGCGGCAGCGCCCCCTAGAAACCCGCATTTGTCCGCGTCGCCGATCTCGCCGATGAACTCGACATTCGCGTTTGCCGCCACGAGCGGAGCGATAACCTCGTCCCAGTAACCCTGGTCGGCGCGGTCGACCTTGGCCGCGATCTTCAACGGCATTCCCGCGCGCGCCGCGATCGCGATCGCACGGTCGGGACGCTTCTCCGGCGAGACCCGCCCAAGAAAGGCGAGATAGTCGCCGGATCGGAATGACGGGCGGAAGAGGCCGGACGGCACACCATGATGGATGGTGCGAACCCAGTTCGCGTCGGGCAGATGCCGCCTCTGGGCGTCGGAGATCGACACCAGCGGATAGTCCGGCCACCGCGCATAGGCCTCGCCGAGGTCGCTCATGTCGAGGCGGCCGTGCAACGTTGTCACGGTGCGCCCGGCGAGCGCTTCAAAGAACGGAAAATGCACCAGATCGACATGAAAATGCAGCACGTCGAATTCATCCGCGCGCCTGCGGACCTCGTCGAGCATGGATAGATGCGCTGCATGGTCGGCCTTGAGGGGACAGGGGTCGAGACGGATCGCCCGTTCGCGTACCGGCACGAGCGTCGCGCTGGTCTGCGTATCTGCGGATGCGAATAGCGTCACGTCGTGCCCGCGCTCCACGAGACCGTCGGTGAGATAGGCGACGATGCGTTCGGTCCCGCCATATAGGCGGGGAGGCACAGCTTCGTAAAGAGGCGCGATCTGGGCGATCTTCATCGGATAGGTCCTTCGGGATATAGAGCATTTCTGCGTTTCAACGAAACGCAGAAATGCTCTATCTTATTGATTTAAATCGTTTTCTTCACACAAAGCGGTATCCACTTTGCTTGAAAACGCTTTAGGCCGGCCGCCGAGACGTATCGGGTTCCATCCCCGGGGTCTCCCTGCGGCGTGTCGTTGTTCTTGCGAAGGGTCACCGAACCCTCCTGACCATGCCAGGCTAGGCGTTTGCGCGGATGGGAGACAGAGCCGGCTGCATCAGCATCTGCTGATGCAGATGCACCAGAGCGCTTTCCGATCAGATGGAATCATCTGACGGAATTCGTTCACAATCGAAAATGAGGGATGTGCCTTGCGAGGTGGCAAATGGATTCGGCTTTCGGCTACTGGCGTATGCCGGTGACGTTCCCGTTCGGGAGATCGAGGACGACCCGAATACCGTCCGGCTCGACAATGCGCTGGAAGTGGCCATGTAGCTGGCCCTCGACGACGAGACTGATCAGACGCGATCCGAAGCCGCTATCCGTCTCGGCGCACGAAGAAAGCGCGCCCCCGTTTTCCTTCCAGTCGAGGCGCAATGTATTGTCCAGCGCCGACGACAGCAGCTGGATGCTCCCCTCCGCAGCGGACAGGGCGCCGTATTTCGCCGCGTTGGTCGCCAGTTCATGGAACACCAGCGCGAAGGCCGTGATCCTTCCGGGATCGAGGGGCACATCGTCTCCCTCGATCGTGAAACGTTCCTCCCGGGCAGCGACCTCATACGGCGCGAGCAGTCTCCGGATCAGTTCGTGCAAGGAAGGAGCGGTATGAGGATCCATCATTCCATTGGCCGATCTGATGAGGGTATGGGATTGGTGCAGGGTGGCGAGCCGCCCCCTGAGCCGCTCCGCGAACGTCTCGACGCTGTGGTTCTCGCGCAAGGTCAGGCTGACGAGCCCCTGGGCTACCGCGAAGAAATTCTTGATGCGGTGATCGAGTTCTTTCGATACCAGCTCGCGTTCCGTCTCCAGCAGCTTGGCGTCGTGGACATCGGTAAGCGTGCCGAGCCAGCTGGTGACGCCTCCCTCGCCATGGAGGGGCAGCGCAACCATGTGCATCCAGCGATAGTCTCTCGAATGATGGCGAAGGCGGGCCACGACATCGTGCTTTACGCCTCGGTCGATCGCCCGATGCCAGTCCGCAATCACCAGATCCTTATCGTCGGGATGGAGGAATGAGGGCCAGTTCCAGGCCAGCGGATTGCCTTCTTCAAGGCCGGTGAATTCGTGCCAGCGGCGGTTCACATAAGTCGTTCGCCCGTCCGAGTCCCAGCTGAAGATGACTTGCGGCAGCGTCTCCGCATAGGTCCGGAACTTCTTCTCGCTTTCCGCCAATGCGGCTGCTGTCTCAACCTGCTCGGTCACATCGACGGCGGTACCGGTGAAGGTAACGGGCGCGCCGTTCGCACCATAGCGGAACCGTCCCGAGCACACGACCCACCGCGTTCCGTCGGGGCCGACAACGCGGTGCTGGCACCGATACGTCCCGTCGATCTTCGCTTGCTCGAAGACCTTCATCACCCAGTCGACCTCATCGGGGTGGATGCCCGCTACGAAGTGGGAGTCGTCGGCCCCGACTCTCGCCATCTCCGGGTCGACTCCGTGCAGCCGGGCATAGCGTTCATCCGCGCGCACGATGTTGGTCGCGAGGTCGAGCTCCCAGGCGCCGACAATGCCGCCCGACTGAAGCGCCAGATCGAGCCTTTCCCGGGAGGCTTGCAGATCGCGCAGGGCCTGTACCCGTGCGGTCGTCTCGATGGAGATCACCAGCGCGCCCAGCACGCGACCGTCCGCGTCGGCGATCGGTGTGAAATCAAGATCGAACCAGGCCGTCCGTGAACGGCCTTCCCGCTGGAGCTTGAAAGGCAGGTCGTGGAAGCTCGACGGCCGGCCAGCGAAAATCCTGGCCAGTATTTCCTCATAGAAGCCAGCGGCATGCGGCAAGACTTCGGCGACCGGCTTGCCGAGAGCGAAATCGAATTCGGAGCCGAATAGCGAATGGACGGCATCGTTGAAGAGAACAATGCCATTCCTGCCGATCAGGACCGACATCGGCGTGGCGGAGAGCAGCGCGGTACGGCAAACACCACGCAACTCCTCTGGCCAGCTCTCCACAGCGCCAACAGGCGTGGAAGTCCAGTCAAAGCTCCTGACGCGGTGGAGCATTATATTGTTGGAGAAAACGCTCCCTCTGTTCAAATCGATACCGGGAAAGAACCCTGTAGGCATGGCTTCGCTCCACTTGCGGCGGGAACGAGCGCCGGGCAGAACGCTGCCGCGCCGATCCGCTACCGTAATATCACGAGCAGGACTTGGACTCCGTCGATGGGGAGATCGGCTGAAAGTCACCGCCCATGATCACTAAAGAAGTTTGTGTCTAACTTGAGCTTCGAGTTAAACACAAATTTCGGTAACATATTAAATCTAAAGCGCTTTGCACAACAGATCCTGCGTCAACGATAGTGCAAATCGCTTTAGCAGCATCTAAAGGCGCCGCGCCCTTGGAGATCGGCTCGTCGTGCCGGTGAAGCCGCGCTCCCGCGCCCAGACGATGGCGGCCGCCCGGCTATGAACGTCCGCCTTGTTGTAGATCCGGGCGACGTGGTTGCGCACCGTGTTGCGGGTGAGCTTGAGCGCCTTGACGATCTCAGCATCACTCATGCCCTGGCACATGAGCCCAAGCACCTCCAACTCACGCGCCGTCAGGTCGGCGAGTTCTGCGGCCGGTGCGTTGGCTCTCCCCGGATGGCGCAGGTTGGCCAGCTTCTCGATGACCGTCCGGCTGAACCAGGATGTATCCTTCATGACCGCCTCGATCGCGGCGATTAATTCGACCTCGGAGCGCTTGCGCTCGGTGATGTCCTGGATGACGGTAAGCACACATTCGGCGCCGTGGATGATCACGGTTTCCGCCGAGACGAGGCAGTCGAGGATTTCCTCGTGTTTCGTCCGGAGCTGGATCTCGATGTTGCGGAAGCCTCCGCTCTTCTCGATCTCGCGCTCGAGCTGGCGGCGCGATGCAGCCGATACCCAGATCGGCAGTTCGTGTCCGGCCTTGCCGACCACCTCTTCCCCGGTGAGGCCGAGAATGGAGGAGAAGGCATCGTTCACATCCAGAAGCCGGAGCCCCTCGCGCGTGGAAAGCACGGTTGGGACCGGCGCGAGGCGGAAGGAGCGGGCGAAGCGCTCCTCGCTCTGGCGCAGCGCGTCCTCCGCCCTCTTGCGCGGCTCCATGTCCATGAAGGTGAAGAGCATGCAAGGCGCCTCGCCGACCTCGATCGGCTGGCCGGCGACGATGACGAATTTCGTGCCGCCGTCCGGGAGCCGCAGCGTCGCCTCCGCCTGCGCAATGGTGCGCCCCTCGCGTAGCGCCGCGATCGCTGCATCTTTTGTCGCGGTATTCTTCAGAACGTCGATCTCGTAGGCGGAACGGCCGATGACATCCTCCCGCGCATAGCCGGTCATCTCCAGGAATCCCTGATTGACTTTCACATAGCGCAGGTCCGAAAGACGGCAGATGATGGCCGGGGCAGGATTGGCGGCGAAGGTGCGCTCGAAGCGTTCCTCGGCTGTGAAGCGCTCCGTCATGTCCTCAATGACAAGCACGTAGGACTCAGGAATCCCCTCGTTGTCGGTAAGCGCGAAGCCACGCAATTGATGCACACATCGCCATGATTCCTCCTCGTCACCGGGCACGACCCTTGTGACTTCGACCGTCACCTCCCGAAAGGCGTCTCCGGCAAGCAACCGGCTTATCGGGTACTGGTCTTCCGTCAGCGTATGATTGTTGCGATATCGGAGCAAGAAGCGCTTGCGATACCCGGCCGGAGTCGTGCCCAGCTCAGAGAGCTCCTCAACGCCATGCAGCGCCAGGGCACGCTCATTGGCCCAGACAATTCCGTCGGCCGGGTCGAGGAGAAGAATACCTTCGCCGAGACCGGCGATGATCTCCTGCAACTGGCGGCGATCCACCTGCCGACGCAAGACCGCCTCATCCGGAACCTCACTGCTCATGGCGCTCCCTCTATTCGTACGGGCCGGTCGCCGCTCAACCGTCAGCTTGCGCCAGAAAAGAGGAAGCCCCGCCACGGCTGGCGCAACGGGAACTTCTTTGCAGGCGCGCTCAGGACTTCCACTTGCCTGCATAGGTGAAGGCAGGAGCGGCCTTGAGCTGGTCGGCTGTGGCATTCATCCTCGCCAGCCACTTCTTGTCGTTTCCATCGTAGTTTACCACGATGGCGGAGGGATCGACCACGACATAGTGCTCGCCCATGCCGAGGAAGCCGCCGACCGAGACCACGAAGCCGGCAATTCCGTTGTTGGCGGAGAGAACCACGTCCTTGATCTCGCCGATCGACTGGCCACCGGCATTGGTGACGTTCAGGCCGATCAGATTGGAAGACAGCGCGCTCGACTCGGCCATCGACACGAAGTGGGGCCCGTCGCCGGTGCGACGCCCTGAGAAAAGGCTGGCGCAATGGCTGGAATGGCGATCGCCGGCAACAGCAGCACGCTCATGATCATTTTTCGCATAGCGATGTTCCTTTCTGGATCTACGGGGCCATACCTGCGCCGTTCACTTCTTGAGCGCGTCGCGCGCCGCGTCCTTGGCGCCACCGGCCGCGTTCTGGACCTTGCCTTCCGCCTTCTTGGCCTTGCCTTCGGCCTTGGTCTTGGCATCGCCCGTGACCTTGCCGACAGCCTCCTTGATGGTGCCCTTGACCTGCTTGGCCGCGCCTTCAATGCGATCCTTGTCCATGATATTACTCCGTGAATTCCTGCTGTGCCTTGCCTGGGAGCGCCCGTCGCTTTCCATTGGCACTTGCGATAACTATGGTTTCGCATCGAGGCC
Organism: Pseudochelatococcus sp. B33; assembly: GCF_053570585.1. Taxonomy (NCBI): domain Bacteria; kingdom Pseudomonadati; phylum Pseudomonadota; class Alphaproteobacteria; order Hyphomicrobiales; family Chelatococcaceae; genus Pseudochelatococcus; species Pseudochelatococcus sp. B33. The sequence goes on along the minus strand of NZ_JBSEFH010000028.1, from coordinate 6,600 downwards.
CGAAAGACACGCGTGGATCATGTGTGCTGATGCATCTGCATCAATCCGGCAGTGCCCATCCCGGAACGCTCGCACAAGACGGTGAACCGCAAGGCGTTGGAGAAGGTTCGCGATAACGCCCGTAGCCGACCTTGACGAGCGTGCCTTTGTCACACATCTGGGTAATATGGCCGCCCGGTACTCCAATCGCGTAGAGCTCGGAGGCTCGCACTTGCCCCTTTTCTCCCGGATCAACGCCATTGCCCGTTCTTTGTGGCCCGGCGGCAGCTCTTCGCCGCATCGTAGTGCTTCTGCGCGTTCACGGCTCTGTGGCTGATCGCGAGGTCGCGTCAATACATGCTCATGCGCAAGTCACGGCCGTGTCGGGAAAGGAATGCCGAGCAGATGGCCGTTCACTTAGGCGACGTGTCTGGCAAGTGGATCGGCGGGAGTGCCGCCGGTGAAGGCGGAAAATGCCGGCAGCACAATCTGGCTCGATCCGATGACGAAAGCGGGAAAGCGGCCGGGCAGGCGGGGCACGCGCACGACCGGATGCAGATGGCCGCAAATCCGCAGCAATCCCGCCGGCGCATGACGTGCCGGCTGATGGGCCAACAGGAACGGCCCATCCTCGATCTCGTCAGGATGACAGGCGATGTCGAGGCCGGCATTCGGCGCGGCCCCGTCGTGGTTGCCGGTGACGAGCCGGATATCGAGCGACGCACGCTGTTGGCGGCAGGCGCGCCAATGCTCGCGCCATGAGCCGGCCGTGCGGGTGCCGTGCAATAGGTCACCGAGAATCCGGAGCCGCTCTGCCCCAAGCCGCCGGATAAGCGTGTCGAGCCGGGCAAGGTCGTGGGCGCTGCCGCCGGTCGGCACCGGGATGCCCGCGGCGCGCAGGCTGTCTCCCTTGCCCAGGTACGGCATTCTCGTCGTCGAGAGCGAGATATGGAAAGGCAGTGGTGCGGACGAGCAGTGCATCGATCTGACCACGGTGCTTCCCCGAGCGTTCGGCGTTACCGACCAGCCCTTTACGGGCGTCGGTCTCACCGCCGCGACAAACGTTTTCGTGGGTGTGACCAGGCCGCGGGAGTTGCTCGGCTTAGCGCCGCGCAAATCCGAAGCAAGGACCTTGATGGGACCCGCCACGGACCAAGGGGGAAACTCATCGACCTGGTCGCGCAGGCTGCGGAGTTGAGGGAATGAGCGGGCCGGTTTCGACAGCCGGGTTGGCTCTGATTTCAGCTGGTTCGTGAGCGAGGAGAACGCAGGAGTTAGTTTTCTGAATGCACTGAGCACCGCGATACGTGAGGGAGAGCGAAGGATGCCAGCGAAGATAGCTCTGCCAACCTTGGAGCCGGTAGGATTCGAGCTTTCAGCTACCGACAGCATTGTTAGAAGGGAGGCGGACGAGCCTTATCAGTACGCTCGCTTTCGCGACGGCTTGGCCCTTCTCGGAGATCCCAATCGCTGCCGGCCGCGTGATGTGGCTGTTTGGTCGCCAGCGGGTCGTATAGTGCTGGGTTGATCGCGTGCGAAGTTGAATTACTTACAATGTAGTACCTTACAATGCATGTGAAAGCATATCTCGGCTGCGGCTGTTTACTATGCGGCTGTACGCAATACTTCGCTAAGGATCGCTGTTTCCATCTGGAGCAGCATGGGGTGAAGAGGAGAGGCCGGCCGCAAGTAAAGATGGTTGCGCGCCCCCGCAACCAGAAATCAAGCCCTTGAAATCAAACACGTTTCAAGGGCTTTTTGATTCCTCTATCTTCTCCGAAACAATCCACCTTGGAAGCGTCGTGGAAGCGGCAGACAGAAGGCTCTGGCGTAGTAAAACTGGTGGTGAAACGCAAAAACTGCGATGATATGCCGCACGTCGGCTCCTCCCCTGCCCACGCAGGGAGACAGCCCCGACAGCTCAAGGACCGCGCAGATCTACCCCTAGTCGGGTGTGCAGGCGAACCGCGCGGTTTATGTTGATCAATCCGGACTGGTCGATCGGCCTCGCGATAGCGGCTGTCCGTCCACATCGCTGCATCGTGAGCCGGAGCGTCGGGTTGTCAGCCTCCGGCCATTCGCCCCGACTGTGCAAACGCGATGTCGCTATTTCGCGATTGACCGGAGCGGGGAGGGGAGCTGCCTGGCAGGTTTCGGCCCTTTCCCACACACAGTTGGTATCGGCCCATTGCAGCCACTCAGAAAAGAGGATCAGTCATGGTATAGCTTCCCCGAATCAGCCATTCGCGTGCGCTGAAAGGCTTCACTGCGGAAAGACGTTATCGTGTGCATATTAGCATAAAGTCATCGAGCGCTGTTATAGTCCTTTGTACGCTTGGACATAGTTTGCGCCATAGCCAATAGCCTACAAGAAGCGGGATTGTCGTTTGTCGGTGACCAAACCACACAAAAAGGGATGACTTTCTTCTCCAACTCCCGATACACGACGTCAGGAAATTGAATTGCTATTGTTGCTTCATTCACCAAGGTTAGCCTACTGCAACTGGCAACGATCAACTTGAGTGTGTCGCGGCAGACTGGCTGAATGTCAATGGTGGGAGATTGACCTATTTTGGATAGATGTTTCACTGGGAACTGTTGGACCTCGGGGCCCGGCCAGAGCTCGCTTACAACAAAGGTCCGAAGGCATAAATCGCTCCACTTAACTTTATCACGCAAAGCAAGAGGGCTGCCCGCAGGCAACACAAAGTAGATCTGCTCCGTCCAGAGGAACGCCGTTTCGCAACCACTTGCGTCGGTCAATCCTGTGAGGAATGCAATGTCCAGCTGATGGCTTTGAATGGCATTTATATGCTCAGCTACCCCACTATCGAAAAACTCAAGGCGCACGCTCAAATGTTGCGCCGCGTATGTCTTCAGTAATCGAGCCAAGAAGCCAGAAGTAGGCGGCGATGTCAACCCAGCCCAGCTGCACCCACTTCACGGGTGGCCAGATTGACGTTCTCAATAGAACGGCGAGCTCTTTGCAAGAACAAGGTGCCCGCGTGTGTAAGGCGAACGCTGCTGGAGTGACGAGTAAACGGTGATGCTCCTAACTTATCTTCCAGATTACGTATTCACGGCTTAGAAAGGATACTTGTACTCCTGGCGCTGCGGCAGCCACGCGAAATCTGCCATGTTCGGCCGCCGCCCTCACCTATCGGAGGTGCTGAAGATTGACGTCATGTCTACTTCCCATTGTAAACAATACTTATACTAATAGGCGGAATAAATTATTATTTGAATGATTTAGAGAGTTGTGCAGATTCTTTTTCTATCGTTATGTTGAGCTGAAGCTGTCGATTCAGAAATCGCAAGGTTCTGTTCCAGGGGCGCTGATGCTGAGTATCGCAGTAGCCGCAACAGAGAAATTCCTCGCTCTTAATCTTCATCTGTGTTCCCGCCTACAAAGCCAATCCGTTTCGGTGCGCCATTGGGCAGCTTGAAGATGCTTACATATTTGAATATCTTGGACCTTCTCCGCCTTGGGGCGGCACCCAGGTGATATTCTGGTTCGGGTCCTTGATGTCGCACGTCTTGCAGTGGATGCAGTTCTGCGCGTTGATGACGAAAGCTGGCCTGCCCTGCTTCTCTATCCATTCGTAGACGCTGGCAGGGCAGTAGCGTGTCGATGGTCCTCCATAGACATCGTGCTCGGATGACGTCTGTAAATTCGTATTCTCGACCACGAGGTGGAGCGGCTGATTTTCTTCATGGTTGGTGCTTAGCAAAACCTGGATAGATTTCCACTCCCAGTTCCTCTGCCTTCGCTGCGAGCCAGCGGCAAACGCTGCCGAGGGAGACAATATAATTGCCGTGATTGTTCATGAGCGGTGGCATCAGAAAGTTCGGCAATCGGATGGAGCCGGAGGGTCCAAGGAACAGGAAGCGATCATCGACCACTGCCGTCCTGAAAGGATGGTCGGCGTCCTCCTGCCAGTCGGGCAGTAAGCGATTGATCCCTATTGGGTCGACCACGGCGCCTGAAAGGATGTGTGCACCGACTTCCGCTCCCTTTTCCAACACAACGACGGATAGATCGGGCTCTACCTGCTTCAGTCGGATTGCCGCGGTGAGACTGGCCGGTCCCGCCCCGACGATGACCACGTCGAACTCCATCGATTCACGTTCGGGTAGCTTTGGATCTGCTGACTGAGGCATCGTCATTATCCTGAAGCAAACATTTCTGCTAGGAAAGGGGGTGGCGGTAGGGAGGTGGAACTGGTGAGTGCAGATCTTGTCAGGCCAGCCCGCGACCATTTCCGCATAGTTAGAAGAACGCCTGAATGCCGGTCTGGGCGCGCCCGAGGATGAGCGCATGGACGTCGTGCGTGCCCTCGTAGGTGTTGACCGTTTCAAGATTCTGGGCGTGGCGCAGGACGTGGTATTCGATCTGGATGCCGTTGCCGCCGTGCATGTCGCGCGCCTGCCGCGCGATGTCGAGCGCCTTGCCGCAATTGTTGCGCTTGACGATCGAGATGATCTCGGGCGCGAACGAGCCCTCGTCCATCAGCCGTCCGACCCGCAGGCTGGCCTGCAGCCCGAGCGCGATCTCGGTCTGCATGTCGGCGAGCTTCTTCTGGTAGAGCTGGGTGCCGGCCAGCGGCTTGCCGAACTGCCTGCGGTCGAGACCATACTGGCGGGCGCGGAACCAGCAGTCCTCCGCCGCCCCCAGCGCCCCCCACGAGATGCCGTAGCGGGCCCGGTTGAGGCAGCCGAACGGCCCCTTGAGGCCGGCGACGTTCGGCAGCAGCGCATCCTCGCCGACCTCGACGTCGGCGAGCACGATCTCGCCGGTGATCGAGGCGCGCAGGCTCAGCTTGCCGTCGATCTTCGGCGCGGAGAGGCCCTTTGTGCCCTTCTCCAGCACGAAACCGCGAATCTGGCCGCCGTGCGCCGCCGACTTCGCCCACACCACGAACACGTCGGCGATCGGCGAATTGGAGATCCACGTCTTGGAGCCGTTGAGGCGGTAGCCGCCGTCGATCTTCTCGGCCCGCGTCTTCATGCCGCCGGGGTCGGAGCCGGCGTCGGGCTCGGTGAGGCCGAAGCAGCCGATCCACTCGCCCGAGGCCAGTTGCGGCAGGTATTTCCGCCGCTGCTCCTCGGAGCCGTAGGCGTAGATCGGGTACATGACGAGCGAGGACTGCACGCTCATCATCGACCGGTAGCCGCTGTCGATGCGCTCGACCTCGCGGGCGACGAGGCCATAGGCGACGTAGCTCGCGCCCGCGCCGCCGTATTCCTCCGGGATGGTGGGGCCGAGGAGGCCTGCCTCGCCCATCTCGCGGAAGATGGCCGGGTCGGTCTTTTCGTGGAGGTAGGCTTCCTGAATGCGCGGCGCGAGCCGGTCGGCGGCGAAGGCGGCGGCCGCGTCGCGGATGATGCGCTCGTCCTCGGTCAGTTGTTGGTCGAGCTGGAACGGATCGTTCCATGTAAAATAGCCATATTTCGACATAGTATGTCCCCCCTGTCCGTCCCCACGCGATGTGCTGGGCCGACATTGGCATGAAGCACTTATGGCACCAACCGCAATCGTCACGCCAGGTCCTAGCCCAGCCAGGAGACGATTCACCCGTGCCACTGACCCGATAGCTAGCAAATGACGCGATAGCGGGGAAACGTTCTTTGGGTGTCAAAATATGTATGCTATGCATAGTCTATGACGCGCTCACGCCGGTTCTTGCCCTCTGTCAGTCTCCTTGCCGCCTTCGAGGCCGTCCTGCGCACCGGTTCGACGGCCGCGGCGGCGCGCGAGCTTGATCTATCACAAAGTACGGTCAGCAGGCTGGTTCAGCACCTCGAACTGCAGCTCAGCCGCCCCCTTTTTGAGCGCCACCGGAAGCGGCTAGTGCCGACCGAGGCGGCGCGGGTTTACGGTCGGGACATCACGCGTGCGCTCGATCTCATCCAGCGCGGCAGTATGGAGTTTGCGGTCAATCCGGGCGGCGGGGCACTATCGCTCGCAATTCTGCCGGCTTTCGGCACGCGCTGGCTGGCGCCGCGGCTCGGCCGTTTCGCGATTTCTCACCCAGGGGTGACTATTAATCTAGCAACGCGCCTCAAACGCTTCAATTTCGCGGCGGAAGGCTTCGACGCGGCGATCCACTTCGGCACCGAGGACTGGCGCGACGCCGGACATATGAAATTGTTCGATGAAAAATTGACTGCCTGCATATCTCCGCATCTGCTGAAGTCGCACCCCGTAGCGACGCTTGAGGACATGCGCGGACTGCCGCTGCTCCAACTCGAGACGCGGCAGAGGGCCTGGGGGCTCTGGTTCGCAGCCCAGGGGGGAAAAGCGCCGCGTAGCGGTGGGATGCTGTTCGATCAATTTGCGCCGATGACTCAGTCAGCCATCGCGGGTCTCGGCGTCGCCTTGCTTCCCGATTATATCGCCGAGCCGGAACTGGCAGACGGGCGGCTCGTGCCACTCTTTACGCCAGTGACCGGAACGGGCGCCTATTGGCTGGTGTGGCCTACCGCGCGGGCAAGCTATCCGCCGCTTGAGGCGTTCCGCAACTGGCTTGCGGGAGAAATTCCGTCCGCATCGCAGGACTGATAATGACGGGTTACCGCTTCGAGGCAACCGTGTCCCGATCCACTCATGCCCTTTCGATA
>NZ_JBSEFH010000027.1:0-76587 GCF_053570585.1 Pseudochelatococcus sp. B33 | reverse complement strand
GAGACCCGGCAGCGACGACAGCAGGCCGGCGTCGGAGAGCGCCTTCAGGTAGCGGTAGAGCGTCGAGCGTGTGTAGCCGACGCGCGCGTGGATTTCATCGAAGCTCAGGGCGACGTAATTGTCTTCCGTATCAAACAGGTCGAGAAGCCCCAGCATACGTTCGTGGCTTTGCAAGGAACCTCCCGCCCCTGATCGTCATGTCATCCCGCATGTCCGTTGCCATCGGCCTCGGTTTTCGGCCGATCCCGGTGGCCTTCGCTCAAGCGCCGCGCGGCTTGACAACGGCCGACGAGTCAAGCGCATCGGCCTTCGGTCCATCGTGAGATTTAGCGTCAAGTCCGGAGGCAATACAATAGCTCCTGGGGAACTGAAGTCCTTCGGGGGAACTGACACCGGTCCCGCTCCGACAGGTTCCGAGAAACGGGCGAACCGGGCAGGATGCCATGCGGACGCGCCATCTGCGCCGGGAAGCGGCATCCCGTTCGGGAGCGAGCGCCGGGCGGATGGCGGTCGCGCCGAATGGGGCGCGTCAGTGGCCCGTCGCCAGCGCCGCCAGCGCGGCGGGCTCTTCGGAGGCCGCGTTGCCGCGCCAGACGATATGCATGTCGGGACGCAGCAGCAGCAGATCGTATCCGTAGACGTCGCGGGCTACGTCCGACTCGATGTCGAGGACATTGAAGGGCGCCCCAAGCGCACGGAACGCATGGCCGAGCCCCCCGGTCTCGGCCTGCGTCCGGCCGAGGCGCAGCAGCGTATAGCCCGGCCCGATGTGATCCTGGACGGGGTTGCCGTCACCGAGCCAGACATGCGGCAGCCGTGCGCCGGGCCATGTCGTCGGCACGTAGTCGCGAAACAGATGCTCGGGACCGCCCGGCTCCTCCGAAATGATCGGGGAGCCGACATAGCGGTAGCCGAGTTCCGCGCCGATCATTTCGTTGGTCTTGCGCTGCTCGATATTGGCGATGCGGGCGAGGTTGTCGCGTGTCTCCCGGCCCGCCGGCGTATCGTCGGCGATATCCGGCCGGTATTGCGCGCGCCATTTGCGCCGTCCGAGCGAGGCATAGCGCGAGGCGCCGACATTGCGGTCGCCGATCTGCCGCCGTTCTATCTCGTAGGAACGCAGGAGATTGGGGCCGCCCCAGCCTTCGAGCGTGGCGGCGAGCTTCCAGCCGAGGTCGATCGCGTCGCCGACGCCCGTGTTCATGCCGAGCCCGCCCGTCGGGATGACGAGATGGACGGCGTCGCCGGCGAGAAACACCCGCCCGGCGCCGTAGTTGTCGGCAAGCAGCAGGTTCTGCTTCCATTGGCCGACATAGAGCATTTCATAGTCGACGGGCGTACCGACGACCCGTTCGAACTGCGCCTTCATGTCCTCGTCTTTCTCGACCACCGCATGCAGCGTCCAGTGCCTGGTGGAATCCTGCATGATGAGAAAGCTCGCCTGATCATCTGCGACATGGTAGTGGCGCCCCCTGCCGGGGCCGTCGCCGATGGGGATGCGGTCGTAGAGATCCGGGCTGTGATAGAGCGCCTGGCGCAGACGCAGGATGTCGCCCTCGCCGCGCAGCCTGATGCCGAGCTGCTTGCGCACCGGGCTGGCGCCGCCGTCGCAGCCCACCAGATACCGGCAGCGGATCTCGCTCTTCGCGCCGCGACCGTCGACGACGATGGCGGTGACGCCGTCCGCGTCCTGCTCCAGCGACAGGAATTCGCATCCGTAGCGGACCGTCACCGAGGGCAATTCCTCGGCGACCGATTTCAGCAGCGGTTCCAGCGTGTACTGAGAGATGAGCTGGTAGGCTTCGAGCGGCTGCGTGCCGTCGTTGACGTGCCGGATCTCCTCGAGCGCCTGGTTCACGGACGGGTAAGGCAGGTGCAGGAGCGGCGGCCGGTCCATCCCCAGAACGACGTAGACGTCCATGGGCACATCGGCATCGAGGCCGGCAGCGCGGATTTTTCGCGAGAGCCCCATGCGGCGGAATATTTCCATGGAACGGGCGTTGCAGCGTTCCATCTTCGGCAGGAACTGCGGTTCGCTCTTCTGTTCGATCAGCAGGCACCTGACCCCCCGCTGACCGAGATCGATCGCGAGGGTCAGGCCAACCGGACCCGCGCCGACAATGAGAACATCTGGATTGGTCATGCCTGCTACTCAGCTTTCTGGAGAACCTTGGGCTGCAGGGGCGCTTCCGATGCCGCCGAACGACCGCCTGCCGCGCTCATTTATCTATACCGGTATTTTTCCGTCAATCATTATTTACAAAAATCTCAAAATATAGGATTAGTTTTCAATAGGCGACGGCACTCGGCGCGCGGACGCGCCCTGACGCCTTGTCGGAAAGGGTGCATTCGCCGGGAAAACGCGTCAAAACGATAGGCGGAGCGTCAGATCCAAAACGTGCATCGCCTTTTGCGAAGGCTGCGCAAACGAAACGAGGGAGCGGGATGATGACCTGGAAGGGCTCATCCGGCTCCGGCATGCCCCGGCAGGGGAAACGACGAGCGGGAGAGACATCGTGACCAAGAAGGTGGAATTGACACTGGCCTGCGGCGATTATGAAATCGTGCGGCCGCTGATGGAAGGAACGGTCCGGCCGGACGGGATCGAACTGACGATCCTAACGGCCATGGATTCGACCACCAGGCATTGGCGGTTTCTCAGAAACCGCGAGTTCGACGTCGCCGAGGTCTCGCTGTCCTCCTATATCACGGCGCGCGGCCGCGGCCTGCCGTTCAGCGCCATCCCCGTCTTCCTGCACCGGCGCTTTCGCCATGGCTTCATCTACCTCAACAGCGCAGCCGGCATCCGCGAGCCCAAGGACCTGATCGGCCGGCGCGTAGGGGTCAAGAATTATCTGGTGACGGCGACGCTCTGGCTGCGCGGCATCCTGGAGAACGAGTACGGCGTGCCGTACCAGTCGATCGAGTGGTTTTCGGAACTGGACGAGGACGTCGACTTCACCCCGCCGGCGGACCTGAAACTCAACAAGCTGCCGAACGACAAATCGGTCGAGGACATGCTGCTTGAGGGCGAGATCGATGCGCTTCTGCATCCCGACCTGATCGAGCCGGTCCGGCGCAACGACCCGCGGGTCACCCGGCTGTTCCCGGACAACAAGAACCATGAGATCGCCTATTACCGGAAAACCGGCATCTTCCCGATCATGCATGTCATGGGCATCCGGCCGGAGATCGTCGAGCGCCATCCGTGGGTGCCGATCAATCTCTTTCAGGCCTTCAACGAGGCCAAGCGCCAGACGATGGCGCGGATGGAGAATCCGCGCCTCGTGCCGCTCGCCTGGTATCGCGAGGCGTGGGAGGAGCAGCTTGCCGTGCTCGGCGATGATCCCTGGGCCTATGGGCTTGACGAGCGCAACCGGCACACGCTCGAGACCGTCGTCGGCTATGCCCGCCAGCAGGGCCTCATAGACAGGGATATCCCGCTGGAGGAACTGTTCCTCGACGTGTCCCAGGGCAGGAAGCGGGGCGACAAGTATCGCGTGTAGTCTTTGCAGAGCGACGGGATGTCGGATCGGGACGGCGCTTCGGGGGGCGGCCGTCCCGATCCACGCGGATCATGCTCCGGTCAGGCCGGTTTCCTGGCGTTGCGTCCGCCTTCTTCCAACACCTGCCAGCTTGCCGGAATGAGCCCCCTGGAGACGGCCCCGCGCACATAATAGTTCCAGAGCTTGCGGATGTGGTGCTCACGCCGCACCCCGCGTGAAAAATCGGCGATTTCCTCGCCGGACAGCGGCCGCACCCTGCCAATGGCGGCGGCCCGGTAGGCGGCTTCGGCGTTTTCGACGAAATGGACCGAGTCGATGAAGACGGCGCGGACGGATTCAGCGGTGACGATCTGGCCGTGGGCGCGGATCTGCATGGCGTGGCTGCTGCCGAGCGTGGCGGCGATCTCGCGTCCAAGCGCGCTGCTGTGGACATGAGCCGGATTGTCGTGCACCGGGATGCCGTCGGCCCAGCGGACGGCATGGTTCTTGAACGGCACGAGCGCCACATCATGGACAAGGGTGAAGACGTTGGTCAGGTCGTGATGGAAGTGCGCGATCGATGCGATGTCCGCTCTTGCGCGATAAATCTCACAATGAAGGAATATTTCTGATGGCGGGCGGACGCTATCAGGACCATCGATCAGGTTGCCGTCGAAATCGCAAACCAGCAGATCCTCCGGCTGAAGCTCGGCGCGGCTTTTGTCCTGGGGCTGGATCAGGAGCAACTCCCGGCCCGGGATGCGTGCGCTGACATGGCCACTATAACCCAGTATTTCCAGACTGTTAAGCAACAGGGTGCACGCGGCGATCTCCCTGCGAAGCAAATCGTCCCGAGACTCGGCCGAGGCGGCGGCGCCGGGCGCCAGCGAGTGCGTCATTGTGTTCCTCCCGAACGGTTTTGGTTATGATCAATCAATCATCCCTAAAAAATGTCGCATATTATACGATTTTTCACAAGTTGAGATTGTCATCCGGATCCGCCGACGACCGGAAGCGATTCCCCCGTCTCGTCGACCGGGAAGGTGACGACGAAACGGGTGCCGCCGTCGTCCGGCGTCTCGAGGCGCACGCTCGCGCGGTGGCGGTCGGCGATCTTGCGCACGAGGGCGAGCCCGAGCCCCCAGCCGCCCGCCGCCTCGCCGTGGCCGGCCGGCCGGTAGAAGAGCTCGAACACCCGCTCCCTCTCGGCTTCCGGTATTCCCGGCCCATGGTCGCGCACGGCGAACTCTGCGGTTCTATCGCCTCGCCGCACCTCGACAGTGACGGGCGGGCGGCCGTGGCGGACGGCGTTCTGGATGAGATTGCGCATGAGGCGCAGCAGCAGGCGGTGATTGCCGACGACCGTCGCCGGTTCGCCCGTCACCGCCACCTCCTGGCGCGCGCCTTCTTCCGCCGCCAGCGCCAGCAGATCGACCGTCTCCGACAGGTCCGGCGCATCGCCATGGTCGAGGCGGCTTGCCAGCAGGATCTCGTCGACCAGCGCGTCCAGTTCCGCGAGATTGCTGACGATCTCGCGCGTGCGCGCTTCGGTTGGGTCGGTCCGGTAGAGGTCGATCGCCATCCTCAGGCGCGTGAGCGGCGAGCGCAGTTCGTGGCTGGCGTTGGCGAGCAGCATGCGATGGGCCTCGACCAGCTTCTCGATCTTTTCCGCCGCGAGGTTGAAGCTTTTCGCGAGCGCCGCCACTTCGTCGCTGCCCTGCACCGGCACCCGCCGCTTCAGGTCGCCTTCACCCCACACCTCGACGCCGCGGCGCAGGCGCTCCAGCCGGCGGGTGAGCCCCCGCACCGCCGGCCACGCCGCAAGCCCGGTGACGGCGGCGACCAGCGCCAGCAGGACGAGCGGATTGCGCCGCGGGTAGCCCAGCGGTGCGCCGAGACGCGCCACGATCACGCGGCCGTCGGGCAGGCGTGTCGCAAAGTCGTGCCCCGTCCTGCGGCGCGGAAACCGGCGCGTGCTGTCGGGCGGGGGGAAGGGCACCGGCTCGCCGACCGCCACGCTCAGCCGCCCGTCGGCGTCGTAGAGGGCGATGTCGGCATCGAACGCATCGGCCGCCCGCTTGAGAACGATGCGCGTTTCCGCCGGGTCGGCGTCGGCCGGCAACATGGCGGCCAGCAGCGCGTCGCGCCTGCCGTAGAGGCCGCGGTCCTCGTCGTCGCGGCTCAGCCACAGGAAGCCGGCCCCCACGAGCGCCACCACGACGAGGCTCGCGAGGAGGGTGAGATAGATCTTGAGAAACAGACTGCCGCGCATCGGGGTTCGTCTCACGCCTCCTCGTCCTGCCGGCGCGCGAACAGATAGCCCGCGCCGCGCACCGTGACGATGCGGCGCGGGTGCCTGGGGTCGTCCTCGATCGCGGCGCGGATGCGCGATATGTGGACGTCGATCGAGCGGTCGAACGCATCGGCCTCCACGCCCTTGACGAGGTCCATCAACTGCTCGCGCGACAATATGCGGCCGGCGTGCTGCGCGAGCGCGACCAGCAGATCGAATTGATGCCCGGTCATCGCGCATTCCCGCCCGTCGACGCGGGCGACCCGTGAGCCGGGGTCGATCTCCAGCCGCCCGAAACGCATCACCGTGCCGGCGGCGTTCAACCCCCCGCGCCGGCGCAGGATCGCCTTGAGGCGGGCGAGCAGTTCGCGCGGGTTGAACGGCTTGGGCAGATAGTCATCGGCGCCGATCTCCAGCCCGACGATGCGGTCGGTCTCCTCGCCCCGCGCCGTCAGCATCAGCACCGGCACGTCGGAGACCGCGCGGATGCGCCGGCAGGTCTCGAAGCCGTCGAGGTCGGGCAGCATCACGTCGAGGATGACGGCGTTGGGCGCGCGGCGGGCCATTTCGGCAAGCCCCGCGCCGGCGGTCGCGGCCTCGCGCACGGAGAACCCGTTGCCGGAGAGATAATCGGAAAGCATGGCGGAAAGCCGCGTGTCATCATCGATGATCAGCACTTCGTCCGCCATGCCCCGGATGCTCCGTTACGCTACCGTATTTTCGCACTCTAGCATCAGCGGCGCGGCCCGCGATCCCCGAATCGACGCTCCTCGAAATGCTTCGCCAGCGTGGCCCGCTGTTCCGGCGTCAGCACCTCCGCCGCCTCGACAACGGCGGCGGTCAGCTTCTTCGACGCCGCGTCGATCGCCGCGATGCGCTCGGCCCGCAGCGTTTCGACGGCCGCGCGGTCGATCGTCTCCGCGCCGAGCAGCCCGAAGACCTTGCCGCGCGCATCCCGGAACTCGCGCGCCAGCGGCCGCAGTTCGGCGCGGGTCCCGTCGATGATCGCCCAGATCTGCTTTTCCTGCTCGGCCGTGGCGTCGACCGCCTCGAGCGCCCGGTCGATGCCGCGGCCGCCGAAGGGACCGCCGGGATAGCCGCCCGCCCGTCCGAAATGGCCGCCGGGTCCGGCGGCGCTCACCGCCGTGATCGCGCCGACGCCGCCAAGAGCGAGCACCGCAAGCGTGCCGGCCACGAGCCAGCGGCGACGGCGCGGCTTGCCCTGGGTGTCCGCGCCGGCGGCGCCGGTTTCCTGCTTGTCCTGTTCCATATCGAAGTTCCTTTCTCATGCGGCCCGATGGCCGCGACGGGAACAGGCTAGGCGAGGCGTGTTGCCGCCGTTGCCGGCCAATGTGAAGAAATGTGAAGCGGGGAAGACGCAGAACCCGCGCGATCCTGTCGGAGCGCTTTCCGATCGACGCCCGGCCGATACCGTCAGAATTAATGTGCTGCGTGCATTAATAGTAGTGTTAATTGCAATTAACATTATAGATCGTTCGGCGCTATAAAGAGACAACAAGCACGGGTCTATCGTGCACGGTTCCGCGCCACGAACGACGCGGCAAGGGGGGGATCCGATGACGCATGATCACATCATCATCGTCTGTACGGCAGTATTGGCCGCAGCCTATATTGACGCGACGTTCCAGATACCGTCGCTCGATACAGTCGACCCGCTGGGGCCGAGCGCCTATCCCTTTCTCGTCTTCGCCGGCATGCTGGCGTCCGCCGCCTGGCTGTTCGCCGAGATGCGCAAGGCCGGCAGGGCCGTCCGCGTCGCGCAGCCGGCGGCGGTGGAAGCTTCGGAGCCCGCCGGCTTTGTGTTGCAGACACCCCAAGGAGGATCCGATGACCACACATGAAATTCCGGAACGAGGCGAAGCGGTTGCGGAACAATTTGCCCGATGGGCCGGCGCGCTCGATGTCGGGGCGATCCCGACCGCCGTCCGCGAAACCGCCGTTCGGGCCCTGATCGATCACACCGGGCTCGCGGTCTCCGCGAGACGGGAAAGCTATGTGCGCGCCGTCGTCGATAGCTGGGACGGGGCCGGGGATTGCACGGCGTTCGGGCAGGCCCGGACATTCGACATGGCGGGCGCCGCGCTGGTCAACGGCACGGCGGTGCACGGCGAGGACTACGACGACACCTTCGAGGGCTCGCCCATGCACACGAGCGCGGTGGTGATGCCCGCCGTCCTCGCCGTTTGCGAGCGGTTCGGGGCCGGCGGCTCCGACGCGCTGCGCGGCATCGTCGCGGGAACGGAGCTGATGTGCCGGATGGCCGTTGTCGCGCCGACGGCGCAGCATCGCGCCGGCTTCCACCCGACCGCCGTCGCCGGTGCGCTCGGGGCCGCCGCCGGGGTCGCCGTCGCCTTGCGCATGAGCGAACGACAGATCGTCGATGCACTCGGCATTGCCGGCAGCTTCGCCTCCGGCATCATCGAATATCTGGCCGAGGGGACGTGGACGAAGCGCGTGCATCCGGGCTGGGCAGCGCAGAGCGGCATCCGCGCGGCCCTGCTGGCGCGCGCCGGCTTTCTTGGCCCGCGCACCGTTTTCGAGGGCGAGCACGGGTTCTTCTTCGCGTTCGGGGTGGAGCAGATCACGCCCGATCTGACGCGGCTCACCGCCGCGCTGGGCGAGGATTGGTACTGCGGGCGCATCGCTTTCAAGCCCTATGCCTGCGGCACGATGGTCCAGCCCTTTATCGATTGCGCCATCCGGCTGGCCGGAGAGGGCATTCCGGTCGATCGCATCGCGTCCATCCTGTGCAAGGTGGGGGAGGGCACCGTGCATCGCCTCTGGGAGCCGCTCGCGGAGAAGCGGCGGCCGAGCACCCCCTATTCGGCCAAGTTCAGCGTGCCGTTCGGGGTTGCCGCCGGATTGCTGGACAGGGCCGCGGGGCTGCGGCAGTTCACGCAGGAGCGCATCGCGGCGGCCGACATTCTCGCGCTGGCGCAGCGCGTCTCCTATGTCATCGATCCGGACGACGAGTATCCCCGCAACTATACCGGCACGGTGATCGTGACGCTGGATGACGGACGGGTGGTCGAGGCGCGTCAGCCGCATCTGCGCGGCGGGGTCCGGGAGCCGCTGGGCCTGGACGAGATCCTGGAGAAGTTTCACGCCAATTGCGCCCATGGCGGGTGGAGCGCCGACAGGGCCGCGCGTCTGGCCGATACGGCGATGCGCCTTTTCTCCGACCCGGACCTCGACGGCCTCAAGGCCTTCCGCGACTGAGGCAAGCCGCTCGGAAACCTTCCCGGGTGGATCGCCGGCGCGAGACGGCAACCTCCGGCATCCGGACGCATGTCTCCGGACGCCGGGCGGGACCCGTCAAAGCGGGGGTTCGAACATCTGGTGCCGCGCCTGTCTGACGGCGAGGATCTCGTCGTAGAGTTTCTGCGCCGCCGGCGCGAGCTTCGCCCCGGTTCTGCTGATCAGCCCGATCTTTCTCGATATGATCGGGGCGACCAGCGGCACGCTGACGAGATTCGGATGAGCGCCGATCGGCATGCAGATGCTGGGGACGGCCGCGATGCCCATGCCCGCCTCGACGAGGCCGACGAGGGTGGAGACGTGCGGGGTTTCGCAGAACGGGCTCAGCTTGACCGGCATGGCGGCGAGGGCGAGGTCGATGAGAAGCCGGTTGCTGCTGGTCCTGCTCGCCGTCATGTAGTCGAAGGCGGCCAGCTCCGCCCATTTGACCCGCGACTTGCGGGCCAGCGCATGGGTCGGCTGGCACGCGAGCACGATGCGCTCCTCCAGCACGCGCTCGAAGGTGAGCGCGGGATCCGGCGTTTCGATATGGTTGAAGGCGAAGTCGACCTCGCCGCGCCTCACCGCCGAAATCGCCTCGGTCGCGCCGTGGTCCACGAGGCGCAGGATGATGCCGGGGTAGCGCGTGTGATAGATGCGCAGGATCGGCGGCAGGAAGAAGCGGATCGCGGACGGCATGCAGGAGATCGTCACCTCGCCACTGATGCTCCTGGTGAAATCGCCGATACCGAACAGGGCCTCGTCGAAATTGTGCAGAAGCTCCGTCGCACGCCGGTTGAACTCCATCCCGACGGGCGTCAGGCTGACCTTCCGTGTCGTGCGCTTGAGCAGGGGCGCGTTCAGGGCAGCTTCGAGCTTGTCGATCCGGCGCGACAGGGCCGATTGCGACAGGTGCATCTCCGCGGCCGCGGCGGTGAAACTGCCGAGCTTCGCCACGGTAACGAACGCCTTGATGTCAGCGAGATCGAATCTCATGGCTGCGTGGAATAGAGGCGCTGTGGATGGCCCGCGCGTGGAATGGCCCGGCAACGCGACGGAGTGTCAAATAGGACCGGCCGTTCTCCCGGCCAGTCCGAGGGTCTGCCATTATAGCCACGGGCAACCCCTGGGAAACCCCCCGTCGGTTTCCGCAGCCCCCTTGGACCGACAGCTCGGCCGAGGGCTGCGGCCATATGTAGCCTATTCATGTATGCTGATAAACCATACATTGTGATAGGAGAGGTGGGACCGGGCCTGCATTTCTTCGCCACGATCATGGTGGCGATCGGCACGCTGATCTCGGCCACGTGGATCCTTGCCTCGAACAGCTGGATGCAAACCCCGCAGGGCTACGAGATCATCGACAACGTCGTCGTGCCGGTCGACTGGCTCGCGGTGATCTTCAGCCCGTCCTTCCCCTACCGCCTGGCCCACATGACCGTGGCGGCGTTCCTTGCCACGGCGCTGTTCGTCGGCGCGTCGGGAGCGTGGCATCTGCTGCGTGGCCGGGACAATGCCCGGGTACGAACGATGTTCTCGATGGCGATGTGGATGGTGCTCGTCGTCGCACCCGTGCAGATCGCCATCGGCGACCTGCACGGTCTCAACACCCTGAAGCATCAGCCGGCCAAGATCGCGGCGATGGAAGGCCACTGGCGCAACGAGCCGGGCGCCGGCGTGCCGCTCATCCTGCTCGGCTGGCCGGACATGCAGGCGGAGGAAACCCGCTACAGGGTGGAGATCCCGCGGCTCGGCAGCCTCATCCTGACCCACAGCCTCGACGGCCAGTTCCCCGGCCTCGGCGAATATGCGCCGGAAGACCGGCCGAATTCGACCATCGTCTTCTGGTCGTTCCGCGTCATGGTCGGCCTCGGCCTGCTGATGCTGCTGCTGGGCGTCTGGGGCGTCTGGCTGCGCTGGCGCGGCAGGCTCTTCGAGCGATCGTGGTTCCTGCGATTCGCCACGTGGATGGGGCCATCGGGTCTCGTCGCCATCCTCGCGGATGGTACACGACCGAGATCGGTCGCCAGCCCTGGGTGGTCTACGGCGTGATGCGCACGGAGCATGCGGTGTCCAGCCATTCGGCGCTCGCGCTCTCGACCACGCTCATCCTCTTCATCATGATGTATTTCGCGGTTTTCGGCACGGGCGTCAGCTACATGCTGAAGCTCGTCGGGAAAGGGCCGGGCGAGAGCGCTGATGAGCCCCCGCCCCGCGATAAGGGCCAGTCGCATCGGCCCGCCCGTCTGCTGTCGGCGGCGCCCGACGGCATCGACCCCGCGCCGGGCCGAGGAGGATAAGCCATGGGCATCGACCTCCCTCTTGTCTGGGCCATCATCATCGGTTTCGGTCTCATGATGTATGTCATCATGGACGGCTTCGATCTCGGCATCGGCATCCTGTTCCCGTTCGTGCGCGATCGCATGGACCGGGACACGATGGTCAACAGCGTGGCGCCGGTCTGGGACGGCAACGAGACATGGCTCGTGCTCAGCGGCGCAGCGCTGCTGGCCGCCTTTCCGCTCGCCTATGCGGTGATCCTGAGCGCGCTCTATCTGCCGCTGGTGCTGATGCTGGCGGGCCTGATCTGGCGCGGTGTCGCGTTCGAGTTCCGCTTCAAGGCGGACGAGGCGCACAAGCCGTTCTGGGACAGGGCCTTCGCCTGGGGGTCCTATATCGCCGCCTTCTCGCAGGGCGTGGCGCTCGGCGCCTTCATCAATGGGTTCGAGGTCGAGGACGGCGCTTACGCCGGCGGATTGCTCGACTGGCTGACGCCGTTCAGCCTGTTCACGGGCGTGGGGCTTCTGGTTGCCTATGCGCTGCTCGGCGCTACCTGGCTCGTCATGAAGACCGAGGGCGAGCTGCAGCGGCGCATGCGCGCGCTCGGCCGTCCGATCACCATTGCCTTGCTGGTGATGATCGGCATCGTCAGCCTCTGGACGCCGCTGGCCCACGCCGATATCGCCGCCCGCTGGTTTTCCCTGCCGAACCTGTTCTTCTTCGCTCCCGTGCCGGTGCTCGTCCTGCTGGCGAGCTGGCTGCTGCTGAAGACGCTGGGCACGGAGAGCCACGCCGCGCCGTTCGTGTTGTCGCTGCTGCTGCTGTTCCTCGGCTATTCGGGGCTGGCGATCAGCCTGTGGCCGAACATCATTCCGCCGGCCATTTCGGTCTGGCAGGCGGCCGCGCCGCCGCAGAGCATGGGCTTCACGCTCGTGGGCGCGCTGTTCATCATCCCCTTCATCCTCGCCTATACCGCGTGGTCCTACTACGTGTTCCGCGGCAAGGTGAAGGCCGGGGAGGGGTATCACTGATGCCGGCCCCTGCCGATCGAAAGCCCTGGCTGCGCCGCATCGGCTGGCTGATGCTCATCTGGATCGCCAGCGTCGGTGCGCTGGCGGTTGTGGCGGTGCTTTTCCGCCTGCTGATGAGCATGGCCGGAATGACCGTCTGATCGGCGTCGGCGCGCTTTCCGGTTCAGATCGGCAGGACGAACTGGCGCGGCGCCTGTTCCCCCTCGTCCCTGTCGATCAGTGACGACAGGGTTACGCCGAGCAGGCGGATGCCCTTCGGCGTGGGGAAGAGGGGGACGAGCAGCGTGTCGACCGCCGCTGCGACGGCTTCCCGCGTGTCGTAGGCCGTGGGCAGGGTATGGCTGCGCGTGATCTGCTGGAAATCGGCGTACTTCACCTTGAGCGTCACCGTGCGTCCGCGGATGTCGTGCGCCTCGCAGTAGCGCCAGACCTTGTCGATCAGCGGCTGCAGCGCATCGCGCGCCTCTTCCGGCGCGAACAGGTCGGTGTCGAAGGTATCCTCGTTGCCGATGGACTTGCGGATGCGGTTCGGCTGCACCGGGCGATGGTCGACGCCGCGCGAGATCCAGTAGTAGAAGCTCCCGGCCTTGCCGAAGTGCTCGTGCAGGAAGGGGAGGGAGCGCGCGCGCAGGTCGAGGCCGGTCATGATGCCGAGCCTGTTCATCCTCGCCGCCGTCGCCGGGCCGATGCCGTGGAACCTGCCGACCGGCAGCGTCTCGACGAAGGCCGGCCCCATGCGCGGCGTGATGACGAAGAGTCCGTCCGGCTTGTTCTGGTCGGAGGCGAGCTTCGCCAGGAACTTGTTGTAGGAGACGCCGGCGGAAGCCGTGAGGCCGGTCTCCGCGCGGATCTTCGCCCGGATGCGCCGCGCGACCTCGGTCGTGCTGGGGATGCCCTGCAGGTTTTCCGTGACGTCGAGATAGGCCTCGTCGAGCGACAGTGGCTCGATCAGCGGCGTGTGCTCGGCGAAAATCGCCCGGATCTGCTGCGAGATGGCGCGGTAGGCGTCGAATCGCGGCGGGACGAAGATCAGCTCCGGGCATTTGCGCCGGGCCGTGACGGAGGGCATCGCCGAGCGCACGCCGAACTGGCGCGCCTCGTAGCTTGCGGCGGCGACGACGCCCCGCTCCCGCGAGCCGCCGACGGCCACGGGCCTGCCGCGCAGTTCCGGGTTGTCGCGCTGTTCGACGGAGGCGTAGAACGCATCCATGTCGATATGGACGATGCGCCGCAGAATCCCCGGGACATCGCCATCGCCGGTATCGCCGCTCACCACCGCTCCCGAATCATGTCTTTCTCCGCGCCGGGCTCAGCCGCCGACACGAGTATAGCTACTCCATATCGGGATATCGGGGGAGGATGGCGGCGCGACTATAGGCCCGCCGGGTTTCCGGATGAACCATTCGCCGCCGGCAGCAGGACGCCGTCGAAGAACGCGGCAAGCTCGGCGACGGCGGCGAGCGGCAGCACGTCGGCGACATACTGGTCGGGCCGTATGATCACGAGGGCGCCCTGCTCGCGGTCGATGCCGCGCAGGTCGAAGATCTCGCGGCCCTCACGGGCATCCGCGCAGAACAGTTTCTCGTAGTCCCGAAGGCCGTAGCGCCCCTTGCGCGGCTGGCACAGCGGCGGCAGCGCCGCGAGATCGACCTCGCGGAACCGCTGCTGCAGCACGATGCGCAGATCGATGACGTCGTCGATGTCCGCGCCGTCGGCGCTGTAGCGGCCAAGCGGTGAGGCGGCGTCTGCGGCCAGGAAATCGAGCAGGCGCCCGAGCGGCGCGTCGGGCGTCAGGCCGTGCGCGTCGGCTAAGGCGATCAGGCGCCAGCGGCCGTCCGCCTCGAGCACGTGGCCGAGATGCATCGGCCGGGCGTCGGCCGCCCGGATCACCGGTGCGGAATGGAACCGCATGCCCACCGGAAAGCCCGGCGCCAGCGCCTGATGCCGGCCCGGCCCGACGATGCGCGAGGGGCGATAGCATGTCGCGGTTCCGGCGGTGAACCGGCCCTGCTTCACGAAATAGGCCTGGAACTCCGCGGGGTCGACGCCGGCATCGTCCGCCCGGCCGGAGGTCCGGGGCGGGGCGCTGAACATCCGGGCGAACTCGCGGTCGAAGTCGATGAGTTCCCGGGCGACGGCCTGACGCTCGTCCGAATAGCTGCGCAGCAGCGACGGCGACGCCCGCCCGCGCAGGACGGCCGCGAGCTTCCAGCCGAGGTTGAAGCTGTCCTGCATGGAAACGTTCATTCCCTGCCCGGCCTTCGGGCTGTGGGTATGGCAGGCGTCGCCGGCGATGAAGACGCGGGGCTGCCGGTCGGGATCCCCGGCCTCGACGTCGTCGAAGCGTTCGCAAAGCCGCTGGCCGATCTCATAGACCGACCACCAGGCGACCTCCTTCACCTCGAAGGCATAGGGCTGAAGGATACGCCGGGCGGCGGCGGCAAGATGCTCCGGGCCGATGTTCAGCGAGGATACCCGCTCGTCGCCGCGCAGCTTGTCGAGCTCGATGTAGAGCCGCACGAGATAGCCGCCTTCGCGCGGAATGATCAGGATGTTGCCCTCGTTGGCCGAATGGATCGCGGTCTTGAACCGGATATCGGGAAAATCGGTCACCGCCAGCACATCCATCACGCCCCAGGCCTGGTTGGCGGAATCGCCGACGAGCGAGCGCCCCATCAGCCTGCGCACCGTGCTGCGGGCGCCGTCGCAGCCCACGAGATAGCGCGTTCCGACCGCAAATTCGCGGCCATCGGCCCCGCGCAGGGTGACGCGCAGCAGGTCGTCGTCCCCGGCACGGGTGAAGCCGGCGAGGTCCGTGTCGTAATCCGGTGCCAGATGCGCCGGCCCGGCGCGCATCCTGTCGAGCAGGAAGTCGTGCACCCGCGCCTGATTGAGGATGACGTGCGGAAATTCCGACAGGCCGTCCTCCGTGTCCTGCACCCGTCCGTGCCGCAGGATGCGGGCCGGGTTTCCGGGATCCGGCTTCCAGAACGTGGTCTCGTTGACCCAGTAAGCCTCCTTCAGGACCCGCTCGACAAAGCCGAAGGCCTGAAACATCTCCATGGTGCGGCAGGCGATCCCGTCCGCCTGGCCGAGGAGCAGCGGCCCGCTCTTGCGCTCGACGATCCGCGTGCGGATGTCGCCGAAGGCCGCGAGCTGCGCGGCGAGCGTCAGACCGGCCGGGCCGCATCCGACGATGAGGACATCCATCTCCTCCCCGTCCCGGATGGGTTGACGTTCGGCGGACGGACGGGCAAACGACGGATCGCCCGCTTGAAAGCCATCAAGGTGAAACTGCATGGATCGTTCCTCCGCTGCCCACCACGCGGACGGACACACCCCGCCCGGCGCACGCCGGCCCGGCCCGTCGTCCGAAGTCATTGTGTCTGGTGAGATTTTTAATGGACAGTATGCATATAGTCAGTATGCTGTCAATTGACCTGTTTCCCCCTATGGAGCTTGAGATGGAGCTGGCACGCCTGCCCGGCCACCTGATACGACGCATGCAGCAGATCGCCGTCGCGGTCTTTCTGTCGGAGACGAAGGGGGCGGGGGCCGTCAACCTGACCCCTGTCCAGTATGCCGCGCTGTTCACCATCGCCGCGCATCCCGACATCGACCAGACGCGGCTTGCCGGGATGATCGCGCTTGACCGGACCACCACCGGCGGTGTGGTCGAACGGCTGGTGCAGAAAGGGCTGGTCGACAGCCGGCAGAGCACGACCGACCGGCGCACGCGCCAGCTTTCCATCACCTCCGCCGGCAGGACGCAGCTCGACGCGATGACGCCGTCGGTTCTCAGGGCTCAGCGCGTCATGCTGGGCGGGCTCGACGAGGCCGAGGCGCGGACGTTCATGGATCTGCTCGAAAAGGCCATTCGGCCGCTCAGTTCGCTCAGCCGCCCGCCCGCGCGTCCGGGCTGCGGCGGGAGGCAGCCTGCCGATCTATGAGCGGACCCGGTACGCCGGGCCGCCGGAGCGAAGAGCATCATCCGTTGCGTCGCGGGACGGCGCGATCTGACAGGAACCGAACGTGCCAATCCCGTCCTTTCCCCGAAACGTCCGACGAATCCTCATCTGGATCGCGATGCTCGGCCTTGGCCTTGCGTGCGGCGTGCTTCTGTACGACCTGGGCCTCGGGGCGGGTTATCTGATCGGTCCGCTGGTGGTCGCGGGCATTTTCGGCATCAGCGGCGCCGGCATGAGGATGCCCCGCATCGGCCTGTCGATCGCCCAGGCCGTGGTCGCGCTGATGATCGCGGAAAGCCTGCAGCCGGCGATGCTCATGCAAGCCGTGACGCTTTGGCACGTGGTCCTGATCTTCGTGGTTCTCACGCTCTTCCTGTCCTGCCTCGTCGGCGCGCTGGTCGCGCGCTGGGCGCACCTCGATCCCGAAGTCGGGGTCTGGGGGTTCCTGCCCGGCATGGCCTCCAGCGTCATCGCGCTGAGCGAGGAGCGTGGCCTCGACAGCGTGATGGTCGCATTTCTGCAGCTGATGCGGCTGATCGTCCTGATCGTGCTGCTGGCCTGGGTCTCCTCCTTCGCCTTCGTCCAGCCGCCGCCCGCGCCGGGTGTGGCCGGGCAGACCCTGGCCGGGCAGACGCCGCTGCAGGCCAGCGCGCTCACCGTGGCGATGATCGCCCTCTCGGCGCTGATCGGGCGGTATCTGCACTTCCTGCCCGCCGGGACGACCTTGTCCGGCATCGCGATGGGGCTGACATGCACCGTCCTCGGCATCGACTTCGTGGTCGAGGCATGGGTCATCGCCGGTGCCTTCGCGTTGCTGGGCACGCAGGTCGGCGTGCGCGTCACGCGCCCCATTCTCGCCAGGGGCCTGTCGGTCATGCCCAAGCTGGCGGCGGGCGTTCTCGTCCTTCTCGTGCTCTCGGCGCTGATGGGGGTGGGGCTTGCCTGGATCGGCCATGTCGACGTGCCCAGCGGCCTTCTCGCGACGGTGCCGGGCAGCATCGACGCGATCGCGCTCATCGCGGTGAACGTTCACGCGGACATGTCCTTCATCATGGTGCTGCAGGTCGCGCGGCTTTTCGTGGTGGTGCTTTTCGGCCCGCTGGTCTGCCGGCTCGTCATCGGGCTCTTTCAGTGGTCCTCGAGCGAGCGGTGATAGGGCAGTTTGCGCCGATAGTCCGCCAGGATGTGCTCGATATAGGCCGGAAGCCCGGGACGGGCGGGCGTATCGGGTGTCAGGTAGTAGAGAACCCGGAACAGGCGCGGGTCGTCGATTCGGCTCGCCCTGATGTGCCGCGTCGTCTGCATGTGCGCCATCAGGCCATAGGGCATGATCGTCGCGGCGAGGCCGGATTCGATCAGCCGCAGGATCGCCTGCTGGGATGAGACCTCGTAGGCCATCCGCACCGGAATCGACAGGCGCGCCGCGACGGCGTTCACCAGCCGCCATATGGTGTCGCTGTGGCTGTAAAAGGCCATCTCGCCTCCGAGCGCCCGGTAGATGTCGACCGTTGCGTCACCCGCGAACGGATTGTCGAGCGGCTGTTCGGAACGCTCGATGAGATAGAGCGACTCCTGCAGGATCGGCACACGCGTCCCCGACCGTTGGGGCGGAACCTCGAAGATCAGCGCGGCATCGAGCTCCCCGGCCTGCAACTGCGGCAGCAGGGCCGCGGACAGGGCCTCGACGATGGTCACATGCCCGCCGCTGTGGTTGTTCAGCCTGTCGATGGTGTCCGAGCTGAGCAGATAGACGATCGAAGGCGGCAGCCCGAGCCGGATGACGCCCTCGGAACTGCCCGCCAGTCCGCGCATCTGCTGTTCGAGCGCCCGCATCCGCTGCAGGATGTCGCTCACCCCTTCGAGGAAGATCTCCCCGGCCGGGGTCAGGCGGCTGCCATGCGCGGTCCTCTCGAGCAGCCTGAGGCCGAGGGTGTCCTCGAGGCCCTTGATCTGCAGGCTGACGGCCGGTTGCGCCACGCGCAGGACGCGCGCCGCCTCGGTGACCGATCCGCTCTGCGCGATCTGCCAGAAGTAGCGAAGCTGGCGTGTCGTGATCACGGATACCCTCCACGGAAAATGTTCTCTGGAAAACGCTCTGGAAAACGCTCTCCTGGCGGATCGAGAGCGCCTGACAAAACCTCGCGGGTCGGGCCGGCCGGCGCTCGCGACCCTTGCTTTCGGCCTCCGGCCATGTTGCCGGTCCGCGCGGACGCAACCGGCGTCGGCTGCGTCCGGCCCCTTGCCGGAGGCCGGAACCCCCGGCCGTCCCGACCCCGCAGGCTCTGTCGGCATGTCGGCACTCTAAGCCATAAGATTTTAACAGGTCAAAGATATACAAATAATATTTGATTGTGTGCAGCTTGGCTCGTCACATTACCCCTGACGATGGACCAACTTTTAGAGGCATTTGTGAGCAAGTTGCGCCTGGACTTCGGCTGCTGGGACTACGACCGCATGGCCGCGATCATCAGTGGTGAGGTCAAGCCCAAGGGAATCGAGCTGAACTTTCTGAACATGCCGGTCGAGGAGACCTTCTTTCGCCAGCTTCGCTACCGGGAGTTCCATGCCTCGGAACTGTCGCTGTCCTCGTACACCGTCACGCTCAACCGGGAGGACAAGCCCTTCGTCGCGATTCCGGTTTTCCCGTCGCGCTTTTTCCGGCACGGGTCGATCTACGTCAATGCCGACTCGCGGATCCGCACGCCGCAGGATCTGGTGGGCAAGCGCGTCGGCTGCCCCGAGTACCAGATGACGGCGCCGGTCTGGATCAGGGGCATCCTGTCGGACGAATACGGGGTGAAACCGGAATCGGTGACCTACTTCACCGGCGGCCAGGAAGAGCCGAACCGGGAGGAAAAGATCAAGCTCGACCTGCCGCCGACATTCGACGTCCAGCCCATCGGCCCGGGCAAGACCCTGGCCGGGATGCTGGCGGCCGGCGAGATCGACGCGCTCTATACCGCGCGCAAGCCCTCGACCTACACCGGCCCGGGCGGTCCGGTCGTGCGCCTGTTCGAGAACTTCAAGGAGGTCGAGGCGGATTACTTCGCCCGCACCTCGATCTTCCCGATCATGCACACCGTCGCCCTGCGCCGCGACTTCTACGAGGAGAACCGCTGGGTCGCGCGTGCGCTGCTGGATGCCTTCACGCTGTCCAAGGATCTGTGCCTCGAGGGCCTCGGCGAGACCGCGGCGATGAAATCCTCGCTGCCGTGGTCGGTGCACGGCTACGAGGAGGCCGTCAGCGCCATGGGCAGGGACTTCTGGCCTTACGGACTGGAGAAGAACGAGAAAACGCTCACGGCCTTCCTGCGCTACCACCACGAGCAGGGACTGTCCAAACGGCTCGTCGATGTCGAGGAGCTGTTTGCACCGGAGACGCTGGAGGGTTTTGTCATCTAGATCGTCACGATGATTGTTCAAGGGAGGAAAAATCAATGACGCTGAAATCCGCGCTTTGTACCGTTGCTGTGGCCTTGCTGGGCCTGGCGCCGGCGGTTGCCCAGGCTCAGACGCCTGAAGAGTTCTATCGGGGCAAGACTGTCAACCTGTACATCGGCTATTCCGTGGGCGGCGGGTACGACACCTATGCCCGGCTGGTTGCGAGCTATATCGGCAAGCACATCCCCGGCAACCCGACGGTGGTGCCGGTGAACATGCCCGGCGCCGGCAGCCTGAAGCTCACCAACTGGCTCTATCGGGCCGCGCCCAAGGACGGCACGGCCTTCGGCGCGGTCGCGCGCGGCGCGCCGTTCGAGCCGCTGCTGAAGAACAATGCGGCCAGCTTCGACGCGACCGAGCTCAACTATATCGGGAACGCCAATACCGAGATATCGCTCTGCGGCTTCAACACGGCGGCCGGCATCAAGTCGATCGAGGATCTGAAAACCAAGGAAATCACCGTGGGCGGCACCGGCGCGGGCTCGGATCCCAACGTCCAGGCGCTGGTGCTGAACGAGATCGCCGGCACCAACCTCAAGATCATCGACGGCTATCCCGGCGGCAACGAGATCACGCTCGCCATGGAGCGCGGGGAGATCGACGGGCGCTGCGGCTGGTCCTGGTCGACGCTGAAGCTGTCGAGCCTCGACTGGCTTCGGGACAATGTCGTCGTCTTGCCGGTGCAGTACACGCAGACGCCGATCGAGGATCTCAAGGACGTGCCGCTGGCGCAGGATCTGGCGAGCGACGATCTGGGCCGGGGCCTTGCCGGCTTCATCAACGCCACGATGGATCTCGGCCGTCCCTTCGTCGCCCCGCCGGATATCCCGGCCGACCGGCTCGAAGCCCTGCGCAACGCCTTCATGGCCACGATGAGCGACCCCGAGTTCCTCGCCGCGGCCAAGGCCTCCGGGCTCGACATCGTCCCCTCGGACGGGGCTGCACTGGCCGAGACGGTCAAGGCCGTCTATGGGTCCGACCCCGCGATCATCGAGAAGATGATTTCCATCATCCGGCACTGACCGGTCCGGCTGCGGCGGGCGCCTGTCCGCCGCAGCCGGCTTGCACGGGGACAAACCTATGTCGGGAATCAAGGACCTTCTGGTCGTCTATGACGGGACGACGGCCGGGCAGGACGCCCTGCGCGTGGCCTGGCGGCTGGCCGAGCAGCGCGGGGCGCATCTGACGGCCGCCTTTCCCTACCAGCCGCCGCGCGACTACTGGGGCGGCAACAACTGGGTTCCGCGCGCGCTGCGCCAGGACTTCGAGGAGATCTCGCGCCGGATGAACCATGAGGTCATCTCGGAGGCACAGCGGAAGTTCGGAGAGGACACGCAGGGCTTTCCACGCCCGGACGATCTGCACTGGCTGCCGTTGACCGGCGACGCCACGGTTTCGGTGACGAAGGCGGCGCGCTACTATGATCTGTGCATCATCTCGAGCGAAGGCGCCAAGCCCGAGCGCGAGCATGTCCTGTCGCCGGACGTCGTGGCGCTGCGGTCGGGCAAGCCGGTGATCGTCGTGCCCGAGAAGGCGGCCGCGCTGCCGGATGCACCCAAGGTCGTCGTGGCATGGGACGGCCGCCGGGCCGCGGCGCGGACCCTGTCGGCGATGCTGCACATCCTCCAGTCCTTCACGGAAGTCGTCATTCTCTGCGTGGGGCACCAGAAGGACCGCGCGCAGTTCTGGTCGGAGGAAGTGCTCACCCATGTCGGGCGCCACGGCATAAAGGCCAGCGCGGTCTATGTGTCGCGCCACGGCTCGGTCGCCGCCACGATCCGCCGGTTCACCGAGGACCAGGGCGCCGACCTGCTGGTGATGGGCGCCTATGAGCACTCCAAGTTCAGCGAGGATATTCTGGGTGGCACGACCCACGAGATCCTGGCCGATCTGAAAACCCCGGTCCTGATGGCCCACTAGTGCATCAAGCCCGATCCGGCCCGGCCGGATCGGGGTCCCGGGAGCCGTCTCTCCGCCATTTCCTATTCTCAGGACAGAATCTTGCGCAGCCTCATCAATCCGTTCCCGCAGCAAGGCGGGCTTGCAGCCGGGGATTGCCGCCATGCTTGAAGCCGCCGGCAATGCCCTGTCGATGATCCTGGAACTTCACCGCATCTTCTACCTGTTCAGCGGTGTGGTGCTGGGCCTCATAATCGGTATCCTTCCAGGCGTGGGCGGCGTCGCCGGCATCGCCCTCCTGCTGCCGTTCACGTTCGGGATGGATCCCTACACCGCCTTCGCCTTCCTGCTCGGCCTCGCCTCGGTGATGGCGACGTCCGACACGATCCCGGCCGTGATGTTCGGGGTTCCGGGGTCGCAGTCGGCGCAGGCCACCGTGCTCGACGGCCACAAGATGGCGCGCAACGGCGAAGCCGGCCGTGCCCTCTCGGCGGCCTATTCCGCCTCGATGATCGGCGGCGTCTTCGCCGCTGCCATCCTCGCGCTCTGCATTCCGGTCATGCGGCCGATCATGCTGAAGGTGGGCTCGCCCGAACTGCTGGCCTTTTCGGTCTTCGGCATCTCGATGGTCTCGGTCCTGTCCGGCAACTCGCCCCTGCGCGGCCTGTCCCTGGCGAGCCTCGGCGTTCTCCTGTCCATGATCGGCGCCGATCCGCAGGGTGGCGAGATGCGGTGGACACTCGACACCATCTACCTCTACGACGGCCTGCCGCTGCTTCCCGTCGCGCTGGGGCTCTTCGCCCTGCCGGAACTGGCGGATTTCGCCATCCAGCGCGTCGTCATAGCCGCCAAGGCCAACGGCCAGATCACCGGCGGCATGGGGCAGGGCTTCAAGGATACGCTGCGCAACTCGCCCCTGGTGCTGGCCTGCTCGTCGCTGGGCACCCTGATCGGCGCACTGCCGGGCCTCGGCTCCTCGGTGGTCGACTGGTTCGCCTATGGCTTCGCCTCGAAAGTGGTTCCCGGCGCGAAAAAGACGTTCGGCACCGGCGATGTGCGCGGCGTGATCGCGCCCGAGGCGGCCAACAACGCCAATACCGCCGGCGCCCTGATCCCGACGATCGCCTTCGGCGTGCCGGGCTCGGCCTCGATGGCGATCCTGCTCGGGGCCTTCATCATCCAGGGCCTCGTGCCCGGACCGGGCATGCTGAACGAGCATCTGGACATCACCTACTCGATGATCTGGTCGGTCGCGCTCGCCAATATCCTCGGCGCGGGGCTCTGCTTCCTGCTCAGCGGCCAGCTCGCGAAACTCGCGACGCTGCGCTATACGCTGATCATTCCGGTGGCCCTGATTCTGGTCTATCTCGGCGCTTTCCAGGGCAATCGCGACTGGGGTGACATCTACGCGCTGCTGATCTTCGGCCTCGTCGGCTGGGTGATGAAGCAGTTGCGCTGGCCGCGTCCGCCGCTGATCCTCGGCTTCGTGCTGGGCGGTCTCATCGAGCAGTACATGTTCATCTCCATGGGGCGCTACGGGACCGAATGGCTGACGCGCCCGACCGTGATGATCGTCTTCGCGCTGTCGGCGCTGATCATGATCCAGCCCATCTTCGCGACGCTGCGCGCCCGGCTGAAGCTGCGCCGCACGTCCCCCGGCTTCAGCATGCCGCGCGTGGCGCTCGCCGATCTGCTGCCGCTCGCGCTCCTGCTGCTGACGGTCGTCATGGTGACCGTGGCCAACGGTTTCGCGGCGTCCGCACGGCTCGGGCCGATGATCGTCGGGGTCTTCTGCCTCGTGTGCCTGTCGCTGTCGCTGATCGTGCAGATCTTCACGCGCCCCCTGCGTCGCGCGGATCTGGTCTCGGCGCCCGGCGAGGGCACCAACGCCGGAGCCGACGAGGCGATCATGGAAGGCGGCATGGACCTCGTGGCGGATCACCAGGGCCTGTCCAACGGCACGGTCTTCCTGCGCGGCATGCTGTTCTTCGGCTGGATGCTGGTCATCATGGCGCTGATGGCCCTGATCGGCCTGCTGCCCGCGGCGCTGGTCTTCATCGTGCTCTACATGCGGGTCGAGAATCGCGAGCGCTGGGGCCTCTGCGCGGGGATGACCATCGGAACGTCGCTGCTGATCTGGCTGATCTTCGATCATTTCCTGAGAATCCCGTGGCCGCCGACGCTGCTCGGCGAGCTGCTGCCGGCCGCGAGGATCATCCCCTCGATCTGAGGGAGGGTGCGCACCGGCTGGGTGCGCGCGCACGGAAACGGGGCGGGGCGGTGTCCCGCCCTACTCGGCGGCGTCCTCGAGATTCTTCAGGATCCGGAGAAGCTGCTGGCGGAACTGTTCGATCTCCTTGTCGCTGTATCCGCGCATGGCGATCGCGTTCACCTCCTGGGCATAGGGCACCAGCTTCTCCTGCAGCGCCCGGCCCTCGTCGGTGAGCCGGACATAGACCGCCTTGGCGTTGCCGTCACGTTTGACGCGCGTGACGAAACCGCGCGCCTCCATCGCCTGGATCGCGTTGACCACCGCCGGCTTGGCGACGCCTGCGGCCTGCGAGAGTTCGGTGATCGTCAGATCGTCCTGCTCCCACAGGATGCGCAGAAAGGTCCAGAAGCCGTAGTTGATGTCCTCGCGCGCAAGACGGGTCTGAAGCGCGCGCGCCGCGCTCTTCGACGTCAGCTTGAGCAGGTGGGCAATGCGGTCGTACGAGCTCGTCATGATCGTCGTTCTTTCCAGTTGCGGCGAGAATAGTCAATGCGTCAGGCGTGAACGGCATTTGCGGGCCACTTTCGAAATTTTCGAGATTGACGCGAACGGGATTTTTTGTTAATCACTTAACAATAATAGGGGGCCGGGACAAACTGCGCCATCTGCTGAAAGAACGACGCAGGATCCCCGGCAGGACGATCTGCTCTCCCCCGCAAGTGCCCCTGATGGGGACCCAGCATGCAATGAGGAGGACGGCACATGCTGACCAAAGAACAGAATGAAATGCTCACCCGTGTGGGCCCGGGCACGCCGGCAGGCGAACTGATGCGCCGGTACTGGCATCCGGTCGCGGCAATCGAGGACCTGGAGGAGAAGTGGACGATCCCGGTGCGTCTGCTCGGGCAGGATCTGGTGCTGTTCCGCGACCGCTCGGGCAAGGTCGGCCTGCTGGACCGCCAGTGCCCGCACCGCCGCGCCTCGCTCGTCAACGGCATTCCGACCGAGGACGGGCTGCGCTGCCCCTATCACGGCTGGGCTTTCGATCACAAGGGACAGTGCGTCGAGCAGCCGAACGAGCCCGAGGGCCAGTCCTTCTGCCAGAAGATCAAGACGGGCGGCTACAGGGTCGAGCAGCTCGGCGGCATGCTCTGGGCCTATCTCGGGCCGGACCCCGCGCCGCTGCTGCCGCGCATCGACGGCTTCGTCGTGCCGGGAACGATCCGCATGATGGGGCGCACGATCATTCCGATCAACTGGCTCCAGGCGATGGAGAATTCGCTCGATCCGGTGCACACGGAATGGCTTCACGGCCATCTCTACGAATTCGTCAAGGAGCAGGAGAACGTGAAGGTCGCCATCTCGGCGCCGCATGCGAAGATCGCCTTCAACGAATTCAAGTACGGCATCACCAAGCACCGCCTGCTCGTCGGGCAGTCCGAGGAATCCGACGATTGGCGCGTCGGCCATCCGGTCTTCTTTCCCAACACCCTGTCGGTGGGCAACGGCGACGAGAGCTCGCGCTACTACGCCTTCCAGATCCGCGTGCCGGTCGACGACGAGAACACGCTGCACATCTGGTACACCGCCTATGTCCCGCCTGCGGGCAGGAAGGTGCCGCAGCATCTGCTCAA
Source organism: Pseudochelatococcus sp. B33 (assembly GCF_053570585.1). NCBI lineage: Bacteria > Pseudomonadati > Pseudomonadota > Alphaproteobacteria > Hyphomicrobiales > Chelatococcaceae > Pseudochelatococcus > Pseudochelatococcus sp. B33. The sequence goes on along the minus strand of NZ_JBSEFH010000027.1, from coordinate 51,086 downwards.
CCGGCTCTATACCTATGAGGTGCCGATTTTCGACGAGAAGGGCGACTATATCGTCGACAACGTGGACGGCCAGGACATGATGGCCTGGATCTCGCAGGGGCGCATCACCGACCGCACCACCGAGAACCTCGGCTCGACCGATCAGGGCATCGCCGCCTATCGCCGCATGCTCCGCCGCGAGATCAAGAAGGTCGAGGCCGGGCAGGAGCCGATGAACACTTTCCGCAATGTGGCGGAAAACAAGCTCATCGAGCTGCCGAACGAGCGGAAGAAGCACCACAACTCGGACGGCATGAAGTCCTGGCTGCTGCGCACGCACATGCGCTTCTCGCCGATCCTCGACGATCTGGTCGAGGTCTACGAGCCCTCCCAGCCGCTGCAGGCGGCCGAATGAAACAGGCCCGGCCTCCGACGGGCACCGCCGCCAGAGGCCGCACGACCGATCGAACGATGCCCTGCGAAATCGCGGTGGTCGGTCTCGGGCTGGCGGGGCTGGCCTTCACCGACGCCATCCTGAAGCACCCGGCGTTCTCCCTCGCCTGCGTCGTCGAGCCCCGGCAGGAGGCGCGGCGACAGGCCATGGAAAGATGGGGCGTGCGCGTCTATGCCGACCTCGAGCAGATGCTGGCGGCGGAGGATGTGCCCTGCGTGTATCTGGCGACGCCGACCGATCTGCATCACGCCCAGGCGCTCGCGATACTCGCCGCCGGCCGCCATCTGGTGATGGAAAAGCCGATGGCCGTCACCCTCGCGGAGTGTGAGGCGATCGCCGAAGCGGCCGAGCGCGCCGGCCGCTGCCTCGTCGTCGGCCATTCCCATGGCTTCGACCTGCCCGTCCGCACCATGGCCGAGATCGTCGGCTCGGGCGAGCTCGGACCGGTGATGACGATGCAGACGCTGTGCGCGACGGACTGGGTCTACCGCCCGCGCCGCCCGGAGGAACTGCGGCTCGATCTGGGCGGCGGCGTGCTCTATCGGCAGGGCTCGCACCAGATCGACATCCTGACCACCATCCTGCCGGAGACGGTCACCCGCGTCTGGGCGCACCTCTACGACGTGGACCCGGCACGGCCGACCACAGGCGCCTTTTCCCTGACGCTGGAATTCGCCGGCGGGGCGGTGGGCACGGCGAGCTATAACGGCTACGGCCATTTCAACACCGTGCTGCTGACGCGCAACATCGGCGAATGGGGCTTCCCGGATGCGGGCGCCAAGCAGCCCCCGGTCGCCGCGGCGGACGAGGTGTCGGCGAAATACATCCGCGCCAGGACGGCGATCCGGAACGACGCGCCCCATCAGCCGCACTACGGTCTGACCCTCGTCTCCTGCGCCCTCGGCACCTTGCGCCAGGCGCCGGACGGCATCGAGATCCACCGGCGGGAGCGGGTCGACCACGTCCCGCTCGGCACGCAGAACTCGCCCCGCGCCCTCGTCCTCGACGAGTTCGCGGCGGTGCTCGCCGGCCGGCCGAGCCGCCACGACGCCCGGCACGGGGTGCTCCTCGGACGCATCCTGGAGGCGGCGGCGCACTCGGCCCGGAGCCGCATGCCGGTGGCGCTCTGAAACACGCAACCGGACAATAGGGAGAGAATAATGCCCCATACCGAGCTGACCGAAGACCGCCAGCATGTGCTGCTGGGCGACGAGGCCCTGGACGCCCAGCAAGTCAGCGCGCTGATCCGGGAGCTGATCGCGCTGCGGGCGCAGATGACCCCGGCCTTCAGCGGATCCTTCGAGCCCGAGAGCGACACGCTGATCGAGCTCGACAATCTGCTGTGGTCGACGGGCATCGACCCGACACGCCGCGCGATCGACCTCGGCCTCTACAACGACGGCCTCGGCTGGATGCGGATGAAGCTGTCGCGCGCCATGGTCGAGGACCTCGCGAACGGCTTGGGATACACCGTCGTCAAGCTGGTGCGCCTTCTCGACAACGAATATCGCAAGGTCGGCCAGCCCGACCTGATCGTACAGGATCAATGACATGAACCATCGGGACCTTCGTGAAAAGATCGTGATCTCCGGCCATATCCTGGTGCAGAACGGCCAGGATGACCTGACCCGCGGCCACATGGCCGTGCGCCTGCCGGACAATCCGGACCATTTCCTGATGAAGCCGCATTCGGTCGGGCTGGATGAGCTCGTCGCCGAAGACCTGCTGATCTGCGACCTTGATGGCAACGTGGTCTCGGGCACTGCGAGGCGCCACTCGGAAGTCTTCATCCACACCGAGATCCTCAAGGCGCGGCCCGACGTCAACGCCGTGCTGCACACCCATCCGACCTATTGCGTGGCGCTCAGCGCCACCGGCCGGCCGCTGCGCCCGGTCAGCCAGCCGGCGGCGCTGTTTCACGGCAGCCTCGGCCTCTTCGAGGAGACGATCACCCTGATCCGCAAGCCCGAGCAGGGCAAGGCGCTGGCGGACGCGCTGGGCGGCAACCGCGCCGTCCTGATGAAGCACCACGGCATCGCCTGCACCGGATCGACCCTGGAGGAATGCATCATCGGCGCGATCATGCTCGAGAACGCGGCGCAGATACAGCTGGCTGCGGAAGCCACGAGCGGCTCGGCGAGCCTGTTTCCCGAAGAGGACATCGCGGCGCTGAAGGACAGCCTCGGGAAACAGGAGCAGTTCACCATCAACTTCGATTATCTCGCGCGCCGGGCGCGGCGCGCGCTGTCCGTCTGAGGGCCGCCATGGAACTTTTCGATGTCATCGTCACCGGCCGGCGTCAGGTTGCCTCCGACATCACCGAATTCGTCCTCGCCCGCGCCGATGGCACCGCGCTTCCCCCCTTCACGGCCGGCGCGCATATCCATGTCGCGGTCGCGGAGGGCGAGACCCGGCAATATTCGCTGTGCTCGGATCCCGAGGAGCTTGCGTCCTACGCCATTGCCGTCAAGCGCGAGCCCGAAGGCCGCGGCGGTTCGCGCGCCTTGACGGATCGGGTCGCGGAGGGCGATGTCCTGCGCGTATCGGCGCCGCACAACGATTTCGAGATGCTGGCCGACGATGCCCGGGTGCTGCTGATCGCCGGCGGCATCGGCGTGACGCCGATCCTCGCCATGGCGCGCAGTCTGCGCCGGCGCAACACGCCCTTCCGCGTCCTCTACCTCGGCCGCGACCGCGAGGCGCTGGCCTATGTCGACGCCCTGGAGAGCCTGGTTCCCGAGGAAGACCTGACCGTGCACCTCGACGGGGGCGATCTTGCCAGGGCCTACGATCTGACCGGCCGCGTCGGCTGTCTCCAGGGGCACGCCATATACGCCTGCGGGCCGGCCGGCCTGCTGCATGCGATCCGCTCCGCCACCGCCCATTGGCCGCGCGGCAGCGTCCATTTCGAGGATTTCGGCAGTGCCGCCGTTGCCACCGCGTCCGACGGGGAGGACGGCTTCTGGGTCAATTTCGCATCGGCCGGAACACGCCATTTCGTGCCCGCGGACAAGACGATCCTGCAGGTTCTGGAAGAGGCGGGCCATGCGGTCGCCAGTTCGTGCGGGGCGGGCACCTGCGGCACCTGCCGCATGAAGCTGATCGAGGGCGAAGCGGACCACCGGGATCTGGTGCTGTTCGACGACGAATGGGACGACAACATCATCATCTGCTGCTCGCGCGCCAAGAGCCGGGAAATCACGATCGCCCAGTGTGACTGAGAGCGGGCCTCAATTGACCGCGCGCGTCTGCGAGACCAGCACCGGCTTCTCGCGATAACGCTCCGGGAAAAGCCGCTTCAGATTCTCGACCTTCGGCAGGTCGTTGTAGACGATATAGGGATATGTCGGGTTCCGCGTCATGAAATCCTGATGATAGGCCTCGGCCGGGAAGAACGGCCGGTCGCGCTCGATCCGCGTGACGATGGCGGCATCGTAGACCCGCGCCTGATTGAGCTGCGCGATGTAGTCCTTCGCAATGGCCGCCTGCTCCTCGTCCTGCGGAAAGATCGCGGTGCGGTATTGCGTACCCACGTCAGGCCCCTGCCTGTTGAGCTGGGTCGGATCGTGGGCGACCGAGAAGAAGATCTGCAGGATGCGGCCGTAGCTGATCCTGGCCGGATCGAAGGAGATCTCAACGGCCTCGGCGTGGCCGGTGCGGCCCGTGCCCACGGCTTCGTACTGTGCCGTCGAGCTGTCGCCGCCGGCATAGCCGGACACCGCATTGAGCACGCCGTCGACGTGCTGGAAGACCCCCTGCACGCCCCAGAAGCAGCCGCCGGCAAGAACCGCGACGGCCGTGCCGCCGGCGGCCTGCGCGTCGCGCGCCGGCGCCGGAATGGCGATGCCTTCCTGGCTCTTTGAGGGCGAAACGCCCGCCAGAACGGTCATGACCGCGGCCGCGATGACGAGCGCGGCCGCGTGCAAACGCCATCTCGCGAGGCGTGAAATCGAGAAATGCAGCGCCGATGACATGGATGTTCTCCGGTTTCAGGCCGGCGGGCAGAAATCTGAATCGACGCCGCCGCGCTATCTTCTTGTTGACGCATCAAATCGATCTCAAAAACGGTACCTATTTTGGTTTGATACTAGCCGAACGTGAAGGCGAAGGCCTGCACGCCGGGATCGAGGAAGCGGATCTCGAATGTGCGCTCGCGGACCGCTCCCTGCTGGCGCACGAGCTGGTAGAGCCGCTCTCCCGTGACAATGCCTTGTCCGTTCGCGTCCGTATCGACGCCGTGGTCGTCGCCGGGCGGCTTGCCGTCGATGGTGACGCGGAAGCGCACGGGCTTGCCGTCCGCGCCCGGACCCAGCACGAGGTGCAGGTCGCGCGCGTGGAAGAGGAAGACGATGCCGCCGTCCGCGGCGTCGAGTTCCGCATGCTCCTTGCCGACTGTCCACCGGCCGGCGAGCCCCCATTCGTTCAGGCGCGGCGCGCCGGGCTCATAGGCACGCGCCGCGTCGTGCGCCGCGCCGCCGGGAGAGACGAAGTTCTCCGCGCGCTCATAGCCGATATAGGTCTCGGGCGAGCGGACATCGGCCAGGTTCGCCGGCGCCTCGGCGCCTGTCGCGGAGACGGCGACGTAGTCGTCCGCGACGTCCTTCGCGCCGGCTTCCGCCAGCAATTGCCGGATGACCCTCTCGGATTGCTCGTAGTCGCCCTCGCCGAAGTGATGATGGCGGATGCGCCCCTGCGCGTCGATGAAATAGTGCGCCGGCCAGTATCTGTTGCCGAAGGCGCGCCAGACGGCGTAGTTGTTGTCGATGGCCACCGGATAGCCGATCTTCAGGTCGGCGACCGCGTTGCGGACGTTGTCGACGTTCTTTTCGAAGGCGAATTCCGGCGTATGCACGCCGATCACGACGAGGCCCTGCTCCTCGTACTTCTCGGCCCAGGCGCGGACATAAGGGATGGCGCGCAGGCAATTGATGCAGGAATAGGTCCAGAAATCGACGAGCACTACCTTGCCCTTCAAGGCTTCGACGGAGAGCGGCGGCGTGTTGAGCCAGCCGACGGCGCCCACCAGCGACGGAAACGTGCCCTCGACCGGCAGATCGGTCTGCGTCTGCGCCGGCGCGGCCTGCATCATCATCGCCGATCCACCCGTCATCATCGCCGATCCGCCCGCCATCATGGCCGGGCCGCCCGACATGACGACGGATGCCGCGCTCTCCGATGCGCCGGGCGGCTGCCGGCCGGCCGTGGCGTCGGCCGGGGGAGGGAACCGGTCGAGCAGGCCCTGCTCGATCGACGTCGTGCTCGCCAGCGAGACCCGCGCGAGGAAGCCCGTATCGAGCCCCAGCGCGATGGCGCCCACGCCCGCGACGACCGCCGCGCCCAGCCCGCGCCTGATCCATTCTCCGGCGCCCAGCGAACGCTTCATCGCCGCGAACACGCGCCCGCCGACGAGGAGGGCGAGCGCGAGCGACGTCGCCGCGCCCGCAGCGTAGGCCAGCAGCAGCATGGATGTCTGCACGTTGGCGCCGTTGATGGCCGCGCCGGTGAGAATCAGCCCCAGGATGGGGCCGGCGCAGGGCGCCCACAGCAGGCCCGTGGCGACGCCGAGCATCGCCGACGAGACAACGGAAGGTTCGCCGTCGGCCCCGGCCTGCGCCGTCCGTGACAGCCGCGCGCCCAGCGTCACGAACGGCTGCGCCAGCCGATCCGCAAGGGCCGGGAACAGCAGCGCCAGTCCGAACAGCGCCAGAAGCGCCATGGCGGCCAGACGGCCGTATTCATTGGCCGCGACCACCCATTCGCCGGCGAGGGCGGCAAGGGAAGCGACGGCCGCGAAGGCGAGCGCCATGCCGGCGAGCAGCGGCAGGCCGGCGCGTGCGAACGGGCGGTCCGCCCGCGTGAAGACGAAGGGCAACACCGGAAGGATGCAGGGGCTGACGATGGTGAGCAACCCGCCGAGATAGGCCACGAGAATGAGCAGCATCGCTCCGATCCGTCCTCAGGCTCGCATTGTCACGTCTGAGCCGGCTTGAATGTCAGGGCGACGCCGTTCATGCAGTAGCGCAGTCCCGTCGGCGGCGGGCCGTCGTCGAAGACATGGCCGAGATGGCCGCCGCAGCGGGCGCAATGCACGGCGGTGCGCACCATGCCGAAGGAGGTGTCGTGCGTTTCGCCGACCGCTCCCTCAAGCGGCGCCCAGAAGCTCGGCCAGCCGGTCCGGCTGTCGAATTTCGTCGTGGAGGAGAACAGCTCGCGGTCGCAACCCGCGCAGCCGAACACCCCCGGCCGATGCTCGTCGAGCAGGGGACTGGTGAACGGCCGCTCCGTGGCGTCCTCCCGCAGCACCGCGTATTGGTCCGACGTCAGCAGCCGGCGCCATTCGTCCTCGCTGTGCGTCACCTCGAAAGTGCCGGCGGCATGCGTGGTGCCGGCGGCGTGTGTGGCGCCGTCGCCCTGGCGCCACAATCCGGCAAGTGTCACTCCCGCGATGCCTGCGGCACCACTCAACAGCAACGTCCGCTTCGTGAGCATGTCCGCCTCCGTCTGCGCCGGGCCATGCATACCAAGCCAGCATGGACAGGCCCTGCGGGCCCGGTCACGGCCCTCATTTATAGCCGATTTCGCGGATCCGTTCATGTTCACGTTTGCTTGACCGTAGGGACCCTGGCTCAAACGGCCAGCCTCGACACCATTTCCGCCCCGAGCAGCAGGAGGCAGATCAGGAACCAGCGCTGGAAGACGGCGGGCGTGACGGCGCGCCGGACGATCTGCCCGGCCCACATGCCGCCGAGAGCGGGCAGGACGGCGAGAATCGACAGCGCAAGATCGTCCGTCCGCACGGCGCCGCGCCAAGTGAGCCCTGCCGCCAGCGCGATGGTGGACACGGTGAAGGACAGGCCGAGCGCCTGCACCAGGTCGTCCTTCTCCAGCCCCAGCGCCTGGAGATAGGGCACGGCGGGAATGACGAACACGCCGGTGCCGCCCGTGACCGCGCCCGTCGCGGCGCCGACGAGGGGCGACAGCCACGGCTCCATCCGCGCCGGCACGCGAAGCCGGCGGCCGAGGAGGCCATATCCGGAATAGATCACCAGCGCCGCCCCGAGCGCCGCCGTGGTGAGGCGCGTATCGCCGCGCGTCAGCCAGGACGAACCCAGGACCGTTCCCGCGACGATCGCGAGCATCATCGGCCAGAGCCTGCGGACGAGCGCGCCGGGGCCCGGGCCCGCGACAAGCTGCCAGACATTGGTCACGAAGGACGGGACGATCAGCAGGCTCGCCGCGGCAAGCGGCGAGACGAGCGCGCCGAGCACGCCCATCGCCACCGTCGGCAGGCCCATGCCGGTGACGCCCTTGACGAGACCGGCGGCGAAGAAGGTCGCGGCGACCGCGAGGAGCGTTATCGGAGCATCGAACATGTTCTCCGGGTACACCATCCGGCCGCGCCGGCAATGCGGATCATCCGCAGCATGGCTTCGGCTGGCCCGAAGGCTCGTTATCCGATATCGTCGCGGCATGCGCTTCGACCTGACCGACCTTCGCCTGTTTCTCGCCGTCGTCGATGCGGGCAGCATCACGCACGGCGCGGCGGAGGCGGGCCTGTCGCTGCCGGCGGCGAGCGAGCGCCTGCGCGACATGGAGGCCGACGGCGGGGTCGCCCTGCTGGAGCGCGGGCGGCGCGGGGTCACGCTGACCGAGGCCGGGGAGGCGCTCGCCCATCACGCACGCCTCATCCTGCACCAGATGGCGCAGATGCGCGGAGAGCTCGGCGAACATGCGAAAGGCCTTCGCGCGACCATCCGCATTCTCGCCAACACGGCCGCCATCGCCGAGTTCCTGCCTGAGCGGCTCGCGCCATGGATGGCGGCGCACCCGCGGGTCGACGTCGAGCTCAGGGAGCGGCAAAGCACCGAGATTGCCAGAAGCGTCGCCGCGGGGTTCGTCGAGATCGGCATCCTGTCGCATGCGGTCGATACGGGCGGCCTGCAGCTGCTGCCCTTCGCGGTCGACCGTCTGACCGTGGTGACGGCGCGTGACCATATCCTGGCGGCCAGGAAGCAGGTCCGTTTCGCCGATCTCGCGGACCAGTATTTCATCGGCCTGGCGGCGGGCGCCCTGCAGGCACACATCGACGCCCACGCGGCGGCGATCGGCATGCGGCTGAGGCTGCGTGTGAAGGTGCGCACCTTCGACGGCATCTGCCGGATGGCGGGCGAGGGCGCGGGCATCGGCATCGTGCCCGAGGCGGCGGCGCGCCGCTGCCGGCGGTCCGCGCGGCTTGCCGTCATCCGCCTCGCCGACGCGTGGGCGACGCGGCGGCTGTCCATCTGCATCCGCGGCGACGCGGACTTGACCCCGCCCGCGCGCAGCCTCGTGGCGCATCTGCGCTCGGACTCATGAGCCCGCGGCGTATTTCTCACCGGACAGCTCGGCGGGCGGCGGCCCCGTCGATGCTTCTGTCCCGCTCGCGGCCACCGGCCGCTTGAGCAGGCCGAGGATGAGCGCGCTCGCGACCGTGCCCGCGACAAGGGCGAGGGCGTAGATCGCCAGATGCGTGACCGCCCCCGGAATGGGCAGCACGAAGACGCCGCCGTGCGGCACTCTGAGCTCGACGCCCGCAGCCATCGAGATCGCGCCCGCGAGCGCCGATCCCACCATCAGCGCCGGGATGACCCGGAAGGGGTCGCGCGCTGCGAAGGGGATCGCGCCTTCCGTCACGAAGGCGAGGCCGAGCACCGCCGCGGCGGGCGCGGCCTCGCGCTCGTCCGGCGTGAAGCGGTTGCGGAACAGGCGCGTCGCCAGCGCGATGGCGAGCGGCGGCGTCATGCCCGCCGCCATGGCGGCCGCCATCGGCGTGTAGATGTGGCTGGCGATGAGCGCGGTCGAGAACGCATAGCTCGCCTTGTTCACCGGCCCGCCCATGTCGAAGGCCATCATCGCGCCGATCAGAAGGCCGAGGAACACGGCGCTCGATCCCTGCATGCTGCGCAGCCAGTCCGTGAGGAAGGTCAGGATCGCCGCCACCGGCGCGCCCACGGCGTAGATCATCAGCAGGCCGGTCAGCAGCGTGCCGAGCAGCGGCAGGATCAGGACCGGCTTCAGCCCCTGCAGGTTCTTCGGCAGTTGTATCAGCCGGTTGAGCCAGTACACGCCATAGCCGGCGATGAAGCCGGCGACGATGCCGCCGAGGAAGCCCGCGTCGAGACCGGCGGCGAGCATGCCGCCGATCATGCCGGGCGCGATGCCCGGCCGGTCGGCGATGGAATAGGCGATGTAGCCCGCGAGCGCCGGCACGATGAGGGCGAAGCCCCCCTTGGCGCCGATCTCGAACAGGGCGTGTGCCAGCGTGCCGGCATTCGCGTCGCTGCCCGCATCGATGCCGCCCAGCGCGAAGGCAAGCGCGATGAGCAGGCCGCCCGCCACCACGAAGGGCAGCATGAAGGAGACGCCGGTCATCAGATGCTTGTAGGGGCCGGCCTTCTCGGTGCCGCCGGCGGGGGCGGCCTCGGTGCGGGCCGCGTCCTCGCCGCCCTGCACCTTCGCTTCGGCGAAAGCCTGCTCGATCAGCCGCGCGCCGCCGGTGATGGCGGGCTTGGTACCGGTCGCGAACACGCGCTTGCCGTTGAAGCGGGCGCGATCCACCTCGCGGTCGGCGGCGATCAGTACCAGGTCGGCGGCGGCGATCTCCTGCGGCGTGAGCGCGTTTTCGGCCCCGACCGAGCCCTGCGTCTCGACGCGGATGGCGTAGCCGAGCTGCCGCGCGCCCGCCTGGAGCCCCTCTGCCGCCATGAAGGTGTGCGCGATGCCGGTGGGGCAGGAGGTCACCGCGACGATGCGCGGCCCGTCGCCGCCTCGCTGCGCCCCCTCCGGCTGCTCTCCCTCCGGCTGCTCTCCCTCCGGCGCGGTCCCGGCGAGGGCGGCCGCCGGATCGGCCAGCACCGATTCCAGCGTCAGGCGCTTGTGGGGCCGCGCGCCGAAACCGGAGTCCGGGGCGTCGAGAGGGCCGACGAACAGCAGCGTGTCTCCCTCCTGCGGGGTGTAGGCGGGCAGCGGATTCGTCACGCCCTGTCCGGTGCGCACCTCGATGTCGATCGGCCGGCCGCCGGCACGGGCGGCCTTGCGCAGCGCCTCGCCGGCCAGAACCCCGGCAACGCCGGCCTCGCCCGCATCGATCACGGCCAGTATCCTGCTCATTTCCTGCGTTCCCCATGAGCCGCGTCCGCGATGTCCGCCGAGACGAGATCGACCGTTTCCGCCAGCGCGCGGACCGTCTCGGGGTCGGGCAGGTTGGGGCCGACCTTGCCGAGCTTCCCCACCGCGAACGCCGTCGCCAGACGGGCAGTGCGCGCGAGGTCCGCGCCCTCGATGGTGGCGGCCACGATCCCGGCGACCATGGCGTCGCCGGCGCCCACCGTGCTGGCGAGGTTGTCCACGGTGCGCCGGGCGATGAGCGCGCCCTCGTCCGACAGGAACAGGGCGCCCTGCGGGCCCATCGACACCACCACCAGCGAAACGCCGCGCGCATGGAGACCGGCCGCGGCCCGCACGACGTCGCCGATGTCGGCGAGCGGCGTGCCGGCCCAGTCGGCCAGCTCATGCCGGTTCGGCTTGATGCAGTGCGGCAGGACAGCGCCTTCGAGCGCCTTCGCCAGCGGCGGGCCGCTGGTGTCGAGAAACACGCGCGCGCCCTTCGCCGTGAGCCGGGCGACGATCCCGGCATAGGTATCGGCCGGGCATCCGGGAGGCAGGCTGCCCGCCAGCACGACGAGCGTGCCCGCCCCGGCGAGCGCCTCCACCTCCGCCGCGACTGCCTCGATCCGCTCGGAGGTGGCCGGCGGTCCGTCGAAGTTGATGTCGGTGGTGTTCTCGTCGTCCACGATCTTGAAGTTGATCCGGGTTGCACCCGGAACGCGCCGGAAGCGGTCCTCGACGCCCTTGATGCGGAACAGTGTCTCGAACGGCACGGCGTTGTCGGCGCCGAGCAGGCCGAACGCCGCGACCGGCACCCCCCAATCGGCGAGGCAGCTCGCGACGTTGACGCCCTTGCCGCCCACGTCCTGCCGGACCGAACGGGGACGGTGGACCTCGCCGGGCACCAGCCGGTCGAGCGTGACGGTCTGGTCGATGGCCGGATTGAAGGTAACCGTGATGACGCCCATCAGTCTTCTCCCCTGTCGAGCCTGCGCACGTCGGCGGGCGTTTCCGCCTCCAGCGCGCTTGCGGCCAGCGCCTGCAGATCCTCGAGCTTCGCGCCGCGGATCCGGGCCTTGACCGCCGGAATGTCGCGCGGCGTCATCGACAGCTCGCTGACGCCGAGCCCGATGAGCAGCATGGCCCCGAACGGGTCGCCCGCGATGCCGCCGCACACGCCCACCCAGCGCTCGTGCCGGCGCGCGCCCGCCACCGTCATGGCGATGAGGCGCAGCACGGCGGGATGCAGGCTGTCCGCCGCGCTCGCGAGTTCCGGATTCTGGCGGTCGATGGCCAACGCATACTGGGTGAGATCGTTCGTGCCGATGGAAAAGAAATCCGCATGCGCCGCCAGCACGTGTGCCTCGATGGCGGCGGCGGGCACCTCGATCATGATGCCGATCGGCACCTCGGGCGCGTTGAGTTCCGCGCGGACGAAACCGCATAGCTCGCGCAACGCGACGAGTTCGTGGAGGGACGTCACCATCGGGAACATGATCGACAGGTCGCCGCCGTCCCTGGCAGGACGGTCCCTGGCCGCCCTGTAGAGCGCGCGCAGCTGCGGGTCGAGCAGGTCCGGCCGGCGCAGCAGCAGCCGCGCGCCACGCACGCCGAGGAAGGGGTTCTCCTCCCGTGGCAGGTCGAGGTGCGGCACCTGCTTGTCGCCGCCGATGTCGAGCGCGCGCACGATGAGCGGGCGCCCGCCGAGCGCCGCGATCATGCCGCGATAGGTCTCGTACTGTTCGTCCTCGGTCGGGCTGTCGCCGCGCTCCAGGAACAGGAACTCGGTGCGCATCAGGCCGACGCCCTCGGCGCCCTGCGACAGGGCGAGCGGCACCTGATCCGGCCGGTTGACGTTCGCGCCGATGGCGATGGTGTGGCCGTCGAGCGTGCGCGCCGGCTTGCCGCGCTCCGCTGCCTCGGCGGCGCGCTTGTCGGCGAGGGTCGCGATCCACGCGCGGGCCGAGGCGAGGTCCTCGGCCGAGGGGTCGAGCCAGACGCGGCCGTTGTCGCCGTCGACGATCGCGGTGGCGTCCGCCGCGAGCCGCAGCAGCTCAGCCCCGCCCGCGACCACGAGCGGCACGCCGAGGGTGCGGGCCAGAATGGCGCTGTGCGACGTCGGGCCGCCGAGCGCGGTCGCGATCCCGGCGACCCGCGACGTGTCGAGCGCCGCCGTGTCGGAGGGCGACAGGTCCGGCGCGACGAGAATGCAGGGTTCGTCCGGCAGGTCCGCCGGCGAGCCGTCGCCGAGCGCCGGGTCGATCTGCCCCAGTACGCGCCGGCCGACGTCGTGCAGGTCGGCCGCACGGGCGGCGAGCACCGGATTCTCCAGCGCCGACAACTGCCCCGCGATCCGGTTCACGGCCTCGTTCCACGACCACGCGACGCCGTGTCCCTCCACCATGAGCTGGCAGGTGAGGGTAATGAGGTCGGTGTCGTCGAGGAGGGCCGTCTGGGCTTCGAAGATTTTCGCATCGGCCGGCCCCAGCCGGCGCGTCGTGTCGTCGATCAGCGCCTTCATCCGGGCGCGGGTGCGCACCAGCGCCTCGTTCAGCAGCGCGCCGCCCTCGATGAGGCCGACCGGCCGGTCGGGCACCTCGCGCTCGGCCGCGGCGAGCAGATGCACCCGGCCGATGGCGAGGCCGGGGCTCGCCGCCACGCCCGCCACCGCGGCCGGATTGCCGGCGGGCTTCCAGCCGCGCAGCGGCGCGCGCACCTTTTCGGCGGCCCGCGCCGCCTCGGCCTTCTCGCGTGCCGACAGGCCGGTGACGACGGTGCGAAACCGGGCCAGCGCCTCGGCCGCGCCTGTGCCGGAGGCGGAGATCACGATGGTGTCGCCCGCCCTGAGCCCAAGCTGCAGCAGCGACACCAGGCTGCGCGGATCGGCCGTTTCCCCGCCGTGGCGCACGCGCATGGGCACGCCCGAGGCCTTCGCCGCCTCCACCCAGGCGGCGGCGGGGCGCGCATGCAGGCCGGGCGGGTAATCGACCGTCCATTCGGTCCGCTGCTCCAGGTCCTCGGCCGTATCCCCGGCCATCTGGCCGGCGGCGGGCGTTTCGGCCTCGCCGTCGCCCCGCAGCGCGGCGGCGATGGCTTCGGGGTCGGTCGTGGTGAAGAGCGCCCTGAGCCGCGCCTCGTCCTGAAGCAGGCGCGTCAGGCGGCGCAGGATGGCGATGTGGCTGTCGGAAGTTGCGGCGATGCCGACGACGAGATGGGCGGTCTGGCCGGGGTTCCATTCGATCCCTTCCGGGATCTGCAGCACCGCGATTCCGTCGCGGCGCACGAGGCCCCGGTCCTCGCCGAGCCCGTGCGGAATGGCGACGCCGGCGCCCAGATATGTATTCGCGACGGCTTCCCGCCGCACCATGCTCTCCTCGTAGCCCGGCGCGGCGCGGCCCGCTGCGACGAGAAGCTGCCCGACTTGCCGGATGGCGTCTTCCTTGCCGGCGGCATGCGCCTGTGTGCGGATCAGATCCCCGGCATCGCGCTGCGCCGGGTTCTCGGGCGTTTTCGTCGCGTGGACCTTCGCGATCTGGTCGACCATTGGGCTGCCTCCCTTCCGGCATGATACGGGCTTATCGGTGTTCACGTAATAGGTTCTCACCGCTTTCTTTTGATCGGCCGCAAAGCGCGCCGGCCGTGAGCATCGGCCTCAGCCGGGCGCGCCGGCGCGGCGCAACTGCCCCGGCGACGTCCCGGTGGCGCGCTTGTAGGCCCGGCTGAACGCGGCGCGCGAGCCGTAGCCGAGACGCGGCGCGACCTGATCGATGGACAGCCCCTCGCAGCCGATCCACCGGGCGGCAAGGCGCATCCGCAGCGAGAGCAGATAGCGCGACGGCGTGGTCCCCGTGACCGCGACGAACCGCTCCGCGAACACCGAACGCGAGCTGCCCATCTCCGCGGCCATTTCCGCGATGGTCCAGTCGCGGCCGGGGTCGCGGTGCAACGCCGCGATGACGCGCCCGAGACGCGGGTCCCGCATCGCCTCGACCCAGCCGGTCGCATCCCCGCAGCCGGACTCGACCCATCCGCGCACGATGCTCGCGGCGACGACGTCCGCGAGCCGGGCGAGAATGCCCGCCGCGCCGGCGCGCGCGGTCGCCATCTCGCGCTCCATGGCCGCGAGCAGCGGCGCGAGTTCCGGCTGCCGACCCAGCAGGGCGCGGACCGACATCACCTGCGGCATGAGGCCCACCAGCGGGTGCAGCGTATCGAGCTCGAATTGCAGCCGGCCGGAGAAGATCAGGGCTTCGCCGCTGTCACGGGCGTCTTGCGTGACGGCGTCGACCATGCACACCTGGGAGCACAGCGGAACGGTCTTGTAACTATCGAACGCGCGGATCGCGACGCCATGCGCCGAAACGAGCGCGTGCCCGTCGCCCCGCGGCAGCAGGACGGCGTCGCCGCAGCGCAGCGGCGTCATGCCGTTGGCCGTCATGCCATTGGCTGTCATCTCGCCGCCCGCCGGACGCAGGTAGAGTTCCCCGGCCGAGACGAAATGGAAATAGGCGTTCGGCGCGGGGCCGAAGCCGATGCCGAACGGTGGCGCCAGACGCAGCTTGCTGTAGCTGGCACCCCGAAGGCGCATGCCCGACAACAACTCGCTCACAAGATCCATGGCTCGGGGCTCCGTCGCGACTTCAGGAGTATCGATCATATAACCCGGCAAAAATGACATGGATCGTCCGGCATGGCTACCCATATCGCCAGGGTCCAGTTCTCCGGACCGCAGTCCGGAGTTCTCCCACTTTGCGCGCTTTCCGGCCGGAAAGCGCGCCAGCGAAAGGACCCGGATATGGGTAATGCGACAACAACGAGCAATGCGGAGGCGTCCGAACCCGCGCCGGCGTGGGCGGCCGTGGCCTCGATGGGCATGGGCGTCTTCGGCCTCGTCGGAGCGGAGTTTCTGCCCGCGAGCATGCTGACGCCGATGGCGCGCGATCTCGGCATCACCGAGGGCATGGCGGGGCAGGCGGTGACGGCAACCGCGGTGACGGGTGTCGTCAGCAGCCTGCTGATCGCGGTGCTGACGCGCAGAAGCGACCGGCGCAACGTGCTGCTGGTCTTCTCGCTGCTGCTCATCCTGTCGAATCTGCTGGTCGCCGTGGCGCCGAGCCTGCCGCTCCTGCTCGCCGGGCGCGTCCTGCTCGGCATGGCGCTGGGCGGCTTCTGGGCCTTGTCGACGGCAACCGTGATGCGGCTCGTTCCGGAGCAGTCCGTGCCCCGCGCCCTGTCCATCGTGGTGTCGGGCGTTTCCGCCGCGACGATCTTCGCCGCGCCCGTCGGCAGCTATCTGGGCGATCTCTGGGGGTGGCGCTGGGTGTTCCTGGCGGCGGCGGGCCTTGGCCTCATCACGCTGATCTTCCAGTTCGTCAGCCTGCCGCGCATGCCCCCGCAGAGCCTGCCGCGATTCGGCACGCTGGCCGAGCTGCTGTCGCGCCGCCACGTCGCCATCGCCCTCGTCGCCGCCCTGCTCGTGTTCTCCGGCCACATGGCGATGTTCACCTATATCAGGCCCTTCCTCGAGTCGGTGACGAATGTGGAGGTGACGGTCATCTCGATGATGCTCCTAGCATTCGGGATCGCCACCTTTCTCGGCAACTATCTCGGCGGCTGGCTGCTGCAGCGCTCCCTGCGGCTGACGCTTGCCGTGGTGCCGCTCTTCATCGGGTCCCTGGCCTTCGTGCTGGGGCAGTACGGCGGCCACGTCGCGGCGGACGCGGTCGTCGTCGCGCTGTGGGGCCTCGCCTTCGGCACCATCCCGGTGGCATGGTCGACATGGATCGCGCGCGCGGTGCCGGACGAGGCGGAAACCGCCGGCGGCCTGCTCGTCGCCGCGATCAATCTGGCGATCACCACCGGTGCCGCGGCCGGCGGCCTGATCGTCGACACGACGGGCGTGAGCACCGTGTTCCTGATGAGCGGCGTCGTCCTCTGCCTCGCCTCGATGACGGTCATGGCCGGCGTCCGGACGCGGTTCGTCGTGGCGCAGGCGGCGTAAATTCCCCGCTCCCGCATCGAGCCGGCAGGCGCGGCGGTATCGCGCCTGCCGGTTTCCACTCCGTCCGATCAATCCACAAGCGGAGTCCGCGCAAGCTGGCATCTCGACCGTCGATACACTAATATCCGCCCCGGGCTGATCAATCGAGCAGGTTGACGTCTGGAACGTTTTTCCGCGTATCGGTCGGATATCCGTCCTATCGCGGGAGTGGCAGCGGACCAACGACAGGAGATCGTCCGGCTTGAAAACCCTTTTCCTTGGTTCCTACGGTTTCGGCAATCTCGGCGACGAGCTGTGCTTGCTGGATGCCATCAACAAATTCCCCTCGGACGAGGTTCATGTGCTGAGCTCCCGCTCCGCTTTCACTGGGCGATTTGTCGAGGCGGCGAGTTTCATCGGGAATTACAATCAGGCCAGATTGTTGCGGCCCGAGAGAATCGTGCTGGGCGGCGGCGGGGTTGGCACCCTGTCGATGCTGCCGAAGTTCATGACCTTCATGAACGACGCGCTTGCGTGGGGTGCGCAATGTCACATCTACAACATCGGCGTCGCCAATCTGAACACGTCGTGGATAACGCCGGAGATCCGGCGGGCCGCGCAGGCGCTCGCGTCGTTCTCCGTCCGGGACTTCACGTCGCAGCGCATCGTCAACCGGTGGAAGCTCGATTTGCCGGTGGAGGTCACGCTGACGCGCTACCCGGAGCGCTTTCATCCCATGGACGACAGCGTCGATTTCGGATTGCCGGCGGGTCCCAAGCTCGGCATCTCGCTGACCAACCAGGCCACCATGGCCCGCGCCGCCGATGAGAACGCCCCGCTGATACGGGATTTCCTCAAGCCTTACGAGGACTATGCCCTCGTGCCGGTGGTGAGTACGATCCACCAGTACGAGAAGGCCGAGGACGACGCGGCGGCGTTCTCCTCCTTCGTCAGCCGCCTGGGCCTGCGCCAGAAGGTGGTGCTGCCGCAGACGCTCGATCCGTCCTGGTGGCTCGAGGAGATGTCGCCCGGGCGCCTGAAGGCGCTGATCGCCGAGCTAGACGTGCTGGTGTCACAGCGCAAGCACAACTGCGTTCACGCCTTCGGCGCGGGCACGGTGGCGATAGGGCTCTATCCCGGACAGGACGACAGCCTGCCCCGCCTCTTCAATACCGTCTCGCAGGAGACGCCGACGGGATCGCGTCTCTTTCCGCTGACAATGCTTTGACGTACCCTCGTCTCCTATTCGAATCGGATGACAGGTATCGGGCGCGTTCTTCCCCGTATTCGCGGAAGAAGGACAAATCGACCGTCTGTCGATGCCGGATGAAAAGATGAGGTGCAATGACGCGTTCAAGTAGCATCGGCCTGGCGCTGAGCCGTCAGGTGTCACGGGCGAGGACGGCTCCGCACGCCCGCTATCTGGCCTTTCTGGAGCCTTTCGAGGAACTGGCGGAGGCGGACGAGGTGCCGCTGCTCGCGGTCATGGCGGCCATATGGATGCTGCGGCCGGATCTGCAGAAGCTATGGCCGCTGCAGACCCGGGAGCAGCGGTTCGGCTTTCTGGGATGGTGCCTGTCGAGCGGCCTGCGCGAATACGCGGTACTGCGCGAGGCGATGCAGCGGCCGCAGATTCGTGCGCTCTATCTGGCGCCCACCGAACTGGAGGCGCAGTACCCGGGCGGCAATATCCCCTTGCCCTATGCCGCGCTCGCGGTGCGCGCCTTCAGCGCGGATCTGGCGCGGGCGACGCCGCTCGACAGGAGCGAAGGCCGGCAGCAACTGCTCGCATGGTATTTCAAGCATATCTTCAACGGCTTGTCCCCGTTCTTCCCGCATCCGCGCTGGCTTGTCGATCTCGTGGAGCGCGTCTGCCCCGCGGGCGTCAACGTGCCGGAGGCGCCGGAGCTCCCGGTCCAGCCGGACGGGGCTTCCCCGGCCTATCCTTCCTGGGCCTATTTCGGCGTCAACGTCGTCGGTCACCTGTTCGGGCAGCTCGGCATCGGCGAGGATGCGCGATGCGCCTCGCGCGCCCTGGCCGATGCCCGGGTCGATCATTGCGTCATCGACTTCCCGGCGGGTCCCAATGTCGAGACCATGCCGCACGCCTATCCCGCCGATGCCGTCGACAGCCCCGTCTATCCGCTCAACCTGCTCGTCATGACGGGCATGGAGACGTTGCGGCTGTTCTGCGAGCGCGGCACGCAGCTCTTCCACGGCCGCTACACCATCGGCCTGTGGCCGTGGGAATTGCCGCGCTGGCCGCGGGAGCTCGAATTCTGCTTCTCGCTCGTCGACGAGGTGTGGGCGATCAGCGCCCATGTGCGCGGCGCCTACGAACTGGCCTCGCCCGTGCCCGTCGTGCACATGCCCTCGGCGGTGACGGCGGAGCCCGTCGAGGCCAGCCGCAAGCGTTTCGGCCTGCCGGACGGCAAGTTCGTGTTCCTGACCTACTTCGACGCGCTGTCGTCGTTCCATCGCAAGAATCCGATGGCGGCGATCGAGGCGTTCCGGGACGCCTTTCCCGGTGACGATTCGGTGCGTCTCGTCGTGAAGGTCATGCGCGGCGCGGCGGACGGGGCGCGGATGGACGAACTCAACGCGGCGGCGAAGGCCGACTCTCGCCTGATCGTCGTCGACGCCGTGCTGAAAAGGCACGACCTGCTGCAACTGCTGGCGTCGTCCGACTGCCTCGTGTCCCTTCACCGGGCCGAGGGTTTCGGACGGTCGCTGGCCGAGGCAGTGCTGCTGGGGCGCAAGGTGGTCGCGACCTACTGGTCGGGCAACGTCGATTTCGCGCTCGCGGGCAATCAGCTGCTGGTCGAGGCCGACATGGTCGACGTGCCGGCGGGACACTATCCGTGGGCGGACGGCCAGTATTGGGCCGAGCCGCGCCACAGCGCCGCCGTGGAGGCGCTCCGGGCGGCGCGATACGAGCCGCAGGAGGCGTCCGGCGAGGCGGAGGCGTTCCGGCCTGTCAACGTCGGAACGCGCTATGCGCAGCGCCTCGACGCCATCTATCGGCGCATCGCCGGCCGCTGAAAGGGGGCCGACGCGTGCTCGTGGTCGTGGCCGGTCAGGCCCGCTCGACGCTTGCGGGCTGCGGCGGCAGGTTGAGGCGCGCCGCGCGCGGGCGCGGCGGCCAGGCGAGGCCGGAATAGGGATAGGCGTCGAGGTTCAGGCACGGCGAGTAATAGGGGTCGGCGATGAGCGCTTCGCCCCATTTCAACTGCAGGCTTCGCAATTCGCGCGCCGCGCGCGCCGTCCGTTCCGCGCCGACATCGCGTCCGCGGCTGGCCGATTCCCTGTGGAGCAGGCTCGCATGGGGGGTCCAGACATTGCGCTTGCCCGCGGCCCTGAGCTTGAGGCAGAAATCGACGTCGTTGAAATTGATCGGGAACAGGCGCTCGTCGAGGCCCCCGACAGTGAGGTAGTCCTCGCGCCGCACCAGCAGGCAGGCGGCGGTCACGGCGCTGACCTCGTGGCAGACGGTGAGAAGGCCGTCGTAGCCGGGATCGTCGGCGGCGCAGTCGTTGAAGGCATGGAGCGCGCCGAAATATGGCCCCAGCACCACGCCGCCGTGCTGCACCGTGCCGCTCGGCCAGACGAGCTTCGCCCCCACGGCGCCGACGTCGCCGTCGTGGCCCGCTTCCAGCATGGCGGCCAGCCAGCCGCTGTCGGTGCACTCGGTGTCGTTGTTGAGCAGCAGCAGCCATGAGCCCGTGGCGGCATGGGCGGCCAGATTGTTGATGCGCGCGTAGTTGAAGGGGCCCGGACAGCGCAGCACCGTGACGCCGTCGCGCGCGATTTCCCCGAGATAGGCCAGCGTCTCGGGCTCGCTGGAATCGTTGTCCATGACGGTGATGTCGTAGTTCGGCCAGTCCGTGCGGGCACGGATCGAGGCGATGCAGGCGCGCAGCAGCCCGACCCGGTCGCGGGTGGGGATCAGGATCGAGACCCGCTCCCCGGTGTCGAGCCGGGGCCGCAGCCGCAGCGACGGACGCCCACCCGTGTGCACGACCTCGGCGGTTCCTCCCGGCCAGAACTGCGCCGCCGCCGAGAGCTCCGCCGCGCGCTCCTCTGCGTCTCTCTCCGGCACGGTGACGAGCACCTGGGGCAGATGCGCGATCGTCCGCCCGCCGTCGATCGCGGCGGCGAAGCTGCCCGCCACCACGACAGCCGCGGAAAAACCGCTGTCGGGATATGGAGCATTTCCGCTTTTCTCCGAATCGCGGAAATGCTCTATCTCTTTGTTTTTACGCAATTCCGGACGCAAAAGTGGTGTCCACTTCTGCTGGAATAGCTCTAGCCGTGGCAGCAGCTCGGGGACGAACGCGGCGATGTCGGCGGCGTAGCCCTGTGTCCGGAGGCGCGTGAGATCGAAAGCGGGCTTGAATGACGGCACGACGCTGCCGTCGGCGTCGACGGTTTCGCTGTCGGCGTAGATGATCCCCGGCGAGGGATCGGCCTCGATGGCGGCGGCGAGATACGCGAGGGCGCGCGGGTGGAGGACGTCCCCCGCCCTCAGCGCGATGACGCGGTCGGCTTCCTCGTCCCGGATGTTCCGGCCTATGGCCTGCCAGTCGTCCGCGGTGAGATGCCCCGGCTCGTCGACGGCGATGACGAGCCAGTTGTCGAACGAGCCGTTCTCGATGCTGGCGATGGTTGCGGCCATGGCGTCGGCTTCGCCGATCACGACGATGGCGAACCGGGGACCGGCGCCGGAGACGGACGGTGCGGGCTCCTCGCCATAGGCATTCGCCCATTCCCCGTAGGTGTCGAGCGGCAGCGAGGAGGGGAACAGCCGCTCGAAGAACTCCAGCCGCCGCCGGTATCCCGGATCCGTCGGCTTCTCGTCGAACTCCCGCGGCAGCCCGCTCCCCAGCGATCCCACCACGAGCGGACTCCCGGCGAGCTCCGTGCCCCGTTCCTCGACGACCCGCACGCGATGCAGCTTGCCGTCAGCCAGATGCGTCGACAGGTGCAGGTCGAAGCCATAGGGCCCGGCCGGCACGGGCTCCTCCTGTTGTGGCTCGTAGATGCGGTCGGCGACCGCCTCGCCGATGAGCGTGTCGTCGCAATAGGCATAGACCCGCAGGTGCCGCTGGGGCGCGCTCCGGTCGTAGGCCCAGCCGGAAAGACGCAGCCCGCCCAGCCAGCGGACGTTGCCCGGAACGTCGAACTTGCGGATGAAATTGTCCGAGGCGTCGAGGGTGACGGGGGTGCCGATGACGTGGTTGGTGTTGGACAGATAGGCGCTCGCCATGCCCCGTTCGGCCACCGCCCAGTCGGGAATGCGGCAGATGAAGCCGTGGCAGCCGTCGCTGCCGAACCGCGTCCGCAGCTCCGGCACGAAGTTGTCCGCCCGCACCGCCTGCAGAAACACGCCTTCGAGCCATATCTCGACCACCAGCCGGCGATCGGGGAACGCGGGCGCGAGCGCCCAGCCGCCGAGCGTGGTGGCGTCGAGGCGGATGAATTCGCCGAGGACCTTGTCGGCTATCGGGTCCGGCGCACTCGTCCGTCCGGATCGATAGGCGATCCGCGCGTCGTCCGCCGGCGTTTCCTCCCGCACCGTGACGGACTTCCTTTGGCGACGTCTGGCGACGTCATTCTTTTCGGTAGAAGACATTTGTTTTTCCTTGATTGTTTGTTTTTCCTTGATTGATGGGGGCGACCCGATCGCCCGGGGGGCATTGTGCCGACGCATCCGGTCTGCGGCCGGTCGCGTGAGCCTCGTTCAAGCGGCGCTACGCCGCCGTCGCAAGCCAGGTCAGGACCGCCCGAGCCGCCGCGTCGGGCGACAGGGAGGGATCGAGCGGGCAGTCGATGTCCTTCAGCAGGGCCTCTTCCAGCCACCCGCCGCTTCGGGCGGCGATCGGCACGGGCAGCGCGTCGACGAAGGACAGGCGCGCGTCGCAGCGGGACGTATCGCCGCCGGATACGAGCGCGGCGCCGCAGCCGTAGAGCCCGATCAGGCGCGGCCACTCATCGGGCGAGGTTTCGCCGACGATGACCACGTTTCCCATGCGCATGAGCGAGGCGTCGTCCACCGTGCGGCCGAGCACGATGATCGCCCGCTCGTCGTGCTGCCTGTGCAAGGCCGCCGCCAGTGCCGCGATGTCCCGGAACCGGGCGGCGCCGACCTCGAGGGGAATGACCGCCAGCAGGCTGTCCCCCATGGAGCGGCTCACCCGGGTGAGATGCCGGTGCGAGCGGATCAGCGGCGGATCGGGCGACAGATGCGGCATCAGGTGGCCGATGGCGAGCGCCACCTGTCCGTTGCCCGGAAAGCAGCGCCGGGCGCTCCTGAAAAGCGCCGCCGCGCGCGTCCTGGGGCGGGGGATCGCCGAGACGTCCATCACCGCGACATCGCAGGGCAGGGCGAGTTTCCGCCCCAGTTCGAGAGACTGCGGCACGCAGGGGCCGTAGAGCACGTGCAGCAGCCGCGAGACTCCCGCCGCGCGCAGCAGCTCGGCCAGCCGGTCCAACTCGTCGCCGGTGCCGATTTCGACGGAAAGATCGAAGGGAAGGGGCCCTGACGACGTCACCGACACCCGGTGCGCGAACGCCGGGTCGAACCGCAGGACGAGCGGACGGACGTCGTCTTCGCCTTCCCTCGCGCCGTCGCACGCCGCCGCGATCGCCTCCGCATCGGCGTGGCCCGTGCCCGAGACCAGAACGGCGAGATCCGCGGGCGTCCCTTCCCCGAGGATCGCGGTCAGGATGCGCTCGCGCGCTGCCGCCAGCGGATCGTGGGCGATGAACCAGTCGGTCTTCGGGCGGATGTCGGGAAAGCGCCTCAGGATCTCGCCCATGTTGCGGATCACGAGGCCGCGCTTGGCATCGAGATAGGACGCCGAGCCGCTGTGGCCCACGAAGACCCCGGTGGCGCAGACGTTGCGGAACCCGGCCTTCTCGGCCCGCAGGGAGAAGTCGACGTCCTCGTAGTAGCCGCTGGCGAGGAAGGGGCTGCCGAAACCGCCGACCGCGTCGAGGCAGGCGCGCGTCATGTAGAGGCAGAAGCCGATGCCGTTCGGGATGTCGACGGCTTCCCGGCCGTTGGCGCGTCTTGCCGCCGTGTCGAGCGCCGCCACGACGTTGGCGGCCGGCATGGGGTTTGCCTGGAACGGGCGCGGAAAGCTCGTCAGCTCACCGTTGTTCGACAGCGGGGTGACCGTGCCGATGCGCGGATCGGACGCGGCCACCTGCCGCAGCGCCGCGATCCAGCCCGGCGGCGTGAGGGTGTCGGCGTTGAGCAGGATGACGTCGCCGGTCGGAATGAGCGCCAGCGCCGTCTCCACCGCCGCGATGAAACCGCCGTTGCGGCTGCGCATCACGGCCGTGATGCGCCCCTCGTTGGCGAGATCGCGGATGTAGGCCGCAAGGCGCGGCTCCGGGCTGCTGTCGTTCACGACGACGACGGAGACGCCTTCGTCAACCCGCAGATGGTCCAGGACGCCGCCGATGCATGCACGCGTGGCTTCGAAGTCCCGATAGACGGGAATGACGACGGTGGCGTGGCGTATCGCCCCCGGCCGATCGTAGACGGGCAGGGCCTGGGCGTTGACGATCTCGATCCGGTCGTGCTCCTGCCGGCCGTGGGCGCGCTTCAGCGGACCGCCGAGGATCGGAATGTCCGCCGTGGCGCTGAAGGCGCTCGCGCCGGCGGGCCACGCCAGCGCGAGGACCGCCTGATGCTCGAACGGCTCCCCGGCCTCGCGCGAGCGGACCGTATGGGTTTGCGGCTCGTCATCCCAGATCGCCGTCAGCGACAGGTACTCCCCGCCGTTCCACCGCAGGTGGACGTCGACCGCATCCTCCCGGGCGGACAGCCAGCCGAGACCCTGCGGCGCGATCTGCTCCAGCGTCCGCAGCAGGCCCGTCGGAGGGGACTGAGCCGCCAGTATCGGCGCGGCGGCGGCGAGACAGGCATCGATGTCTCCGGCCTTGAGCGCGGCGTGCACCAGCCGCCGCCGGTCGCCGTTGCCCGGCGGCTTGATCGCCGACGCCTGCATCAGATCGTCCAGGCTGCCCTTGCTGTCGCCCAGCCTGTCTCGGACCAGCGCCCGCAGAGAGAGGTATTCCGCCACCGGCCCGCCGGTTCTGCAGCATCTGTCGATATGGGCGAGCGCCAGCCTGTACTTTTCCTGCCGGTACGCTTCCAGCGCCAGCGCCGCGAGCACGCTCTGGTCCGCTTCTGCGATCGACACGACCATGTCGGAAAGGAGATCGTCGGGCATCGTCAAGGCTTCGCTCTCATGACAGGGATTGCAGCCGCGTCCAGATGTTGCGGCTGGCGACGTTGCGATCGAGCGATCGCCGCTCCACCGTGGCGCGGGCGCTGTTTCCCAGCCTTTCCCGCTCCGCGGCGTCGTCGAGCAGGGCGACGGTGGCGGCCGTGACCATCTCGGGCCGGAAGAAGTCGACGAGCCACGCGTTGTCGCCGTGCGTCATGAATTCGGTGACCGGCGGCGTGGCGGAGGCGACGATGGCCTTGCCCATGGCCATCGCTTCCACCGCCGACCACGACAGGACGAACGGCGCCGTCAGGTAGACATGGACGTCCGCGCATCCGAGCACCGAGCAATAGCCGTCGTAGGGCAGGGACCCGAGGAAGTGCACCCGCGCCGCATCCAGCCGGCTGCCCACCTCCTTCAGCATGGCTTCCTTCCACGTCCGCGCTCCCTTGGGAGGGGCGCCGTAGCCGCCCTCGTCGCTGCCGACGACGAGCACGTGGGCATCGGGCATTTCCTGCAGCAGCGCTGGCAGGGACCGCATGAACGTGTGGAATCCGCGCAGCGGCTCGAGGTACCGCGCGCTGTAGGAAACGACCGGTGCGCCGGGCGGAATACCGAGGCCGGCGCGAAACGGCGCGTCCGCCGCTCGCCTGGAGCCGGTGAGGCGCCCGACGTCGACGCCCTCGTGGAAAACCTCTATCCGGTCATGGAACGGCGCCGGATAGGTCGAGCGCTGCCACGCGGTTGCGGATATGCAGAGGTCGGCGTCGTCCATGGATGCGAGGCTGAAGGCGTTGCGCACGCGCAGCCGGTGCATCGTCTCCTCCGACTGGGACGGAAACTCCGGATCGAACCCGAGATCGCCGCCGGTGCGGCGGTAATAATATTCGCAGTAGCAGACGATGCGGGCGCGCGGGTAGGTATCGCGCAGCAGCAGTGCCTCGCCCCAGCCGGTGTGCGCGAGAACGATATCGGGTTCGAAACCGTCCGACCGCAGCCGCTTCGCCTGTGCGACGACAGCCTCGGCCCTGCCTATGCGCATGGTCGCATCCTCGTTCACGATGCCCGTATCGGGGCGCAGGCCCGGTGGCTTGTACCGGCGGTAGTCGACATAGGCATAGGCGTCGTCACGCGTGCCGATGGCAGCGAGGCGGACGCCCGGCGTCCGCGACAACAGCTTGACGAGCCCCTTGAACTGGGCGGGGAATCCCTGATGCACGAACAGGACGTTCACAGGACGGATACCGGCTTGCGGAAAAGCTGTGCCAGCACGCCGGGGTCGGTGTCGGGCATGAGCGCGACACCCCACAGGTCCATGTTTCGTCCGCGGAACACATGATTGCGCGTGAAGCCCGCCTCGGCAAGCATCCGCCGCAGACGCGCCCGGGTGAACCCGGTTCTGTGCACCATATGGACGTTGCCGGCAGCGATCGACGGGCGGTGTCCGTACACCATGTCGAGCGGCGTGATCGGCCCGGCCGGCGATTCGTAGGCGACCTCCTCGCATTGGCCCGCGGCGATCATCTCGGCTACCGCCTGGAGATCGGGCATGGTCAGCAGGACGAGGCCGTCGCCGCGCAGCACCCGGAGAAACTCCCGCAGCGCGAGCGGCACCTGATGGTCGTGGAGGTGCTCGAGGTTATGCGAACTCCACACCGCGTCCACGCTGCCGTCGCCGAACGCGGAAAGGTCGGTGACATCGGCCACGACGTCGGGCCTCACCCTGACGTCGATGTCGACGCGCACCTCGTTCCAGTGCCCGCTGCGGAAGAACGCGTGCAGCTTGTGCGGCGCCCACAGGCCGCTGCCGACGTTCAGAACCGTCTTCGGGGCGCTGTCCCCCGCAGCGGCATGTCCGGCATCCGCTTCCCTCAACGCCGTCATCCCTCGCGCATGCCCTTTCTCAGCCGATCGGTCAGGGGAGCGAGCAGATACTGCAGCGGCGTTCTTTCTCCCGAGACGATAACGACATCGACCGGCAGTCCCGCCCGCAGCTTTTCCCTGATTTCCGGCGGCAGCGTCGACTTGTCGGCGACGACCTCGGCGGCGAAGTAGGGCTCGCTGTTGGCTTCATCCAAGAGCCTGTCGTAGGACAGCGTTCTGACGACGCCGAACATGGTCGGAACGTACGGCAGATGAAACGCGGGAAAACGCAGCTCCGCGCGCTGGCCGACGCTGACCACGTCCATGTTCAGCGGTGAGACCTGCGCGCGCACGACGAACTCCTCGTTGAGCGGCACGATGTCGAGCAGCGGGTCGCCGGGCCGGATGACGCCTCCGGGCGTGAACACCTTCAACCCCTGCACGACGCCGCTCTGCGGCGCGACGACGGCGAGGCGGTTGAGAACGTCCTGCGCGACCTTCTGCTTCTGCGTCATTTCGGCGATTTGCCGGCGAACTGCCGCGATTTCTCCCGCGATCTCCTGCTGGAATTTCTGCATCAGCTCGGCGATCTCAAGCTGCGTCTGGCCGATGGAATGCTGCAGCCGCGCATGGGTCGCGGCCGCCTTGGCGGTCACGCCCTCAAGCTGGGCGCGCTGGCGTTCCAGGGCGGTGATGCGCGTCCACTGGACGAGACCTTTCTCGAACAGCGAGCGCAGGCCGGGAAGCTCCTGGTCCACCCATTCGATCTGCTTCTGGCCGGAAATCCGTTCCTGCTCCGCGCCCGCGAGTTCCTCTTTCTCCTGCTGCATGCGGGCATGCAGCACGTCCGTCTGCGCGCGGACGAAGGCGCTGCGCTCCCGGAAAAGGCGCTGCTGATCGGCGATCGCCTGCGCGACGGTGATGTCGTCCTGCCTGTCGAGCACCTCCTGGGGGAATTGGATGCTGTCGAGCAGGTCGCGTTCGCTCAGCAGCCGGGCCTCCTCGGCGAGCAGGGCGGCCTTCTGGCTGCGGACGACCTCGAGCTGCGCCTCCCCCGCCGTGACGTCGAGGCGGAACAGCACCTGCCCCTCCTCGACGAAGTCGCCGTCCTTCACGGCAATCTCGCGGACGATGCCGCCTTCGAGATGCTGGACCGTCTTGCGGTTGCTCTCCACGGAAACGGTGCCGAGCGCCACGACGGCGCTGTCGATGGGGGCGAGCGCCGCCCAGGCGAAGCTCCCGCCGATCGCAAAGACGACGATCGCCCAGCCGATCAGGAGCGGCAGGCGCCAGTTCGCGGAGGGAAAGCTGACGGTTTCCTCGGCCTCCCCGTCGATCTGATAGTCCCTCGGCACCGCCTCGGAGGCCCGGACGGGCTGTCCGGCGGCTGGTCCCGGTTTGGCTGGCAGTTCTTCCATGGTTCACTCCCCGCTGATGTGCTTGCCGGGAATCGGCACGACGTTGCGCGAGCCGATGCGGGCCATCACCTCGTCGCGCGGACCGTACTGGCTGATGGTGCCGCCGTTGATGAACATCACCTTGTCCATGACGGCCAGAATCTGCGCCTTGTGGGTGACGATGATCACGGTCATGCCGAGGCGCTTGCATTCGCGAATCGCCCGTATCAGCGCCTGTTCGCCGGCGGCGTCGAGATTCGAATTGGGTTCGTCGAGCACGAGCAGCGCCGGCTCGCCGTACACTGCCCGGGCGAGGGCGATTCGCTGGCGTTGCCCGCCCGAGAGACCGCCGCCTTCGAGATCGATTCGCGTGTTGTAGCCATCCGACAATTGCAGGATGAGCTCATGCGCGCCGACAAGCTTAGCCGCCTCGACGATCGCGTCGTCGTTCCGCTTGCCGAATCGGCAGATGTTCTGCGCGATGGTGCCGGCCATGAGATCCACTTCCTGCGGGACGTATCCGATATAGGAGCCGAGCTGTTCGACCTGCCAGTGCTTCAGCTCGGCGCCGTCGAGACGGATCTCGCCCATCACCGGCGGCAGCACGCCGACGATCGCCCGCATCAGCGTCGATTTGCCGCTGCCGCTCGGTCCGATCACGGCGACGGCCTCGGCCGGGTCGATGTCGAAGGTGATGTTTCTGAGGATGATCCTGCGCGTCTGCTGGTGTTCGAGGATCACGCCGCGCAGCGAGAGCGCGCCTTCGGGCGGCGGCAGCAGCACGCGATCGGCGGTGTCCTCGGCGTTGCGGAACATCTCCTGGACGTTGTGATACGCGAGGGAGGAGGACACGTAGCTCTTCCATTGCTTGACGATCTCGATCATCGGACTGACCGCCCGCCCGAAGATGATGCGCGCCGCAAAGATGGCACCGGCGGATATCTCGCCGTGAATGGCGAGGTAGGCGCCGGCGCCGAGGATGCCGATTCCGAGAGCCGTCTGGACGAACGACGAGAGCACACTGTAGACGGCCGCACGGTCGCTCGACCGGCTCTGCCACGCCAGCGTCTCGCGGTGGTCAGCGATCCAGAGTCGGCGAAATGTCTCGCGCATTCCCATCGCGTGCATCACTTCGATGTTGCGGATGGCGGAAGACATACGGCTCGACGCGCGCTGGGAGGAGATGGTGGCATGCACGACGGACTGACTTGTCGCCCGCTCGTTAGCAAAGGTCAGGACGGCGACGATGGCCACGCCGCCGAGCGCTATCAATCCGAAGACGGGATGCAGAAAAAAGAGGATGGCGACGAAAAGCGGCGCCCATGCCACCTTGACGAGCAGATGGATGCCGGTGCCGGTCCAGAATTCCCGAAAGCTGTCGAGCTCGCGCAGCGTCTGCGCCTCGTTTCTGACGCCGGTGCGCAAGGCGGCGTCCTGAACGGCGGCGAGCAGGGGCGGCGCTACCCTTTCATCGCACCACAAGCCAACCCGCAGCGCCACCATCGCCCGCAGGCGATCGACGACGGAGCTCGTCAGAATCAGGAACAGGGCGATCGCGGTCAACATGACGAGCGTCGCCGTGTTGCGGCTGCTCATGACGTGATCGAACACGTTGATCATGTAGATCGCCGGCACGAGCGACAAGATGCTTGTGACGCTCGAAAACCCGATCAAACCGAAGATAGCCGGTCGCGCCGCAGCTATCGCACGATTCAGCGGGGTCTGGAGGGCTGTATCGGGCGATGAGCGCCGAAACAGTCTGGAAGATGTGAACATCTCGAGACTCCGCCGCAGATCAATAAGAGAGTTGATTGTTTGATAAGTAACCGCCATACTGATAATTGTCAATCTCGACGGATCGCATCCGACAGACAAGCAGTCATGAAATGACCATAATTGTTGCATACGAGTCTATAAGTTATTCGAATCCATAATAATATCCATCTACAAATCGTGATGGATAGCGGATTCGTTCGTCAATATCGATATATTGTTCGGATCCGATCGACAGCTCCGAAACCAACATCTCAGAAGACGATATTCGTATCGTAGTCGATGTATGATTCGACGTCCTCCTGCACTGCGTCGGTCTGGTCGCCGTCCGGGCCGGGAAGCCGGGGGGCGGTGGTTCCCTCGACCAGCTCGGGCTCTCTCGCGCGCATGACGAATGCCCGCTGCGAGAACACCAGCGCCTCCGCGACATGCATGGTGACCGGCTCCCTTTCGTAAAGCGCCAGGCAGGCCTCGAGCTGCTCGCTCCAGGCGCCCTGGAGCCTGTCCTGATCCACCACGAACAGCCGGTGACGATGGCCGCGGCCGCCGATCGCCTGCGGCGGCACCTGCATGGTGACGCCGAGGTGCATGAGGGAGCGGCAGGCCAACCTCATCGCCTCCTGCGACTTTTCCGCCGCGAGCAGTTCCTCATAGACGGCGGTCGCCGGGCCCGACAGGTGCCCCGATGATTCGAACAGCTGATACCGCCCGTGGGGGCCGACCACGTCCTCGTCGCGCGTCACGGCAAGCCGCGGCGTCTGGTCCCTGGCGTTGCGCACCAGGCTGAAGGGATAGGCGCGCAACGCGAAGGGGACATATTCGGTGGTCCAGGTTCCGAGCCCGTTCAGATGAATGTTGCGGCCTTCGTAATCGGCCAGGACCGCCACGACGTCGACGGATTCGCCGATGCGCCGCAGGCAGAGCGGAAAACAATGCGCCGCGCGACGAAGTTCGAGCAGCGTCACGGGCACGAATCTCAGATCCCGCGCGAATTCGAATACCGTTGGCGGCGACCAGCGCACGCCGGCATGGGCGGGAAATGAAACCGGCTCATAAATACTGTGCATATCAATTCCGACGTCGTCCGAAACAGGCAGATCGAAAGCACTCGCGACCGGATCGATTTCCGCCGGAGATCGGAAATTTGATCCGGCTTCATTCTACAGAGCGAATTCTGATCGATCAGGTGATGACGCCCAACCGGAAAGCGCCCTAAGAGTATGATATTTTTGCATATCGGCTAGCCAGATTATGCATACGATACAATGAAAGCTCGTGGAGCTCGCACAGGCGCACAACATCTCGTCCGTATTCATTGATAATAAGGTTAATTTTTTGATGTTTCATCTTGATGTCCCGATCCAGTATGAACAGGCCGCTCAATGAAATGGCCCGTTTGTCGAACTGCAGGGCGAATTCCCAGGGCTGGAGGGCGCCGCATTCCTCGAGCCGCTGCGAGAGCAGGGCGGTGAGGCGCGCGCCGTGGGTGAAGATGCGCGCGGCGGCGAGACGCCGGAGCGC
Source organism: Pseudochelatococcus sp. B33 (assembly GCF_053570585.1). Classification (NCBI taxonomy): domain Bacteria; kingdom Pseudomonadati; phylum Pseudomonadota; class Alphaproteobacteria; order Hyphomicrobiales; family Chelatococcaceae; genus Pseudochelatococcus; species Pseudochelatococcus sp. B33. Next base: position 19,733 of record NZ_JBSEFH010000027.1, on the reverse strand, counting down.
ATGCATATGGAGCTTGCCGTTCCTGTCGTAGAGCGGCAGCGGCTTCGCCGCCTCGCGCACTGGCGCGCGGTCGTAGAGCACCGGCAGCGACGTCGTCTCGTCGATCGCGCCGACGGCAAACGGATAGGACTTGAGCGCCAGCAGCAACGGCTCCCCATCGGCTTGGACGGACGTGGCCGGCGAATCCTCCCCCGCTTCGAGGCAGGTGAGGGCGACGAGAGTCATTTTTCCGCTAATGCGTTGCCATGCAAGGGGATACTCCGCCGCCACCCGGTCCGCCTCGGTGATCACGACGGGCACGGTCTGCACCGATCGCAAATGCGGATAATCGCTGACCGGATAGATGACCAGGTCGCTGGCGATATCCGATATCGGATGAAGATCGTGATAAATCATGCAGTTACACCTGTCGGCCGCGAATATGGGCATCATGCCATCAATATGGGCATTATGCTCCTGTTGCGGCAGCGCCTCCTCCAGCAACGGCAACGCGACAATGGATGTCTGAATCATTTTGTCCCGTAAATGCAGGCTACAACACCTATTGCTGAGCCGCAACTCGCACCGTTTCCGGTATTCCACGTGGGGTATCGGAAAAAAGGACCTATTTTTGCCACGATTTTGTGTCATATAGTATTGAATCCAGAAATTATAGACTCGGCGACTCGCGAAAGCTTATCAATCACTCTGTTTGTTCTGATGTTTGTTTGTGGGTTGCATTCATCGGATAGCTTAATTATGATCCCGATCACGATCTTGCGATCTTGCGGGGTTAGATTGACATAGTTTCAAGCGCTGAATGGAGCCCTGAACATGGCAAGCGAACTCACTGTCAGGCAGCGAGAGGGGTATTCCGGTGCGCCGAAACGGGTCAGTCGTTATGTCGGGCGCAAAGACTTGGAGGTTGCGCCACCTGCCGGAGAACTCCCCTCTGCTTCTGTCGTTACAGGCAACAAGCCGCAGACATCGCGCGTTTTCGCACGGGTGATGCCTGTTGCGCGCGGCTTGTATGCCCTGCGTTATCTCTCTGCGGACGATGCCGCGGAAGTGCCACAAATTACGGTGACATTCGCGCCCGACACACAGGGTGTGGAAACATTCTGGGGGCCCAATGCAACGGGCCCGGTATTGCGCGAGCCGGGTGACGCCGTGGTGATTTCTTCCGAAGCGGACGCGTCGATCGTGGTGACGATCTTCGTCAACGGCGCGGCCAAGGAAGATCGCGTCAAGCTCAAACTGGACAGGCTTGACCGAATCTCTGATGCGGACCAGTCTCTTATCCATAAGCTGGAGGAGAGGCCGGCCAATGTCCGGGAGGTGCAGGACGATATTTTGCCGGTATATCTGTCAGGGCACATCGCTCAGCGGGGCGATGTCGTGGCGACATCCGGCAAATGGCTGGGCGCGCGTGGCGGGTCCGGTCGGGTAGAGGGCTTCACGGTTCATTGGCCGGGTCGCCCTATTGGTGTTGATATCGGTTACGATTGCGTCGTCTCCGATTACGGCGCTATCCCTGAAACGTTGACGGGTGATTTCGCCGGAGCGAGACAGCGCGGATTACCTATTACTTCGGTGTCATTTCGGTTGCGCGATGAAAAAGCGTCGCAATACGAACTGCATCTTGAAGCAGCCTTCGATGATGGTTCGGTCGTTCGCGCCGCCGGCCAGGAGGTTACTGCTAACGGAAAAACGCATAAGGAGGCTGTTACAGGTCTTTGCTTGTTGGTCCGTAAGCGCAACAGCAATGCGTCTAATAAAGATAATAATAACAATAATAAACGAGATGACATTGGCCTGCAATCCGGGCGCGTGAGATTGTACCGGGGAGGAGTATCGCTCGCGCGCAGTGGTGTACGATGAGAGGATGTCATGGCAGTTACGTATAATATTGGCTTGGACGAAGCCATATCCAATATTGGGAACTCGACGCTTCCGGACGCTGTGAAGTCGGCCATCATTGGTGTGCTGGAAGATCTGCCGGAAGGCGAGGAAGTTGGGGTGGCCCAAAACTATAATTCCGGGGACAACCTTCCTCCCGGAATAGATATTCTGTTCGTCGGTGAAGATTCGGAATCGGCGATCCGCCTGCCGTCGGACGTGCCGGTTGCGATCTTCGAGACCGAAACCGGCAGAACGATCACGATCGATGGCCAGCTTCCCGTGGTGGTCGCCGGCGGCAGCGGCGATGACCTCATCTACGCGGGCCTGGCGCAGGGCGAGGCGGAACGCACGTTCTTCGGCGGTGACGGCAACGACACGATCATCGGCAGCGATTTCGGCGACACGTTCATCGACGGGGCCGGGGACGACGTCTACGAAGGCGGTGCCGGCGACGACGAGTTCTACCTCGTCAGCGGTTCCGATACCGTCAAGGCCGGTGACGGCTTCGACGTCATCAACTTTGCGGACTTCGTCAACAATGTCGAGGCGAGCAACGTTGCGGCCGGCGATGACGAGGGCGGGGCCGACAATTCCTGGCAAGACCAGCTCGCCTCGCGCGAAAATTACAGCCTGGAATGGAATGGCAAGACCGCCATTGTCATCAACCTCGAGACCCAGGACACCCTCGAGATCACCGACGCTGAATACCTCAAGTGGTCCGACAGCGTCGTCGTCGTGGCGAGCGACGAGGATCAGGGCGCCGTGGCCCGCCTTTACGAGGCGCTGTTCGACCGCAGCGGCGAGGTCGACGGCATCAAGTACTGGTTCGATCTGCACGAGAACGGTGCTTCGCTGTACGAGATCGCCAGCCGGTTCCTCGACGTGGAGGAGGCGGACAATCTCAGGGGCCTCAGCAACGAAGAATTCGTCGACCACCTTTATCTCAATACGCTCGACCGCGAGGCTGACGCCGAAGGTCGTGAGTACTGGGTCAACCTCCTCAACGAAACGGGCGATCGGGCGCAAGTCGCCGCCTCGTTCATCCACGAGCAGGAGAGCCAGGAAAAGACGGCCGACGTCATTCACATCATCACCGATGAGGACAATGATCTCCTGTCCTGATCGTTGACGTGACGTCACCAAGTGCTGCCGCCTGCAATTGTTCATAGAGCCGCAATTGCAGGCGGCTCCTCCGGGGCGGGACGGTCCCCGCCGCGCCAGCCGGCGTGCCTTTCTTGCCCGGAGGGCCATTACCGTCAGCATTCGCTGCGCAAACACGTTCTCCGATCGGCCGGGACCATCCGACCGATCGGATTTTGCGCCGGGTAAAGAATTTGCAGAACATGATTCCCGGCAAGCGGATTCCCCTTGCGCGGGAGTTGATCGATGTTGTCCGGTGCGGGGATCTATTTGTCCCGCACGGTACGGAACGTTGTTTTTCTGCATTCAGTATGCTGGAGGACATGTTGTATGGACAGTCCTGAGCACGTTCTCAGTTGTTTCACTCCTCTCCCGCCGGCGCGCAACGGCATCGCGGATTATGCCTATATGCTCCTGACGCCGTTGCGGCGGCATTTCTCGTGCATCGCCTATACCGACGATATCTTCGGAATGGTGCCTCCCGGTGTCGCGTTGCGTGACGAGCGTCAGTCGATACGCTGGATCGGCGACAAAGACAGAATACTGCATCAGATCGGCAATAATCAGGGACATATCTTCGTGCTCAACGCGCTCCGCCGCCACTCGGGCGTGGTGATGCTGCACGATCTCAACCTGCTGTATCTGTACGAGCTCAGCTCCTCGAGCCTCGAGGATATCCTCGCACGCATGAACAGCTCGTCGGCCGGGCTTTCCGAACTCTATGCGCGGCAGTGGAAAACGCGGGGCATCAAGACCCCGGCCAATTACGTGCTGTTCGACATGCTGGACGAAGTGCTGCAACTGTCCCGTGGCGTCATCGTTCATTCGAAATTCGCTCTGAACAAGATACGGACTGTCCACGGCGACGATGCTGCGAGCAATATTGCGGTCATCCCGCATTTCGCTCCTTCCATAGCCTACAAGAGCAGCGCCGAGGCGCGCAGGGACCTGAAGCTCGATGCCGAAGGGGTCATCGTTCTGACTTCCGGCTTCGCGACGAAGGTCAAGCGTTTCGACTGGCTCATGGCGGCGCTCGAAGGCGCTCTGGCGCGGGGCTACAAGTTCCGCTGGATTCACGCGGGTCCCGAACGGCCGGAGGAATACGCGCTCTCCCAGATCCTGCGTTCCTACCCCAGACTGAGCGCGGTATCGCAGGTCACGGGCTATGTATCCGAGGAGGATCTCGACACCTACATCTGCGCGTCGGACCTCGTCGTCAATCTCCGCTTCCCCTCCGTCGGCGAAAGCTCCGGCACGCTGGCCCGGGCTTTCTCGGCGGGAAAATGCTGCATCGTCAACGACACGGCGGCCTATTCCGAGCTGCCCCGCGACGCGGTCGTGCATCTGCCGGTCATGGGCGTGAGCGCCGCGCTGGAAAACGCCGTGTGCGGGCTCATCGACAACCCGGATCTCAGGGAGGCGCTCGGCGCGCGGGCGCGGACGCTTGCCCGGACCGAGCTGTCGCTCGAAACCGTCGCCGCCCGCTACGCCGAGGTCATCAATACCGCCTACGAGCAGAAGGGGCCCAGGAAGAGCAGGAAGAAGCAGCAGAATATCGATGTCGCCAATGCGGCCCGCCCCTTGCGGCAGACGCTGAAGCTGGAGCGGACAGCCAAAGGCATACCCGAGCATCAGGTGGCGCAGGTCCGGGAACTGAAAGGGGATTTCTGCATCTGCGTCGGCTGGCCCTCGCCGACGGAGCTTTCGCAGTACACGGTCCACAACGACCGTTTCCTCGACGATATCATTCCGTCGCATTTCGATATACGCAACATCCGCTTTCAGTGGGACGACACGCCGGCCGACGAGATAGAGCCCGCAAAAGGGGCGGGAGCGAGATCCGTTCCCCGTGTGAGGTCCGTCTCCGGACCTCAGCCCATCTCGCTGATCATCGACGGATTCGCGCACTGATGTCGCTGGTCTACGATAAGCGCGCAGCCGCGCGGAGGAAGGGGGCGCTGCTGTCGCTCGGCGCCGCGGCGGTCATCGGGCGTTTTCTGGAGCACGTCTTCGGCCAGATTCGCGTCGTCGATTTCTCCTTTCCGCACTCCGGGTTCAGCGGCGTGGTGGGCGACGTGCTCGTCGGGATCGCCCGGCCGGAGCAATATACGCCGGCGGCGAAGGAGCTCTTCTCCCGCTTTCGGCAGGCGGGAGGGCAATTGCCGATCCTGTCGCTGGGCCCCGGATCGCTGGACCCGGTCTTTCGCGAGAGCAGGGGCAGCAGCGACAAGGTCACCGTTCTCTATCTCGAAAACGACGTCGACGCGGATGTGGTCAGCACGATCGCCGGCGTCGGCAGCGTGGCCGTCCTCGTCGGCATGGATGCCGCCGCGGGCGCCTGGCCGGACGGCGTCCTGGACGACCGGCGGTCCGTCGATCTGCTGATCGCCGGCGTGCGCGACAGGGTATTCAGGCTGGTGCTGCCCGAAGGAGAATTCGCCGGGCTCAACGCCTTCCTGAGCGGCGACAGCACGCTCGAGGGCGCGCGCATCAGCCGCCGCATCGTGAAAAAGCGGCTGCGGGAACTGCGCGCCTCGGTGGAGCTGGATGCGGTGGCCGGGACGCCGGCCGTACTGTCGTTCACCGCGGCCCGCTTCATTCACGACGGCGGCTACAGATGCGAGATCGACAGCGGCTATTCCTGGCTGTGGAGCGGCCCTTCACCACATCTGCGCCTGCTCGTCGGCGGGCAGGCGCCCGTCTCGGACAGGTTGCGGCTGAAACTCACCGTGGTCAACACCAACGATCCCGGAAATCTGGAAGGCATCAGGATCATGATCGACGGCTGCGTCGCGCCGTTCACGCTGGAGAAATGGTCGGCGACGAGCGGCAGGGTCGTCGTCGACGTTCCCCAGCCGTCGGCGGACTTCACCGTGCTGTCGGTGGGTTGCCGGAACATGAGCAGCATCGACGTCAGCCGGCAGGTCGGCCTCTGCGTGGATCGCCTCGAGGTGCATCCATGAGCGCGGATCTGCGGATACTCGTCGTGTCACCGGTCCCGTCGCATCCGGCCAATCAGGGCAACGCGGCGCGCATCCTGGCCTTCGGCCGGGAGCTGCAGTTGCGTGGCGCCGTTCTGGACTACCTGTACTACGGCATGGAGGGGCTGACCAACGACCAGCGGACGGCGATGTCGGCGTTCTGGCATCGCTTCTTCTTCCTGGCGTCGTCTCCCAACAAGAGGCCGAGCTATGCGTCGCGCTGGGGCATCGACGACTGGTGCCCGGAGGAGCTCTGCAACACCGTCAAGGACCTCGTCAGGACCCATCGGTACGATGCGGTCGTCGTCAACTACGTGTGGATGTCGCGTGTGCTGGTCGACCTCGACATACCCTGCAAGGTCATCGACACGCACGACCTGTTCAGCGACCGGCACAAGATACTCGAACAGAACGATCTCGACCCGCGCTGGTTCTTCACCTCCGCCGACGAGGAGCGGAAGGGTTTCGAACGGGCGGATATCGTCATCGGCATCCAGGAAAACGAATCGGCGCGCATCCGCGCCATGCAGGGTTCGCAGGTGGTCACCATCGGCCACGTCATCGCCCCGCACTTCCTCCTCGGCCACCACAAGGAGGAGTCCTTCTTCCTCTTCGGCTATCTCGGCAGCGCCAATCCTTGGAACGTGCGGTCCGTGCGCGAGCTCGACGCCGCCCTTGCCGCGGAGACGGAGGACCCCTTGAGCTGGGCGCTCGCCGGCACGATCTGCCGCCGCGACCTGCATCTGAAATCGGGACCCTACAAGATGGGGCTCGTCGACACGCTCGCCGATTTCTACCGCAACGTCGACTGCGTCATCAATCCGATGATCGGCGGCACCGGCCTCAAGATCAAGACGGTGGAAGCGCTGTCCTTCGGCAGTCCGGTCATCGGCACCCTCGATGCGTTCGAGGGGCTGCCGGCGCGCCATGCCCTGCACGCGCTCGCCACGGTGGAGGACATGGTGGAGGCGATGAAGGACTACCGGTCCATCCCCGCGTTGCGGACCGACTTGCTGCGCGCCTCCCGCGAGCTCTACTTCCACTATATGGCCGATGTTTCAAGGCAATACGACCATCTGGCAGCCATGCTGAAGAACGTCGGACCGGCCTCCCGCCGCAGCACTGCACGCGCGGCCGAGACGGTTTCCCTGGAGCCCGTCCGGGAAGGCCGGGCGCCGGAGCGCCTGCCGGCCGAGTGGGGCCGTGTGGCCGACCAGAATGCGCTCAAGACGAGGAATCGCAGGGTTCGATCCGATCCGGCATGAGCGGACCGGCCCCCCAACCGCGGAAGTCGAGGTGACACATGAACGCGAAACCAGTCCGGATCACGCCCGTCATTCTTTCGGGAGGAACGGGGACCCGTCTTTGGCCGTTGTCGCGCGAGACATTCCCCAAGCAGCTGCTGCCGCTCGCGGGAGAGCGTTCACTGCTGCAGGAAACGGCGCTGCGGGTCGCCGACCGTTCCCTGTTCACCGCGCCGATTCTGATCGCCAATGTCGAGCACAGGTTCGTCATCGCCGAACAGCTGCGGGCGCTCGGTATCGATGACGCCACGATCGTGCTCGAACCCGTCGGCCGCAACACCACGGCGGCCGCGGCCGTCGCCGCGCTGATCGAAAGCCAGCGCGATCCGGACGGGCTCATCCTGCTGGTCGCGGCGGATCACGTCGTGCAGGACAAGACGGCCCTGCTCGACGCCGTCCGCCGTGGCGTCGACGCCGCGCTCGGCGGCAAGTTCGTGCTCTTCGGGGTGAAGCCCTCGGAGCCGGCGACGGGCTACGGCTACATCCAGCAGGGCATCGAGACGGAAAGCCCGGGCGTCTACGCTGTCCAGCGGTTCGTGGAGAAGCCGGACAGCGAGACCGCCGAGCGCTATCTCGCATCGGGCGACTATCTGTGGAACAGCGCCATCTTCCTGCTGCCGGCATCCGTCTTCCTGTCGGAGCTCGGCCGCCTCGCGCCCGACGTCCTGGCGGCGAGCAAGGCAGCGGTGGACGAGGCGCGCCGGGATCTCGACTTCATCCGTCTCGACGAGCAGGCGTTCGCCGCAAGCCCCTCGGTCGCGGTGGACTATGCGGTGATGGAGAAGACCGATCTTGCCGTGGTCGTGCCCACGGATTGCGGCTGGACCGATGTCGGAAGCTGGTCGGCGCTCGCCGCCATCGGGCGCCGGGACGATGACGGCAATGTCCTCGTCGGCGAGGTCACGGCGCACGACGTGCGCAACAGCTATCTGCGCGGCGAGGGCCAGCTCGTCGCGGCGCTCGGCGTCGACGACCTCATCGTCGTCGCGACGCCTGACGTCGTCCTCGTGACCCACAGGGAGCGTGATCAGGAGGTCAAGAAGATCGTCGAGCAATTGCGTAACGACGGCCATGTCGCCGCCACCCAGACCGTTCAGGTCCACCGCCCGTGGGGATATTACCAGTCGATCCACAAGGGCGAGCGTTTCCAGGTCAAGCGCATCACCGTCAATCCCGGCGCGAAGCTGTCGCTGCAGAAGCATTTTCACCGGGCCGAGCACTGGGTCGTCGTCAACGGCACGGCGCTCGTCACGCGTGACAGCGAGGAGATCCTGCTGCGCGAGAATGAATCGATCTTCCTGCCGCTCGGCTGCATCCACCGCCTGGAGAACCCCGGCAGGGTGCCGCTCAATCTGATCGAGGTCCAGTCCGGCCCCTATCTCGGCGAGGACGATATCGTGCGCATCGAGGACATCTATGCCCGGGTGGAAGCAGCCGGGCAGAAGGCGTAGGCAGAGAGGCAACCCGGTTGTCTGGACGGTTTCTGGCCTGTTCGCAGGGGATCCGCCCTTTTATGCAGCGCCCAGACGGGCTGCGGCAGGTTGCTGCAGACCTGATCGGGCGTCGTTCAACGCCCTGTTCCGTCGATAGAGGTGAACTGGCTGCCCGGATCGACATCGTGCATCTCAAGCTTGTGGTATGGCGGGCGCAATGGAGGGAAATGCGTATATAGTAAGCATCCTCTTAAGTGCTCTTTAGACACAGGTTAAAACGCAGAGGTCAAGTCACAATGCAGATAGAAACTACAGAATTAAATGGTATTATAATAGTGACGCCTCGTCGTTTTAAGGATGCACGTGGCTTTTTTAGCGAGACTTGGAACAGGAAGCGTTTGGCCGAGGCCGGGGTGGATATTGACTTTGTGCAGGACAATCACTCCGTTTCGGCGAAAAAGGGCACTGTGAGGGGTCTCCATTTCCAGTCCCCCCCGCATGCACAGGCCAAGCTTGTGCGCTGTGGGCGCGGCGCGCTCTTTGACGTGGCAGTCGATATCCGGAAAAATTCTTCCACCTACGGGAAATGGGTGGGAGTGGAACTCTCCGCAGAAAACGGGCGTCAACTGCTGATTCCCGCCGGTTTCCTGCATGGGTTCATCACTCGAACGGACGATACCGAAATCATTTATAAATGTTCCGACTACTACGCTCCCGAATCTGAAGGCGCAGTACGGTGGAACGATCCGGCGATCGGTATCGGCTGGAACATTGAGCCAGAGGCCGCTATTGTGTCTGATAAAGATGCTGAGGCCCCACTCCTGGCGGATATAGATAGCCCGTTTGTCTGGGGTGCGGCATGAAAATCCTGGTGACTGGAGGCGCTGGCTTCATCGGCTCTGCTGTGGTGCGGCTTGCGGTGGCCTGCGGGCATTCCGTGGTGAATGTCGATGCGCTGACCTATGCCGCATGCCTCGATAACGTGGCAAGCGTGGCGGACTCGAGTCTCTATGCTTTTGAACGGGTTGACATCCGGGACCGTTCGAATCTCGATCGTGTCTTTGCTACCCATGAGCCCGATGCGGTGATGCATCTTGCGGCCGAAAGCCACGTCGACCGGTCTATCGACGGGCCAAGCGTCTTCATCGAAACCAATATCGTTGGCACCTACAACCTGCTTGAAGCTGCCCGCTCCTATTGGGCAGGGAAAGACAAGCCTCCCGCGTTCCGCTTCCACCACGTCTCGACGGACGAGGTCTTTGGCTCGCTGGGCGAAACGGGGCAGTTCACCGAAGAGACGCCGTACGATCCGCGCAGTCCCTATTCCGCCTCCAAGGCAGCCTCGGACCACCTCGTCCGTGCCTGGCACGAAACCTATGGCCTGCCTACCGTTCTGACCAACTGCTCCAACAACTACGGCCCCTACCACTTTCCTGAAAAGCTGATTCCGGTGACAATCCTGAATGCTCTCGCCGGGAAGCCGATCCCCGTCTATGGACAGGGTTCGAACGTGCGCGACTGGCTTTATGTGGAGGATCATGCCGACGCGCTCCTTCTCGTGCTCGGGGAAGGTCGGGTGGGAAGCAGTTACAACGTCGGCGGGGAAAATGAGTACCGGAACATCGATGTCGTTCGGGCGCTTTGTGCGATTTTAGACAGGAAGCGTCCGACGGGCAGATCGTATGCCGAGCAAATCACCTTCGTAAAGGACCGCCCGGGCCACGACGCGCGCTACGCGATCGACCCCACCCGCATCCGTGAAGAGCTTGGCTGGCGGCCCTCGGTGACGCTCGAAGAAGGCCTCGATCGTACCGTCCAGTGGTACCTTGACAACGAGAGCTGGTGGCGCCCGCTGCAGGAACGGCATGGCGTGGGCCAGCGGCTTGGAGTGAAGACATGAGGATTCTGGTTTTCGGACGCACCGGCCAGGTCGCCCGGGAGCTCGCGCGCCGGGCCCCGGAGGCAACTTTCCTCGACAGACGCCAGGCCGATCTGACCGATCCCGCCGCCTGTGCGGCTGCAGTACGGACGAGCGCTGCTGACGTGGTGATCAACGCCGCTGCCTATACCGCGGTCGATCAGGCGGAGAGCGAGGTTGCGACCGCGCATCTGGTGAATGCGGATGCGCCCGGCGCAATGGCGCGCAGCGCTGCCGACCTCGGCATTCCATTCCTGCATGTTTCCACCGACTACGTGTTTGACGGTTCGGGGACGCGCGCCTGGCAGCCGCCGGATGCGGTAGCCCCGCTCAACGCCTATGGCCACTCGAAGCTGGCCGGGGAAAGAGCCGTCCGGGAGGCGGGCGGAGCCCACATCATCCTGCGCACCTCCTGGGTTTTCTCGGCGCATGGCGCGAATTTCGTAAAGACCATGCTGCGGCTTGGCGCAGAACGCAGCCACCTGCGTATCGTTGCTGATCAGATCGGCGGTCCCACCCCGGCCGCAGACATCGCCGCCTCGTTACTTTCCCTCGCCTCCGCGCTGCATGAAGGCGCGCGCGGGGGGACACACCATTATGCGGGCGCGCCGGAGACGAGCTGGGTCGGCTTTGCGCGCGAGATATTCTCGCAAGCCGGGCTTTCCGTGGACGTGGAAGAGATTTCTTCCGCCGAGTACCCCACTCCCGCACGACGACCGCTGAACTCCCGCCTTGATTGCACCACGCTGGCTGCGGATTTCGGCATTCCGCCGCCTGACTGGCGCGAGGGTCTCGCGCAGGTAATAGCAGACCTAAAGGAGGCCTGACATGGCGATACGCAAGGGCATTATTCTGGCAGGAGGTTCGGGAACACGCCTTTACCCGATCACCCTCGGCATTTCGAAACAGCTCCTGCCCATCTATGACAAGCCGATGGTATATTATCCACTCTCGGTGCTCATGTTGACCAACATCCGTGAGATTGCCGTGATCACGACGGCGCAGGATCAGGATCAGTTCCGCCGTACCCTGGGTGATGGCTCCCAATGGGGGCTGGAGCTGACCTACATCGTCCAGCCCTCGCCCGACGGCCTTGCCCAGGCCTATATCCTCGCCGAGGAGTTCCTCGACGGGTCATTGTCGACGATGGTGCTGGGCGACAACCTCTTTTTCGGCCATGGCCTGCCGGAACTGTTGGCCCGTGCCGACGAGCGGTCTTCGGGCGGCACTGTCTTCGGCTATCAGGTCGCCGACCCCGAGCGGTATGGCGTCGTCGGTTTCGATGCGGACGGCCGCGTGAACCGCATCATTGAAAAACCGGCGCAGCCGCCGTCATCCTTCGCCGTAACCGGGCTCTATTTCCTTGACGAGAAGGCATCCGAGCGCGCCCGGCAGGTGCAACCCTCGAAGCGCGGGGAACTGGAGATCACCTCGCTTCTCGAGACCTACCTCGAGGAAGGCCGCCTCTCGGTCGAGCAGATGGGACGCGGTTTCGCCTGGCTCGATACCGGCACCCATGCAAGCCTGCTCGATGCGGGGAACTTCGTCCGCACGCTGACCGAACGACAGGGCCAGCAGATCGGAAGCCCTGAAGAAATCGCCTTCGCCAAGGGATGGATCGGGCCTGAACAGCTTGAGGCTCGCGCGCAGCTTTTTGCCAAGAATGCTTACGGCAGCTATCTGCGCGGTCTTATGGAGCCCAAATCCGGCGCGAAACGGTAGGGCGTTCGTTTGGAGGATACCCGATGCTAGATGCAATTCTTTCAGATGGGAGAAACAGAGATCTATTCGATGATTCGCCAGTGTTAGCGGAGATTCTGTTTCCCGAAGGCGACATGCCTCCTCCGCGTCCGGTTCCGTTTCCGGAATTTTCCGGTCAGTTCATTGCGGATCGCCACGGTGAAGTGTGCGGAAAAATACCAGCTATCGGGTTATTTCAGTTTAACGAATGCTTTATGGCGGATGGGGGCATCCTCCTGTCGGAGGACAGGCGCATAATAATATCAAGAAATATTATAAATAATTATTGGTTAAAAAATATAAACAAAAAACTTTCAGTTGAAGATGTCAGTGAGAGATTGGTCAAATTTGTTCGAAACGAGTATCATGATAGTATCCGCTACATAGAGGAACCGGTTGTCTCATTGGTCAAGCCTGGCTGGCTGGTCTATGGTCATTGGCTTCTCGATATGCTGCCGATGGCATGGCTATATAAAAGATCGACTCTTTTTTCGCGGGAACACAGGAAATATCTCATACCGTCCCGCACCCCTGCGTGGGCGAAGAATATGCTAAATATAGTCTCAGGATTGACCGAAGAGGATTTTATATATTTTGACGATGGGAAAGAAATAATCAAGGCATCGGATATTGTATTGCCTTCTTTATTAAGATTTTCACCTCTCATGTCTTATGCATACAATGAATTTGTCAAAGATGTAATAGAATCATGCGCAAATCTGTCGAGCAACATGAAAAATGAAGAATTCAAAAGGGTGTATATTTCTCGGGGCCTTGTTCGATCGCCTCGGAATGCCCGGAATGCAAGGGGACTGGTCGACTCGGATAGTATCGAGCAGCTATTGCATGCCAGAGGTTTCTCGATAATCGCTCCGGAAAAATATAGCTGGCAAGAACAGGTGACCCTATTCTCCAATGCCGATGTCGTCATGGGCGAGTTTGGTAGCGGCCTTCATAACACGGTTTTCTCCCCGGCCAATACAATTAACATAGTCCTTGGAAATCAAGCCATGAACTGGAATCAGTCGGCCATTGTTGCAATGCGGGATCAGATTGTGCAATATATACAGCCGAAGGAGCAAACAAAAGGTGGAAAGCTTCTAGTAGAGTACGATCCCAAGAATATCGAGCGCTGCCTGGATTGCCTCTTAGGTTAGGTCGGCCGTTCATCGTGGCAGCAGGTGAGCTTGCCGTAGGCGTGACTATCACAGTCGATCTCGGCTGATCGGTGAAGTCCGCCATCAGCCTCATCACGAAGGAAACCGACACACCGAAATGGGCTGCAGCCGCGCGCCGCGAATGACCGGCACCCACAAAACGCGCCACGCGCTCACGAAGATCAAGCGAATAAGCCTTCGGCATCGCAAATCATCTCCGACAAGAAGTGAATCACATTCCCAGACCTATGGGAATCACCAACCGATTCAAAGTGAGTGTCCGACGGCTCTGGGGCGTGTCATCGTTGCCGTGAAATGGTGACACGCCGCCGGCGGCGGGGCACGACTTCCGGCTTCCTGCGGCGTCGCCGGGCACACCTATTGCATGGCATGCGCGATGCCGGCCGGGCTTGCCAGCATGACCCCGGGCAGATCGTCCAAGGCGGAAGTGGCATCGTGCGCCGAAGACGCAGTGGCAAGAATGTCCTTCATGTATGTGGCATTGGGAGCGATATGTCCCGCGCCCCACTCCTTGCCGTACAGGACCTTGATATTGCACCGGGAATCGCTGTCGACAGCACTGAAAAACGGCTTGGCGTGAATTTCGCGGAAGTGATCCAGATAGTTCTGGATATAGAGGATCTTGTTGTGGAACGGAGCGGAATATTTCTCTCGCAGGCTGGAGCATATGGTTCTGTCTAGAAACTGCTCGTCCGCCATTCCGGGAAACGCCCTCCGTTTCAGTATGTTGAACGCGTATCTCGACGTTATGCCCAGTTTCGTGACGGGATTGATCGGAATGGCGAGGGAGCCGGGAAAGCTGTGCGAAAACAGCAGCGACGCAAAGCCGCCGCCCGAGATTCCCGTGAAGATGGTCAATTCGCTGCCGAGAAGGGTCAGGAACTTGCCCAGCAGCTCCGGCATCACTGCCTGCACGGGATATCCCGTCCCGCCGCTATACCAGCCGCACGATATCTCCCGATGGAGGTACAACGTCGGATCCGATACCATGATCAGGTTCGCCGCGTCGGCAGAAATCTTCGCGCCGACGAAGAACGGAAGCTTCTTGCCTGCCCGGTCGGGGATAGCGGGGTGAAAGATGATCAATGTGACGCGGGATCGCCGGTTCGCGACATTGAAGTCGTAGAACAGTTTCGCGCTCTTGATCGTATATATGCCGGATCTGATGGATTTGATGTTGTCGAATTCCTCCATTGAATCATAGTAATAGGTCGTCTTCCCCCATCGCTTGACATCCCGCAGGTGGCGCATGTCGGCGGGGATGGATGCTTTGCGCGGGGTTGTCACGTAATTCATCGCCTTCCCTGTTGCGTCTGGCATTCGGCGGGAGCGCTGGAGACACCGCCCCGCTTGAGGGAGCTGCTCCGCCGCTCCTGATGCATCGCCCGGAGGCGCTAGAGCAGTTTGCGTTCAAGTCGATCCATCGAATTGAACGCAAGTTGCGGTAAAATATAAAATCTGGAGCGCACGGTCTGATTCCATCAGAACGTCTTGCGCTCTAGAGTGTTTATCGATCAGATGGAAGCATCTGATCTATGACGCCAGCGCGGATTCCTGCTCGTCCAGCGTCTCCTTGATCTTCCTGGCCAGTTTGCGCAACTGCGTATCCGCCTTTTCCCGGATCGCGTGCCGCGTGAAATACGGGATGCGCGGCATGTATTTCTGCAGCCGGTCCGGCAGGCTTTCGTGCCGGTGGTGGCCGCTGAGTTCCTCTCGCTCTATCATCTTGTAGAAATTGGTGAATTTATCGGTCGTGATGAGCCCGATCGTGGGTATCCCGAACATCGTCGCCACGACGAGGCCGTGGAACTTCATCGACGCCAGCACCGCGCACTCGCCGATGGCGGCGGTGATCTCGCGGATGTCCTCGCTGTAGAAATACTCGTCCGCCTCGAAGGGAAATTCCTTCAGCGCCTCAAGGTCGTCCTTGCCGATGATGCCGGATGCGGCGACGATGTGGCGGGTGCGGTATCCGAGCGACACCGCCTTCTCGCACAGGGCGGTGAGATTGTTCCAGCGGATCTCGCCGGGCCTCTGCTGGCGGGTGATGATGCCGAAAATGGGGGCGTCCTCCGGGCGCTGCACGGCCGGCAGGTCGAGCGCGCAGATGATGTCCGGGGAGCGGGCGATGTCCACCTTCGGTTCGAGATGCTGCTCGATCCACCGCTGGCTCTCGATGTCGCGCACGTGGATGTGCTTGATGCTGTCGCTCTGGAAGAAGTTCTTCAGCCGTGCGACCACGCGGGGATCCTGCCCCCCCCAGGTCGGCACGCCGAGGCCGTGCATGAAAATGGGCTTCGAGAGAAAGGGCTCCTCGAAATACTGGTCGGTCCAGTAGAAGGGGATCACCAGATCGCCGCCGCCGATCAGGATGGCGTCGACATCGGCGACCTTCTGCTTCAGTCCTTCAAGGCCGCCGCTGTAGAACGGGCGCTTCAGCGTATCCTGCAGGAACACGAACTCGTAGTCTCCAAGGTATTTTTCGAAAACCTCCAGAAACAGCTCGTCTCCATAGTTGCCGTAATGATAGTAGCCAACCATCGCGATCTTTTTTTTCGCAGCCATAACAATCCTCATTCTGACAACTACGGTCGGTAATTTCAGGGGTTCAAAACTCCCGGATGATGATCGGCGCATGCTGGGTCGTGTCGGGGCATATTCCTCTATCCGGATTGCAGCAGCCTGAATTCGTAGGGCTCCAGCAGCAGTTCGGTCCGTATGCCGCAGGGCGGGTCGGCCGTGCGCAGCCATTCGTCTCCGAAGAGGCGCATCACGCTGTCGGAAAAGGAGAAGCGCGCTGGCTCGCCGGTCGGGTTGATCAGCAGGATGGACTGTGCCCCGTCCTTGCCGAAGAACACGAAGGTGCGATCGTCCTCTCCCGTCAGCACGGCCGCCGGCCTTGTTCTGGCGATGAGATCGGCCAGCTGCGCGAAAGCTCTGTAGGTCGGGCGTTCATGACCGGCGAGGTCGACGAGCCCGTAACTGGCCGCGCCCCACTTCACGTCGCGATATTCCCAGAAGATGATTGGGGACATCGCGAGGCTCAGCATGACGGCCTTGGTGCGCAGCACCTCCGCCGCGTATCTGTCCGTATTGCTGCGCGCCTCCGCCAAGCGCTTGTTGGCGCCCCGTCCTGCGTCCCGGTCGTCCCTGTCGAGGAAGGTCGGGGCGAATTCCGTCACCGCGACGTGCCCGTGGTATCCCATGGCGGTCAGTCGCCGCCGCGTTTCTCGCGCGACGGCCCGGATGTCGCGGTTGAGGCGGTCGTCCCAGGCATGCACGCTGACGATATCGACGACTTCGAGCAGCTGCTGGCCGAAGACCGGGTCCTTCAGGTAGCCGAGCAACGCCGTGTACGAGCTCGCGCCGGGGCCGGCGATGGGCGGCAGAGCCACCCGCTGCACCGACGCCTCCCGCCGTACCTCCCGCAGCAATTCCACATAGATCCGCAGCGGAATGCGGATGTTCCAGTCCCCGTCGGGCTCGTTGGCCAGCTCGATGGCATCGACGGGAAGGCCGTAGGCCTGCAGAGCCTCGATCACGGCGACATGGAACTTTGCCATGACGGGCACGGCCGAGCGCGGCATGACGCGCCGGTCGTCCTTGCTGCGTCGCAGCCGCAGCTCGGAGTCGGTGAAGGGCGGCTCCCACAGGATGAGGTGGAGCTTGCCCCGCGTGCGCGCCAGCAGCGCCTTCAGGTGCGCGGCCTGCCGTTCCAGCGCCTCGTGGCGCGCCTCGAACTGCCGGGCGACATAGCGGCGGACCTCGGCCATGTCCGCTGTCGTCGGCAACGGCTCCGCACGCCGCCATCCTCCCGGCCCGGCGGTGAGGCGGAACACTGACGGATGCAGCGCCAGCAACTGGGCCTGGGGGGCGTTGTTCAGGTGCTCCGGCCAGATCTGCACGCCGATCGCCAGGGCGCCGTCTTGGACGCCGTCTTGGGCGTCGTCCTGGCGAGCATCGCCATGGCGGGCCTCGGCGGGGATGTCGAGAGCGCAGCACGGTGTCGGTGGGGCGTCACAGACCGCCTCCTGCGCCTGGGCGGCGGCGGTACCGGCGACGGCGGCCGCCAGCATCAGGCATCGCAATAGGCGTAGGGCAATCGGTGGCGCCATCGGTCGTTCTTTCCTCCCAGCCTCTGGTTTTGAACGAATTCCTGCCGATCGAACGATTCCGTTTAACGGGCAAGCGTTCCGGCGGTTCGTCTCTGCCGCCGGTCCGCGCGAGCGTCAGGCGGTATAGAAAAAGCTGACCTCCCGGATCGCGATCGAGAGGATGCGCTGGTCGTTCGAGCCTTCGGCCTGCGCCGGAGAGGCGCTCACCTGGCTTTCGATCCGTATCGTCTGCACCGGGATGGCGGGGGTGCCCTCGCGCCACCGCAGACGCGCCATGAACCGCGACGTCGCCGGGTCCTCGGTGATGTCGAGAGCGGCCGGCAAGGCGTCGAAATAGCAGTTCAGCAGCGGGAACGTCGCGCCATAGACCTTGTCGATGACGATGAGCACCTCGCTGATGACCCTGGCGGGATCGGGATTGAAGATGATCCCCGTCCGGCTCATCCAGCGGAAGCCGTTCCCGTCCACCACCTCGACGGCATACCAGCCGAGCGTGAACAGATCGGAATTGAGATCGACGTAGGTCGCCGTGGTCGGGACGGCGGCCTCGCTCTTCTTGGCCCCGCTCGACGCCGTCGGAGACGAGTGGATGAAGCTCTTGAGGTTGTCGATCTGCGCCTGCAGCGTCGCATCGACCGGCGCGCTCGTCTCCCTGTGCTCGCCGGCGATCCGGTCGAAGATGAACGACGAAGCGTATTCGATGAACGCATCGACCCGGCGCTGGATATCCGTGATCTGCTCCTTGAGCTCGGAGCGCAGGGACTTGATATGGAAGCTGGAGGCGTCCTGGATCTGCTGCACGCGCGCGTCGAGGGCGATGAGGCGCCTGTCCAGCTCGTCGTCCGCCGGCCGGCTGAGCACGACCGAGGCCAGCGGCGTATGGGCCCCCACCGCGAACAGCTCGATCGACAGGCCGCTGTCGTTGATGTCGATCGGCAGGAGCTGGATGGCGAAGCGGAAACTGGCGCCGCCCTCGTCCATCAGGCGGGGCTCTTCCATGTCCACCGCGCGCGGGATGACGCCGTTGATGCGGGCGAAAAGCTGGGGCTTGAGCAGGCCGTTGATCTTGTTGAACACGACGCCGCGCACGATGCCCTGCGCGATGGTGACGTTGTCGACCTCAAGCTCCCCCGGGCCCACGAGCATGATGGCCTCGTCAACCGTGCGCAGCTCGAAAGGCGCGCAAATCTCGACGTCGTCATCCCTCCGCACGAAGCGTATTTCGGCGGGAAGCTCCACCCACGGCAGATAAGTGATGGGGAACTCGATGATGTCTCCAGCCTTCAGCATGCCCTGAATGTGGCTCTCCCCGGCCCGGATGCCCTGGACATAGGCAACGATCACGTCGTCGAAGTGGCTGGAAACAAGACACGCCAGCCGGATGGCCTGTCTTCCGATCCCGATCGGCTGAACGATTGCGTCAATTACATCAAGCATTGTTCCGCTTTTCGTAATGATAGGGAATCATATACTACCAAGCAGCGCGGATATATGCAACAATACATACCACTCTCGACGCATATAGCGCGACAAGGCGTTGATAATACTATAAAAATTTTCATTTATCTGTGCGGTCGTGCGGGTTCCTTGCCTCGATCCGGGCGAGATGCCCGTTCATCCGTCTGCCATCGAACCGGGATCGGCCTTGCCGGCTGCTGCTTCGCCCCGGCCGACGAGTGCCGTATCCAGCAAATTCAAACTTTGTTCAGTGAATTTGTCATTGGTATGGCTATTTTATGGCATCTTT
The DNA here is from genome assembly GCF_053570585.1 of Pseudochelatococcus sp. B33. Taxonomy (NCBI): domain Bacteria; kingdom Pseudomonadati; phylum Pseudomonadota; class Alphaproteobacteria; order Hyphomicrobiales; family Chelatococcaceae; genus Pseudochelatococcus; species Pseudochelatococcus sp. B33. The sequence goes on along the minus strand of NZ_JBSEFH010000027.1, from coordinate 296 downwards.
GGCGCTGCTGCCGGCGGCGCGCGCGAAACGGCTTGACTCGGGCCCCGTTCGGGCTCCTTGTGCGGCGACGCGCGTTCGGCCGTTTCCCGATCGACGCGGATCGGAGAAAGGTCTGCGATTCTTTGTTTTCGGGCCCATTTCGAAGGACAAGAGCTCTCGTAACGAGCCGAAGGAAAAGCGGTGAATCTTCGACAACAGATCCTGGCATTGCCCATCGTGCCGCTCGTGGTTGCGATCCTGGCGATTACGGCGCCGATCACCCGGCAATCCACCAATCTCGCACTGTCCGCCATCAG
>NZ_JBSEFH010000026.1:0-77859 GCF_053570585.1 Pseudochelatococcus sp. B33 | reverse complement strand
AGCATCGAACCAAAAAGTGTGCGCACTCTTTGGAAAAATTTGATGCATTGACAAATGGATAGAGAAAAATAGCGATTCAGATTCAATGCATTTTTCTCTTGGATGCGCCGCCCCGGTCCGCCGGAGCGGCGGTTGTTCCCGCGTTCACCGCTCCGGGAACGGCTCGTCCGCGCCATCCGGCAGCGGCACCTCGAACGCGTTGATGGTCATGGAAATCAACGTGTAGTAGCCGAGAATGCCGACGAGCTCGACAGTGCCCTCGAGACCGATGGCGGCGACGCACCGCCTGTAGGTTTCGTCACTGACCCGCCGGTCGCGCTGCAGTTCGAGGCTGAAGGCATGGACCGCGGCCTCGTCCTCGGCCTCGAACCGGGGAAGGGCACCGGCATGGATGGCCTCCGTGACCTCCTCGGACAGGCCCGCCTTCATCGCGATGGGCGCATGGACGGCCCATTCGAACCCCGCCTTCCAGAACGCGCCGGTGACGAGGATGGCCAGTTCGCTCAGGCGCGGCGGCAATCTGGTGCCGTATCGGCAGAAGGCGCCGAGCGCCTGCGCATGGGTGGCCAGTTTCGGGCTGCGCAGCCAGACCCTGAGCGGACCTTCGACACCCCCCCGGGGGCCGGAGCGTATTTCATCGAAGACGACCCTCTGCTCCGGCGACAGGCTGTTCTCGTCGAGATCGGCGAGCCGGGGGCTATCATCTCTGGACATGTCGAGCGCTCCTCCCTTTCGAAGCGCGCCGAACGAGCAATTCGGCCCTTCATGATTAATTATCGACCGATAAAATTATGCGGGAGGAAAAATGTCAATCGGCTTTGCGAAATTTTGGGCTGCCGCGGAAATGAGAAACGGCCGAACTCTCGTCCGGCCGCCCGAAACGTGACCTTGGAGACGTTACTTCGGCAATGTTACTTGGTGGTGTAGCCGCCGTTGACGAGGATGGTCTGTCCCGTCATCCACCAGCCGTCGGAGACGAGGAAGCGGATATAGGGAACGATGTCCTCGATATCGGTCAGACCGGTCTTCGAGAAGGTCGACAGCGCCGCGGCCGTCTTGTGATAGGCCTGGGCCTCGGCGGATTCCTGACCGTAGAAGAAGGGCGTGTCCATCGGCCCGGGGCCGATCGCCGTCACCGAGATGCCGCGCTCGCCGAACTCCTTGGCGGCCGCGCGGGTGAAATGCTCGACCGGCGCCTTGGTGCCGGCATAGCTCGCATAAAAGGGCGTGAACGCGCCGAGCAGGGAGGTGACGAGGGTCACGATCTTGCCGTTGTCGTTCACCGACTTGCCGGCTTCCTTCAGGAAGAAGAAGGCGGACTTCGCGTTGACGGCGCTCATCTCGTCATACTCCGCTTCGGAGATGTCGAGGATCGGCTTCTTCAGCACCTTGCCGACGGTGTTGATGGCGATGTCCGGCCGGCCCACGGCGGCGACGGCGTCCGTGAACAGTTTCTCCACGGCCGCCGCCGAGGTGAGATCGCCCTGGAGGGCGACGGCATCGGCGCCCGCGGCCTTCACGGCGGCGACCGTCGCGTCGGCATCCGGCTTCGTGGCGGCGCTGTTGTAGTGAATGACGATGGCCCTCGCGCCGTGGGCGGCGAGATCGCGGGCGATCAGCCCGCCGAGGTTCTTTGCCCCGCCGGCGATGATGACGGTTTTACCTTTGATGGAATGATCGGTCATGGTGTTGGCCTCCTTCGGGATGGGCATCTGTGTGCGGCAATCCTGATGCGGCGAACATTACCGTCTGGAATCTTCTTATAAAGTGGCTCATTCTGACATCATCTGTCAGAAATTGAGAACAATGGAGAAGCCTGTCCGTTGGATCGCGTCGACCTGTTCCGTATCTTCACCCGCGTTGTCGACTGTTCGAGCTTCACCCGCGCCGCCGACACGCTCGGCCTGCCGCGATCGTCGGTCTCGGCGGCGGTGCAGGAGCTGGAAGACCGCGTCGGCGTGCGGCTCCTGCACCGCACCACCCGCAAGGTCGCACCGACGCAGGACGGGGTGGCGTTCTACGAGCGCTGCCTGCGGGTCATCGGCGACGTGGAGGAAACCGAGAACCTTTTCCGGCGGAATGCGTTGAGGCCCTCGGGCAAGCTCAAGGTCGACGTGCCGGGCCGGATCGGGCGGCTGATCATCGCCCCGATGCTGCCGGCCTTCCTCGATGCCTACCCGGAGATCGATGTCGAGCTCGGCGTCACGGACCGGGCGGTCAATCTCGTCGAGGACAGCGTGGATTGTGTGCTGCGCGTCGGGTCCGTGACCGATTCCAGCATGATCGCCCGGCCGATCGGCAGGCTGCCGCTGATCAATGTCGCGAGCCCCGCCTATCTCGAACGCCACGGCGAACCGCGCACGCCCGCCGATCTGACGGCGCACTGGGCCGTCAACTACGCCTCGCCGTCCACGGGCCGCGTGGAGGAGTGGGAGTGGATCGACAACGGCGCGCCGCGGACGCGCCCGATGCGCGGGCGCGTCACGGTGAACAGCGCCGAGGCCTATATCGCCTGCTGCCTCGCCGGCCTCGGCCTGATCCAGATCCCCGCCTACGACGTCCGCCACCATGTGGACAGGGGCGAACTCGTCGAGGTGATGCAGGACTTCTGGGCCGGGGCCATGGCGATGACGCTGCTCTACCCGCACCGCCAGCACCTCTCCCGCCGGCTGCAGGTCTTCGCGGACTGGCTGGAGAGCCTCCTGAAGCAGACCGTCCTATAGAGAGTCCGCGACAATCATTCGATCACCTCGGAAACCGGGCGGCGGGGCGCGAAGGGCAGCTGGGGGCCATGGCCGAAGCGCATCACGATGTCGGGCCGCATGCCCGGCTCACCGATCACGGCTGCGAGCTCCGGCCGCAGCCGCGCAACCTCCACGGGCTGGTTGATGAAGGCATGCCTGAGCCCGAGGCGCGTCGCTTCCAGCGCGAAACGCTGGCAGGCGCGGCCAACGGCGACCCAATGCGCCCTGTCCTCGCGCTCGGCGACGAAGACGGCGACTCCCGCCGAGGAATCGATATGGCGGGCGTATTTGTCGTTCTCGGCGGGCGCGGTGAAGAAGTGATCGAATGCGCTCCGGCCCAGGAATTCCGGCAGCACAGGGTTCCCGCTCGCCGCCGAGAACAGCCCGTCGCCGGCCGCCATGGCGCTGCGCGGACTGAAGCGCAGCCAATCCCTGAGCTCGGCCATGAAGGCCGGATCGGCCATCTGGGCGCCGTTGCCCTCCACGACGAGATCGCGCACCCGGCCGATCTGCGCCCGATCGGTCAGAATGACGACGCGCACGCCCGGCGTTTCGGCGACCTGCTGCAATTTCTCGATGTCGGCGGCCGCAACCTCGCGCCCGTCATAAGCCGCCCTGGTGGATTGGCGCAACGGGATGGCCGCCAGCAGCGGGTGGTCCGCAGGGGGGCCGGTATCGGCGACGACATAGCGTATGCTGCCGTCCTCCTGCGCCTCGATGTCGCCGCGCCGCCCGGTCGCGGCTGCGGCGATCGACAGGTTTTCCGCCACGCAGCCCAGGCTGACGAAGAGATGGTGATCGTCCGGATCGACGGCGGGCGTTCTGCGCGCGAGATCAGGAAGAATGCCGATCCCGCCCTTCTCGACGCGAAAGCGCCACGGCTGGGTGTTGTGGCTGTTGGCGGCGAGCGTCGCGTGGCGGATGAGATCGGACAACTCCGGATCGGCGGGCAGGGACTGGCGCAGCTGTGCCGAATAATCCTCATAGGCGGCTATCGATCCGACCGACAGCCGCCAGCCGGCGGCACCTACGCCTGCAAACGCAAGGGCGCCGCCGGTGCCGATGAGCACGCTTCGTCTGTTCATGAGGGATACCTTTCAAAGCTGTTTTACGCCTTCGAGGCGGCACGTGTCTTGAAACGGATCAAGCGCCTCGTGCGTTTCCTTCGGATAGCCGGCTCCATGCTTTGACGGAGCCGGCGCGGCGCGGCGCTGTCGCCGGCGCTTGCAGCCGCATGTCGGGCCGGCACTCTCTTGTCTGCCGGTTGGAGAAATCAGCTGGCCGATTTCCTTGACGAATCCGGCCAGCCGGTTCCACTCCATGAGTAGCGCTATCAAGTAAAGTCGATACATTCCACCCTGTCGCGAGCGTTATGCCTGAATTGAAAGTCCTGTAAAGTCCAGTCAACGAGCTTCGGCTGAGCCGGAGAGGGAGGTTCCGGAAACGCGACTGCCGGACGGCGCCGCGAAAACGCTGGGGCGCGCCGCCTCGTGGCACGTTTGCCTCGTCGCTCCGCCAACTCCTTGTGCGGTCAAACGATTCCTGAATGTCGACGATACAGAACCGGGGAGCCAGGCGCTCCACCGACGGATATCTGCTGCCCTGTGCGGCATTTCGCACCTACAGGAGAGCTTTCATGGATGCCAGAGACCATCACGAACAGGCAGGGGGCGGCAAGGACCTGAGCCGGCGCAATATCCTGCTCGGGGGCACCACCGCGGCCGCGCTGTCGGCTTTCGGGGTCGCCTCCTCCCGCAGGCAGGCGCAGGCCCAGACGCCCCCGGCCGCCGCTCCCGGCGCGGCCGGCTCCGAGGCAGCCGGCTCTTCGGGGAGCCAGCCGAATATTCTCGTCATCTTCGGCGACGACATCGGCACCTGGAACATCAGCCACAACAACCGCGGCATGATGGGCTATTCCACGCCCAACATCGACCGCATCGCGCGGGAAGGCGTGGCCTTCACCGACTATTACGGCCAGCAGAGCTGCACCGCCGGCCGCGCGGCCTTTCTTGGCGGCAACGTGCCGGTGCGCACCGGCATGACCAAGGTCGGCCTGCCCGGCGCCACTGAGGGCTGGCAGAAGAGCGACGTGACCATCGCGACCGTGCTGAAGGCGCAAGGGTATGCCACGGGCCAGTTCGGCAAGAACCATCAGGGCGACCGCGACGAGCACCTGCCCACCCAGCACGGCTTCGACGAGTTCCTCGGCAATCTCTACCACCTGAATGCCGAAGAGGAGCCCGAGCACGAGGACTATCCCAAGAATCCCGAGTTCCGAAAGCGGTTCGGACCGCGCGGCGTCATCCATGCCTGGGCGAACCCGGACGGCACGCAGCGGATCGAGGATACCGGCCCGCTGACCAGAAAGCGCATGGAGACCATCGACGAGGAAACCCTCGCCGCCGCTACCGATTTCATCAAGCGGCAGGTTAACGAGGGCAAGCCCTTCTTCACCTGGTGGAACGCGACGCGCATGCATCTGCGCACGCATGTGAAGGAGGCCAATCGCGGCAAGTCCGGGCAGGATGAATATTCCGACGGCATGGTCGAGCACGACGGGCACGTCGGCGAACTGCTGCGCTTGCTCGAAGATCTCGGCATCGCGGACAACACCATCGTCCTGTACACCACCGACAACGGCCCCCACTACAACTCGTGGCCGGATGCCGGCACCACCCCGTTCCGCAGCGAAAAGAACTCGAACTGGGAGGGGGCGTATCGTGTCCCGGCCTTTGTCCGCTGGCCCGGCCATTTCCCGGCAGGGACGACGCTGAACGGCATCGTCGCGCACGAGGATTGGCTGCCGACCTTCGCCGCCGCTGCCGGCGCTACGGATATCAAGGAACGGCTGCTCGAGGGCGTGGAGCTGAACGGCAGGCGTTACCGGAACTACATCGACGGCTACAACCAGTTCGACTATCTCTCCGGCAAGGCCGAGGAATCGCCGCGCAAGGAGTTCTGGTACGTCAACGATGACGGCCAGGTCGTCGCCGCGCGCTATGAGGACTGGAAAGTCGTCTTCCTCGAAAATCGCGGGGAGGCCTTCGGCGTCTGGCGCGAGCCGTTCGTCGAACTGCGGGTGCCGCTGCTGTTCAACCTGCGGCGCGATCCGTTCGAGCGCGCGCAGCACAACTCCAATACGTACAACGACTGGTTCATAGACCGCGTCTTCGTCATCGTGCCGATCCAGACGCTGGCGGCCAGCTTCCTATTGACGATGAAGGACTATCCGCCGAGCCAGAGCCCGGGCTCGTTCAACCTGTCGAACGTGGAGAAGCAGCTCCAGCGCGCCATCGGAAACTGATACGCGGATGCGGATGCGGACCGCGCTGTCGCGCGCGGTCCGTCTTGCGTGTCCGGCGCCGGTCTGTGCCGGCGCATCGCGAGCGAGGCGAACATGCACAAGGCAAAGAGACGCGCAGTCGCCGCCGAAACACCGATGATCTGGATCGAGGGCGGCACCTTCCGCATGGGGTCGGACGCCCATTACGCCGAGGAAAAGCCCGCTCACCGCGTCACGGTCGACGGCTTCCTCATGGACGAGACGCCGGTGACCAACGCGCAGTTCCGCGCCTTCGTCTCGGCGACGGGCCACGTCACCGTCGCCGAGACCTCCCCCGATCCGGCGGACTATCCCGGGGCGCTTCCCCATATGCTCAAGGCCGGTTCGCTGGTGTTCAGCCCGCCGGGTCACCCTGTCGGGCTCGGCGATCATTATCAGTGGTGGAAGTTCTGCTTCGGCGCCAACTGGCGCCATCCGCTGGGGCCGGGCACCTCCATCCGGGGGCTCGACGACCATCCTGTCGTCCACGTGGCCTATGCGGATGCCGAAGCCTACGCCAGATGGGCGGGCAAGGACCTGCCGACGGAGGCGGAATGGGAGTTCGCCGCGCGCGGCGGGATCGACGGCGCGGAATACGCCTGGGGCGATGAGATGACCCCGGACGGCCGGCACATGGCCAACACCTGGCAGGGCGCGTTCCCGTTCCAGAACCTCGCCGAGGACGGCTTCGAGCGCACGTCGCCGGTGCGCGCCTTTCCGCCCAACGGCCATGGCCTCTACGACATGATCGGCAACGTCTGGGAATGGACGAGCGACTGGTGGTCCCTCCGCCACCCGGCCGATGCGCCGAAAGCCTGCTGCATCCCCCGCAATCCGCGCGGCGGGCCGATGGACGAAAGCTACGCGGCCATGCATGCCGGGGTGCGCATTCCCCAGAAGGTGCTGAAGGGCGGTTCGCATCTGTGCGCACCCAACTACTGCCGCCGCTACCGGCCCGCCGCACGGCACGCCGAGGCGGTCGACACCTCGACGAGCCACGTCGGCTTCCGCTGCGTGCGGCGGCCGGCGCCGGGCGAAGGACACAAGAGCGGCGGACGTTCGACCTGAGCCATGCTGCCGCTCCATCTATTTGTTTACGCATCGAATTATCAATTCGATCGGCAAGCGCTTCAAGGAGATTGCCCATGGTCTCGACATTGCTGCAGTTGACCCGCCGCTGCGTCCTGTCGGCGCTCGTCGCCCTGACTTTCGCCGCCGCGCCCGGCGCGTTCGCGCAGGAGGATCCGCTTCCCTCGTGGAACGACGGGGCGGCGAAGCAGGCGATCCTCGCCTTCGTGCAGCGGGCGACGGACGAGGGCGGCCAAGGCTTCGTGAAGCGGGAGGAGAGGATCGCGGTCTTCGACAACGACGGCACGCTCTGGTCCGAGCAGCCGGTCTATTTCCAGCTCGCCTTTGCCCTGGATCGCCTCGCCGGAGTGGCGAAGACGAACCCGGATCTCGCCGCCACCGAGCCCTACAAGACGATCCTGTCCGGCGATCAGGCCGCCATCGGGGCGCTCGGCACCAAGGGGCTGCTGCAAGCGGTGGCCGCGACGCACGCCGGCGTCACGACGGCGGAGTTCGAAAGACTGGTCCGGGACTGGCTGGAAACGGCGCGCCACCCGCGGTTCGACCGTCCCTATACGGATCTGGTCTTCCAGCCCATGCTGGAGCTGCTGACCTATCTGAGGGCCAACGATTTCAAGACCTTCATCGTTTCAGGCGGCGGCATCGACTTCATGCGGCCCTGGGTGGAGGGGGTCTACGGCATCCCGCCCGAGCAGGTCGTCGGCTCCAGCATCAAGGCCGAGTTCCGCCTCGACGGCGACACGCCGGTCATCGACAAGCTGCCGGAAATCGACTTCGTGGACGACGGCCCCGGAAAGCCGGTCGGCATTCACCGGTTCATCGGCCGCAGGCCGGTCTTCGCCGCCGGCAATTCCGACGGCGACCTGCAGATGCTGCAATGGACCACGCTGGGCGACCAGCCGGGATTCGGGCTCATCGTCCACCACACCGACGCCGAACGGGAATGGGCCTATGACCGCGCCTCCCATATCGGCAGGCTCGACCAGGCGCTGGACGAGGCGCCCGCGCGCGGCTGGACGGTCGTCGACGTGAAGAACGACTGGAAGGCTGTCTATCCCGCGCGGCAGTAGGCCTACTCCAGAGCGGGTTGCATGATTGTTGAATCAGGATCCGATTCGCAACCCGTTGTAATTTATATCATTTTCTGCAACTTGCGTTCAATTTGATGCTCAAATTGAACGCAAACTGCTTTAGCGGCGGCGTTTCAGCGTCTCGGACGGCCTTTCCCCGAATGCCTCGTGGTATTTTCGCGCGAAGTACCCCATGTTGCTGAAGCCGCAGATGAAACCGACCGAGGTGACGCTCGTCTCAGCGGTCGGGTTGCTCAGCATCTCGCGCGCGTAGCGCAGCCTGACGCGGCTGACATAGGTCATCGGCGAAATCCCGTAGGTGCGCCGAAACAGGTAAAACAGGCTCCGGGCCGTCGTCTGGGTTTCCTCGACAAGCGCCTCGATGGTGATGGCGCGATCCCAGTTCGCCTCGATGTAGTCGACGGCGCGGCGCACCTGCCAGGGCGCGGCGGCGCGTGGCGTTCCTTCCAGCCAATGGCTGTAGTTGTGCTGGTTGGCGGTGAGATAGGCGACGATGACAGCCTGCTCGATTTCCTCCACCACCGCCGCCGGCAGTGTCGATTCGGTGCGGTCCAGCTCGCGGATGAGATAATCGAGCAGGCGCACCTGGGATGCATAGTGCCGGGGATTGTAGCTCGGCTGGCCCGTGAGCTGCAGCGGCGGATCGACCGGGCGGCCGATCAGCGCGAAGAGCTTGCGCGTCAGCGCGGCCGACGGGATGCGCAGCACGATGTGCGCAAAATCGTCTCCGTAGTTCAGCGACCCTTCCGATCCGGGGCCGCCGACCACGCCGCCCATCGTCTGCACCGCCGTTCTGTGGCGGTTCCAGCAGGCCTCGCCCGCCCCCCTGACGGGAAACCCCTGGACGAAGCAGTCGAGCTGCGAGATGCGCGCCTGCACCGGCGCTCCGTAGCTCGCGTAGGTCAGGCCGATCGACGACAGCTCGCAATGGTTGACGACGCTGTCGAACGCTCTTCCCCCTTCGGGAATGTCGAGGGAGCGAACGGAGAACACGGGACTGAGCCACCGAAGCAGCTCGTCGGGGTCTCGCGTGCGCAGGCCGGGATGCCTATCGAGGAGGGGTACCGTCGATAACAAGCCTCTATCCTCCGTGCGCTTATTGTTTCCAGTCAATATACATATTTTGAAGGCTTATGCATGCGCTAATGCGATATACGAGATCGATATCGAGCTGAAGTTGTGGTTTTTGCAGTATTCGTCTTTTCGATTGCTCTTATGGAGTAGCGGCGCGGCGTGGTGCGGTTACGCTGTCGAAAATTTCGCGGAGTCGAGAGCACGGTCGTTTCCTGACGGGTGCGGTTTCGTCGCGTGCCCAGGGGGCTCCGTGCTCCGCCGGTGGCGAGGGGATGCGCCAGCGCCCGGCCCAGGCATGAAAGGACGTGGCGGAAATGGGAGCACTGAAGGTCGCCGCAGCTTTGTTCACCGGCAGCCTGCTTGCCGCCGGATCGGCGCGGGCATCGGATCTGCCGATGGCGCCATCCCCCGCAACCGCGCAGGGCGAGGTTGGGGAGTGGGCTTTCGCGATAAGTCCCTATTTCTGGGCCGCGGGACTGTCCGGAGACGTCGCGCAGTTCGGACTGCCGGTGACGGTTCACTTGAGCCCGGATTTCAGTGATATCCTGAGGAATCTCGATTTCGCCGCCATGGTGATCGGCGAGGCCCGCAGGGACCGCCTGTCGTTCCTGGGCGACATCATGTACTCCAGGGTATCCGTGGGCCGGGGAACGCCGCGCGGCATCGTGGCGGAGGGGGCCTCCGTCACCTCGGAGACTTTCGCGGGGCTGCTCGCCGTCGGCTACTCGCTCGTGCTGAGCGAGGCGGGCAATTTCGACCTCGTCGCCGGAGCAAGGGTGTGGAGCGTCAACACCAACATCACGCTGACCGGCGGGGAGGTCGGCTGGGTGCACGCCAGCGACGACAAGACATGGGTCGACGGGCTCGTCGGCATCCGCGGCCGTTACAACATCACCAAGGATGTCTACCTCACCGGCTGGGGCCTCGTCGGCGGCGGGGGCGCGAAGGTGGACTGGGATGTCGCTGCCGCCATCGGCTACGATTTCAACGAGCACCTTTCCGCCGTCGCCGGTTACCGGGCGCTGGGCGTGAACTACGATTCCCGCGGCTTCACCTTCGACGTCGTCCAGCAGGGGCCTATCATCGGCCTCATCGCGCGTTTCTGATCACGACCCCCGAACGATCGTCGCCGCCGGACGAACGGGCGCCCGCCGGATGGCACGGCGGGACGAGCCGCTTCACTTTCGCCGCGATCGATAGTATAATCCCCCAGGTTATCCATGCGGGAGATCGGATGGCGCATGTCCCATACCATTCGCCAGAAAGAGAAGCTGATTGCGCGCGTGCGCCGCATCAAGGGCCAGCTCGAGGGCGTCGAACGCGCGCTCGAGGGGGAGGTCCCCTGCGCCGAGACGCTGCGTCAGCTCGCCTCCATACGCGGCGCAATAAGCGGGCTGACCACGGAGCTGATGGAGGACCATCTGCGCGAGCACATCCTCGAGGCCGGGACGGCATCGGCCCGCTTCCAGGGCGGCGAGGAACTGATCGAGGTCATGCGCAGATACATGAAATGAGCCGGCACGCCGGCGGAAAGGAATGACCGATGGGGAGCCGTATCTCTGTTGCGGGCCACGACCATGTTTTCCTCGGCGAGAACCACCGGCGCAACGAGCGCAGGGTCTGGCTGGTCATCGCCCTGACGACCGGCATGATGGTGATCGAGATCGTGGCCGGCGTGATCTACGGCTCGATGGCGCTGCTCGCCGACGGCTGGCATATGGCGACCCACGCCGGCGCGATGCTGATAGCGGCGCTCGCCTATCTCTACGCCCGCCGCCATGCGGGCGATCCGCGTTTCACGTTCGGCACCGGCAAGCTCGGCGATCTCGCCAGTTTCGCGAGCGCGGTCGTGCTGGCGCTGATTGCGCTGCTGATCGGCTGGGAAAGCTTCCTGCGCTTCGTCAATCCCGTGGCGATCAGCTTCGAGCAGGCGATCGGCGTCGCCATCGCGGGCCTGGCCGTCAATCTGGCCAGCGCCTGGCTGCTGAGGGAGGACCACGCGCATCACCATCACGGACACGGCGGCCATTCCCACCATCATGCGCACGATCACCACGGTCACGATCACCACGATCATGCGGCCCGTCACGGCCATGCGCGCGACAATAACCTGCGCGCCGCCTATCTGCACGTTCTGGCGGACGCGCTGACCTCGGTGCTCGCCATCGCGGCGCTGCTCGTCGGGCGCAGCTACGGCTGGCTCTGGGCCGATCCGGCGATGGGCATCGTCGGGGCGCTGGTGATCGCGCGCTGGTCGTGGGGCCTGATCCGCGACGCGGGCGGCGTGCTGCTCGATACCGTGCCGGCGGGCGAGGGGCTCACCGGACAGATCCGCAAGGCCATCGAGGACCACGGGAACCGCATCACGGATCTGCACGTGTGGCAGGTGGGTCCCGGCCATCACGCGGCGATCGTCGCGCTCGCGTCGCCGAAGCCGCAAGCACCGTCGCACTACAGGGCGCGGCTCGCGCATATCCGCGAGCTGTCGCATATCACCATCGAGGTGGAGCCGCTGGAGGCGGGCCAAGCATAGGGCGTCACGCGAACAATCCCCCCGGCGAAAAGGCCTCGGGGAGAAAATCCGCGAATGCCTTGACGGCGGGACGCATCGTCTGGCGGCGCAGGCGCAGGCTCATGACGTGGACGGGCGGCAGGGGCTCGACGATCGGGCGCGCCGTCACCCGGCTGCCGTCATAGGTGACCGAGGTGCCCGGCAGCGCGTTGTGGATGGTATAGCCCCGCCCGTGGCCGACGAGGCCGCGGATCAGCTCGTAGGATTTCGAGCGATAGGCGATGATCGGGATGGCGCCGCAGGCCGAGAACAGGTTCATGAAATACTCCCGCGAGTGGGGAAGATCGAGCAGGATGAACGGTTCGTTGGCAACGTCCCGCAGGCTGATCCTGTCGCGCGGCGCCAGCGGATGGTCGGCGGAGATGAGCAGATAGGGCGGCAGCTCGACCAGTTCCTCCCCGGTGATTTCCGGTGGCAGGGCGTAGGCATAGGCGATGGCGATCTCCATTCTGCCGCTGAGCAGGCCGTCGACGATCTCCTGCTGGTTGCCTTCCTCGAGATGGACGGTGATGCCGGGACGGCGGCGGTTGAACTCGGTCAGCAGGGCGGGCATGTAGCGGGTCGCCAGCGTGCCGAAGCAGCCGACGCTGATCTCGCCCATGATGGCCGAACCGAGAATGGCCATGGAGCGGTCGAAATCCGCCGCGTGCTTGAGCAGCAGGCGGGCCTCGTGGACGAAGCGCTGCCCCGATGCGGTCAGCGACATGCCCCGAGCATGATGGCGCACGAATATCGGCGTGCCGAGCTTGTCCTCCGCCTCCGCGATGGCGCCCGATATGGCTGGCTGCGATATCCCGAGCTGCCGCGAGGCCGCCGTCACGCTCTGCGTATCCGAAACAGCCACGATATAGCGCAAGTGACGCAGCGAGAACGACATCGGAATTTCCGATTTTTTGAAACAGACAATTCTATTTTACCGAAGCAGACGCCTGTATCAATATCGTTATGGCTGACGTTGGGGAACACAGCCAGAACCGGGGTTTTTCCATCATAAAGTAGCCGGATTGCTCCAAACTATATCAGTCTGCCGTTATAATAAGCATGATCATGCCGGCGGCATTATAGATGTAATTCCTGGCATAGGGATGGATACGACCCCGTGATTTGTGAACCGTGTCGCTGTTCGACATGGGTTTGCATTGAATCGGGAGCAAGATGCCATGAAAATAATGTCCTTTTTCCAGAGGGCCGGTGTGGCGGCCATCGCCGCCGCGTTTCTTCTGTCTCCGGGTATGACCGTGCCGGCTTCGGCCCAGACCAAACTGCGCCTTGCGGTTGAAACCACCCCCGGAGATCCGCTCAACGTCATGCTCGCGACCTTCCGGGACGAGCTCCAGAAGACGGCGGGCGGGGAGGTCGATATCGAGTTCTTCGAGGGTGGGGCGCTCGGCGACGAGAACGCGCTGACCGATATGGTGCGCGTCAACCGGGTGCAGGTGCTGCCGATGGGGTCGGACATCGTGCAGCTCGACAACACGTTCTCCGTGTTCGACGTGCCGTTCCTGTTCACCGACAAGGCCGCCGCCCGCAAGGCGCTGGACGGCGAGCTCGGCGATCTGCTGCGCCGATCCCTGCGGGACAAGGCGAAGCTCGAGGTACTCGCCTTCGGCGAACTCGGTTTCCGCGTGATCAGCAACAACGTGCGCCCGATCAACGCGCCCGCCGATCTGTCGGGGCTGAAGATCCGCACGCCCGGCTCCGAAATGCGCATCCGGGTGTTCCGCATGCTGGGCGCGGCGCCGACGCCGATGGCGCTCGGCGATGCCTATGTCGCGCTGCGCCAGGGTGCGCTCGACGGGCAGGAGAACCCGCTGTCGGTCATCGAGGAATTCTCGCTGCACGAGGTGCAGAAATTCATCTCGCTCACCAACCACATCTACAGCCCGATCTCGCTCTTGATGAACGGCCAGGCGTGGGATGCGCTCGGTGACGAGCTGAAGCAGAAGGTCCTGGACGCCGCGAAGGTGGCGGCGCAAAGGACGCGCGAGCTGTCCGACACGAAGGACGCCGAGCTCGTCGCCTATTTCGAGAAGGCAGGCGTCGCCGTCAACGAGGTGGATGTCGCCAACTTCCGCGAGGCGTCCGGGCCGATCCGGGAGGAAATCGGCAGGATCGTGACACCGGAAGTCCTGGCCCAGGCGGAAAGCGCGGCGCAATGAACGGTTCATCTCGTGGCGGATATCCGCCGTTTCGATACGACGGCAACGGTACGCGCGGACGTATTGGCCTGATCTTCATGGCGTCCAGCATCGTCATGGAATCGGAGATGTGGGCGATGGCGGCCGAGGGGGTCGCCATCCACACCGCGCGCATCACGCTGCCGAAGGTCACGGTGGCGGGCATCGAGGAAATGATGACCGCGCCGGAGCTGGAACAGGCCGCCCGGCATCTCGCCTCCGCGCCCATCGATCTGCTGTGCTTCGGCGGCACCAGCGCGTCGTTCCTGCACGGCACGGCGTATGACCGGGGCCTGATCGCCAAACTGCAGGGGTGGGCGCCTGGCAGGCAAGTGACGACCGCCTCGACCGCCACCCTCGCGGCCCTCGCGCACGTGGGGGCCGGCACCGTCGCGCTGGCGACGCCCTATGTCGACGAGGTCCACCAGCGGGCGATCCATTTCCTGCAGGAGAACGGCCACACCGTCGTGCGCTCGGCCAATCTCGGCATCGATGCCGATCGGGCCCTGGCCGAGGTGCCGCTGGAGCAGGTCTACGACCTCGTCCGGTCGGTCGATACGCCGGAAGCGAGCGCGATCTTCATCTCCTGCACCAATTTCTGGTCCGTGGGCGTCATCGACGCCCTGGAGCGGGAGCTGGGCAAGCCCGTGGTCTCGGCCGTGCAGGCCTCGTTCTGGCATTGCCTCGGACTGCTGGACGTGACAGGCGCGAAGGCGGGATACGGCCGCCTTCTCGACGCAAGGGTCGACAGAAGGGTCGAAGGGAGCGGTTCGTCATGAGCGAGATCACGAAAGCAACCGTCCTCGATGCGCCGGTGAAGCCGGTGCGCGGCAACTGGCTGGTGACGTTCTTCAACACGCTGATCGAATATGCGGCGATGGTTCTGATGGCGTCGCTGGCGATGCTGGTGTTCATCAACGCGGCCGGCCGCTACCTGTTTTCCACACCGCTGCCGTGGACCGAGGAACTCGTCATCAGCCTGCTGGTGTGGCTTGCCGCGCTCGGCATCGTCATGGCGGGAATGCGGCAGGCGCTTATCTGCTGCGACATCGTCACCGAGCGCCTGTCCATCCGCAAGCAACGGGTGCTGACGACCTTCTCCGCGCTGGCGGGGTCGGGCGTCATGCTCTACTGCGCCTGGCTCACGTGGGAATACATGACGATCTTCGGCGGCGACCTGTCGCCAATCATGCGCCTGCCGAAATCGATCGTCATCGGTGCAGTCTTCTTCGCCCTGCTGGGCCTCGCGGCGACGCTGCTCGTTCCGCTGTTCAGAAAGAGGTAGCCGGCCATGCTGTTCCTTGCCCTTGCCGTCATTCTCACGCTCTGCGTGCTGGCGGTCACCGGAATGCCGATCATCGTCGCGCTCGCCTCGTCCGTGCTGGTGTTCCTGTTCTTCAGCGGCGGCTGGGAGCTCGCCCTGCCGCAGCAGATCCTGGCGGGCGTCAGCGACTACATCCTGATCACCCTGCCGCTGTTCATCCTCGCCGGCGGAATCATGAACGCCAGCGGCATCGCCGATCGCCTGTTCGACTTCGCGGCGGCCATCTTCGGCTGGATGCGGGGCGGGCTGGCGCACGTCGATATCGCGGTGAGCGTCATGTTCGGCGGCATGATCGGCACTTCCGTGGCCGATCTCGCCGGCAGCGCCTCGATCATCATCCCCAAGATGAAGCAGAACGGCTATCCCGGCCCCTTCGCCGCCGCCCTGTCGGCGACGTCGTCGGGCATCGGCATCCTGATTCCGCCGAGTTCGCCGATGATCCTGTATTCGGCCGTGACCGGCACGTCGCTCGGCGCGCTGTTCCTGGCGGGCGTGGTGCCGGGGCTGCTGCTGGCGCTGGCGCTGATGCTCACCGTCGCCATCCTCGCGCGCCGCAGCGGCTGGAAGCCCATGCAGGGCTTCGCCTGGTCCGAGCTGGTGCGCACCGGCAAGCGCGCCCTGCTGCCGATGGGCCTGCCCACCCTCATCCTCGGCGGCCTCGTGTTCGGCATCTTCACGCCGACCGAGGCGGGCGCGTTCGCCGTCGCCTACGCGCTCTTCCTGGCGATGGCCGTCTACCGGACGATGTCGTTCGCCACGCTGCGGCAGGTGCTCGTCGAAGCGACGATCCTGACCGGCGAGGTCCTGCTCGTGGTCGGGTTCTCCGTGGCCTTCGGCTGGGCGCTTTCCGAGGCGCGCGTGCCGGTGGCGCTCGCCGAAATGCTGCAGACTATCTTCCCGTTCGAATCCACTATCCCGCAGATCATGCTGATGCTGCTGATGGCACTGATCGCGGGTATGATCCTCGATCCGCTGATTCCGATGATCATGCCGGTGCTGCTGCCGTCGCTGCTCGTGCTCGACATCGATCTGGTGCATTTCGGCGTGCTGATCGTGGTGACGGTGGTCATCGGGCAGGTGACGCCGCCCGTCGCCATTGCGCTCATCGTCGCGGCGCGGATCGGCAAGGAGGATATCATCGCCACCTTCCGCGCCAACACGCCGTTCCTGATCAGCATGTTCGTGTTCCTGATGCTGCTGATCCTGTTCCCGGCGCTGTCGACCTGGCTTCCGAGCGTCGTCATGTGAGGAGCGCCATGAGAAGCGCCATGTAGCGATAAGCCTCAGCCCCCGTTCCTTCCCGCGGCCGGGGCGCCCGCCCCGGCGACGTGCGTCGCGCGGCTCCGGCCGCGAGGGGTTCCCTTGTCCGAGAAACACCGTGAGAGCCGCCATGTCTTCGCTTTCCCTGAACACCGCGCCGGCGGAAAAGCCCGCCAAGCCATCGGGCGCGCTGGTCTTCTATTCCGAATTCGACGATCCGGCGGAATGGATCGCGGCCTTGCGGTCGCACCTTCCCGCGCTCGACATCCGCGTCTACCCGGATGTCGGCGATCCGGACGACATCCGCTACGCGCTGGCGTGGCGGCCGCCGCCCGGTTTCTTCGCCGCCTTCCGCAACATCAGGCTCGTGGTCAATCTCGGCGCGGGCGTGGATTCCCTCAACGGCCGGCCGGACCTGCCCGACGTGCCGATCAGCCGCCTGTCCGACCCCGGCATGGTCGCCCTGATGCGCTCCTACGCCGTGTTCGCGGTACTGCGCTATGCGCGCGACATGGACAGGCTGGAGGAGGCGCGCCGGCGCAAGCAATGGCACTACATCCACCCCACGCCGCTGGAGCGTACGCGGGTCGGCGTCCTCGGCCTCGGCGCGCTCGGCTCGGCCGTGGCGCTCGGCCTCGCCGGGCTCGGCCTCGACGTGCGCGGGTGGGACCTGACGCCGCGCCGGCTCGACGGCGTGAAGAGCTACCGGGATCCGGCCGACTGGCAAACCTTCCTCGGCGACCTCGATATCCTCGTCAACATGATGCCGCTCACGGCGACGACGCGCGGCATGATCGACGCCGGGGTCTTCGCCGCCCTCCGGCCGGGGGTGAAGTTCGTCAACGCCTCGCGCGGCGAGGTGGTCGACGAGCCGGCGCTGGTCGAGGCGCTCAGGTCCGGGCATGTCGCGGCGGCGACGCTCGACGTGTTCGAGAAGGAGCCGCTCGCGCCGGGGCATCCGTTCTGGTCGATGGACAACGTCTTCATCACCCCGCATCTCGCCAGCATCACCGTGCCGGACCGCGCGGCACGCGACGTCGCCGAGAGCATCCGCCGGATCGAGGAAGGCAAGCCGCCGCTGCACCAGATCAATCCGCAGGTGGGCTTCTGACGTTGTCCAGATCCGATTCGCGCTCTACGGCGTTCCTTCGCGCAGGTGGCGGGAAAGCTCCCATATCGCGTTGGCGTTGAGCGGCGTCGCGTTGACCTCCACACCGAGCGCGTCCGCGACCGCGTTGGCGATGGCCGCCGCCGGGCCTATCGCGCCGCCTTCGCCGAGCCCCTTGGCGCCCAGCGGCGTCAGCGGCGTGGGCGTTTCGATGTGGTGCACCTCGATATCGGGAATTTCGGGCGCCTGCGGCATCAGGTAGTCGGCGAAGCTCGTCGTCAGCGGCTGGCCCTCGGCGTCGTAGATGAAGTGCTCGAACAGCGCCGAGCCGATGCCCTGCACCACGCCGCCGCGCACCTGGCCGTCGACCACGAGGGGGTTGAGGATCACGCCGCAGTCCTCCACCACGACGAACCGGCGCAGCTTGAGCTTGCCCGTCGGGATGTCGATCTCCACCACCGCCGCATGGACGGCGTTGGAATAGCTGCCGTCCCTGGGGCCGTCGAGGCTGTATTCGGCGTCGAGGCCCGGCAGCATGCCCTGCGGCAGCTGGTCGACGTTGCGCAGCGCGGCGCGCGCAAGGCGGCCGATCTCGATGAAGCGTCCGGGATCGCCGTCCACGAAGGCGCGGTTGTCGCGCAGCACGATCGCCTCCGGGCTCGTCTGGAGCAGGTGGCCGGCGATGGCCCTGAGCTTGGCCGCGATCTGCAGCGACGCCATGTGCACGGCCCCGCCGCCGAGCGGACCGCCGCGGCTGCCCCACGTGCCCACGGAATAGGGCGTGCCGAGCGTGTCGCCGTGGCGGACATAGACGTTTTCGGGCGTGATGCCGAGCGCGTCGGCGGCGACCTGCGCCATCGTCGTCTCATGCCCCTGTCCGTGGCTCTGCAGGCCAAGACTGACGACCGCGTGGCCGTCCGGCTGCATCTCCACGCGCGCGGCGATGTAGCCTGTCTCGATGGGCACGCGCCGGCGGGTGAAGTCCGGCGTGCCGTGGGCCGTCTGCTCGATGAAGCAGGCGAAGCCGACGCCCACGCGCGTCGTCCGCGACTGTCTGCTGGCGGCAGCCTCCTCCCGGTCGGCGGCGAGAAGCTCGCGCATCTGCTCCAGCGACTGGGCGTAGGAGCCCGGATCGTAGGAGAAGCCGAGCGCGTTCCGGTAGGGGAATTCGCGGATGATGTTCTTCAGCCGGAACGCGAACGGGTCCATGCCGATCTCGCGGGCGATCTCGTCCATGAGGCATTCCTGCGAGAACACGGCCGAGGGCCGCGCCACGCCGCGATAGGTGCCGAGAGGACACTTGTTCGTCGCCAGCGCCCGGAAGGTCGCCTCATAGGCCTGGAAATCGTAGGGACCCGGCATCACCTTCGCCGCCATCCCCGGATCGCCGGCGGCGGTGAACGGAAAGGTCGAATACGCGCCGACATCGACGCTGATGTCGGCCTTGAGGCCGAGGAGGCGGCCGTCGGCCGAGACATAGGCCTCGAGCGTATGCAGGTGGTCGCGCGCGTGGATGCTGGCGATGAGATGCTCGCGCCGGTCCTCGATCCACTTCACCGGCCGGCCCGTCCTCAGCGCCGCCCAGGCGACGAGGACCTCCTCGCCGAACACCTGCCCCTTGACGCCGAAACCGCCGCCGACATCGGGAGCGATGACCCGGATGCGCGCTTCCGACAGGCCGAGCTCCTCCGCGATGTAGGTGCGCACGAGCTGCGGCATCTGGGTCGAGGACCAGACCGTCAGCACCCGGCTGGCGACATCGTAGTGGGCGACGACGCCGCGGCATTCCATCGGCACGCCGGCCTGGCGCTGGTTGCGGTAGGTGCGGCGTATGACGTGGGCGGCTGCGTTCCTCGCCGCCTCGATGTCACCGCCCTTCATCTGGCGCTCGACGAAGACGTTGCTCGTCCAGCCGTCGAACAGCGGCGGCAGCGACGGATCGCGCGCCGCCTCCATGGAGGTGACGGCGGGCAGGGGGTCGTAATCGACGAAGACCTGCTCCGCCGCGTCCTCCGCCCGATAGGCGTCTTCCGCCAGCACGACAGCGACCGGATCGCCGACGAAGCGCACCCGATCCTGCGCGAGCAGCGGCTGCTCGGAATACTGCATCTCCGGGTAGTCCTGATGCGCCTTCATGGACAGCGCGCCCGTGTCCTTGCCGGTGAACACCCAGGTGGGATAGCCGATGTCCTCAAGGGCGAGGGTGTCGATGTCGAGGATCTTGGCGTGCGCCACCTGCGCGCGCACGTAGACGAGATGCAGCATGTCCGGCAGCCGGATGTCGTCGATGTAGCGCGCCGTGCCGGCCAGCAGCCGGGTATCCTCGAACCGTTGCACGCGGGCGCCGATATGGCGCGGGCTGTCTCCTGCCATGATGCTAGGCTCCACTTGCGAGCTGTTCCGAAATGGCCTTGCGGACGGCGGCCACGATGCCGTGATAGCCGGTGCAGCGGCAGATGTTGCCGCTCATGGCCTCGCGGATCTCCGCGTCGCCGGGCAAATGCCCTTCCGACACCATCCGGTCGACGAACGGCGTCAGCGCCATGAGAAAACCGGGCGTGCAGTAGCCGCACTGGAGGCCGTGCTCGCTCCTGAAGGCCTGCTGCAGCACATGGCGCGCCTCCGTGCCGCCGAGGCTTTCCACCGTGCGGATGTCGCGGCCGTCGCATTGCACCGCGAAGGTCAGGCAGGAGAGGCGGGGGGTGCCGTCGATATGGATGGTGCAGCATCCGCACGCACCATGGGCGCAGCCGATGTGGACGCCCGAAAGCGAGAACTCGACCCGCAGGACATCCGCCAGCAGGCGGCGGGGTTCGATAGTCACGGTGCGGGTCTGGCCATTGACGGTCAGGCTGATTGCTGTCGTTGCCATGGATGGTGTCATTCCGAAGCGTTGGCGCGGGCGCGTTCGAGGCTGCGCCGGGTCAGTTCGCCGATGAGGTGCTTGCGATAGGCCGCGCTCGCAGCGTTGTCGTCCACGGGGTCGACCCCGGCCGCGACGGTGTCCGCGATGGCCTGCGCATCGAACGCGTGCAACGGCTGGCCGACGAGGGCGGCCTCGGCCTCCGGCGCACGGACGGGGAACATCCGGGCCCCGCCGATGACGATCGCCGCCTTGACGATCCGGCCGCCGCTGTGCTCCAGCGCGACGCCCGCCGAGGCGATGGCGAAGTCGCCGCGCCGTTCGCCCAGCTCGCTGAACGCCCCCGCGACGCCCCCGCGCGGGATCGGAAACTCGACCGCGACGACCATCTCGCCCGGCTCCACCGCCGTGACGTAAGCGCCGACGAAGAAATCGCGCGCCGGCACGCGCCGCTCGCCGTCGCGCGCGCCGATGACGATCTCGGCATCGTGAAGCACGCAGACCGCCGGCAGCTCGGCGGTGGGGTCGGCATGCGCGATGCTGCCGCCGATCGACCCGTGCAGCCGGATCACCGGATGGCCGATCCAGTGCACGGCCTCGGCAAAGGCGGGGAATTTCGCCGCGATCAGCGCCTCGCCGAAATAGCGCTGATGGCGCACCAGCGCCTCGATGCGCAGCATGCCGTCCCGCTGCTCGATCCGGTCGAGCGGCAGGCGGTTGATATCGACGAGATGGGCCGGGCGGGCAAGCCGCAGGTTCATCATCGGCACCAGGCTCTGTCCGCCCGCCAGCGGGCGTCCGTCCTCACCGAACTGCGCCAGAAGATCGAGCGCATGCGCGAGATCGGACGCGCGATGATACTCGAAGGTGTGCGGTCGCATGCCTCTCCTCCCAAAGCCGGTGTCGTCGGAAGGAGATTAACGTGTGCGACACGAAAGCCATTGCGCTTTTCGCACCCGTCCGTCCCCCCGGATCCGCGGGCGTCCCCTTTCGTTGGCGACAACGGCCATCGCAGCCTGCTTCTCCGCGACGTTGGCCAACCATAGGACAAACCATAATTGTATGCAATTGAAAAAACTTTGTAGACAACAGACGCAAATACGCATTATCTTGATGCCGGCAGAGTGAGCGAAAGATTCACGACCCTCAAAGTCGCACCCCTACCCGACATAACTTTGAGCCAGAAGGGAAACGAAAATGTATGCATGGAAGCGAACGATCAGGAATGTGCTGATTGGCGCCGCGGTGACCGGTTTTGGCGCGATCGCAGGTCTGGGCGCGATCGGTCCGACCCCGGCTCAGGCGCAGTCGGTGGTCAACCTGCGCATGGTCGGCGCGTGGGCGCACGATTTCTCCCCCACGGCGGGCATCGGCAAGAACTTCATGGAAAACGTCAACCGGCTCGGCGAGGGCAAGGTCCGCATCCAGTATCTGGGCGCGGACGACGTCATTCCGCCGTTCGATCAGCCCGAGGCGCTGGTGAACGGCGTCTTCGACGTCTGGTACGGCGCGCCGAACTACTGGGCCGGCGTCGTGCCGGGCGGCGACATCACCGAGCTTTCGCCGTTCACGACGCCGGACAACGGACCCGGCTCGAAGCTCTACGACTTCATGGTCGCCCTCTATGAGCCGAAGGGCGTGCGCTACATCGGCCACGCGGCGGGTGATCTCGGCGTCGGCGTGCATTACGTCAACACGAACTTTCCGGTGAAGTCCATCGACGACCTCAAGGGCAAGAAGCTGCGTTCCGCGCCCCTGACGCGTCATTTCATCCAGGCCGCCGGTGCGGAATCGATCACGCTGCCGCCGGCCGAGATCTTTCTGGCGATGGACCGGCGCACGGTTGACGGCTTCACCTGGCCGGTGGCCGACGGCTTCACGCGCTATGGCTGGCAGACGGTCACCAAGTACATGATCGACCAGCCCACCTATCGCAGCGGCGGCAGCATCGCCATGAACCTGCAGCGGTGGGACAGCCTGTCGCCCGACATCCAGGAGATCCTGCTCAAGGCCATGGCAGAGACGCAGGAATGGACGCGGGGATGGTTCGCCCAGAACCTCGAGGAGCAGGTCACTGCGATGAAGGCGGCCGGCATGGAGGTGCTCGAGCTGTCGGAGGCGGAGTCCGAGCGCTGGACCAAGCTCGCCAACGACTCGCTGTGGGCCTACTACGCTTCCGTTCTCAAGCCCGAGCAGATCGAGCAGGTCAAGGCCCTGTTCGCCGAACCGTGACATAATAAGGCGGAGAGCTTGGCGAGAAGCGCGTGGCCCGGTCCCTCACTTTCGGGCCACGCCCCGCGCCGGCGGCTGATTGCAGCGGCCCGCATGCTGCCCTGCGATTTGCGGGCACTCACACCGACAGGGCGTCGAGAGGCCGGCGGGAGGACGAGCCATCCCCGCCGGGCCGGACGGGAAGGCGTCGCCGCACCATCCATCGATATCGCGTCTCGCGTCCGCACGCGAAGGCGACCAGTGGAAAGTCAAATCAAAATGACAGCCATCGGGAAAGTATTCGATTTTTTCTGTGCTCTACTTGCGTTCATCGCAAGCGTCATACTTGTGTCGATGATGCTTTTGACGGTTATAAAGGTCGTCCTGCGCTCTATCTTCAACTACGGAATTCTTGGAGTCGACCAGATCAGCGGCACGATGATGGTCTATCTGACGTTTCTGGGTGCCGCCTGGGTCCTGCGCAACGAGGGGCACGTCTCCGTCGATCTGCTGACCTCCGCCGTTCCGGCCCGCGTCGAGCGGGGGCTGCATGTGGTGGCCTCGATCGTCGCGGCGGCGGTGTGCTTCACCATGACCTACTTTTCCTTCGTCACCGTCAGGCTGTCGCTGCAGCGGGGCGTCATGGTGGCGGCGGAGCTGGAGATCCCGCGTGCGATCAACCTCGCGGTCATTCCGCTCGGCTGCGCCTTGCTCGGCATCGAGTTCATCCGCCGGGCGCGCCGATACTACCTGGGCATTGCCGAGCAGATACCAGCGGAACTCCGGGAGCATTGATGATGGTCGAATGGTGGGAATTCCTGCTCCTGTTCTTCGCCGGCCTTGCCGTGTTCATGCTGGCCGGCGTGCCCGTCGCCATCGCCTTCATGCTCGTCAACATGGTCGCGGCCTATTTCCTGTGGGGCGGCGTCTTCGGGCTCAGCCAGCTCGTCCTGAGCATCGACAGCTCCATCGCCACCTTCGTTCTGGTGCCGGTGCCGATGTTCATCCTGATGGGCTCGGTCATGTTCCATGCCGGGATCGCCCCGCGCATGATCCAGGTGCTCGACCACTGGCTCGGCTTCATCGCCGGGCGGCTCGCGGTGCTGACGGTGGGCGCGGGCGCGGTGCTCGCCACGCTGACCGGCGTCGCCATGGGCAGCGTCGCCATGCTCGGCTCCACGCTGACCCCGGAGATGGAGCGGCGCGGCTATGCCAAGTCCATGTCGATCGGCCCGGTGCTCGGCAGCGGCGCGCTGGCGATCCTCATTCCGCCGAGCACCCTCGCGATCATTCTCGCCAGCGTCGGCGGCTTCTCGGTCGCGAAGACGCTCGTCGCCATCATCATTCCCGGCGTCCTGCTGGCGATCATGTATGTCCTCTACATCGTGATCCGCGCGACGCTGCAGCCGGAGATCGCGCCGGCCTACGAGATCAAGCCGGTGCCGTTCGGCCAGAAGCTGCGCGATACGCTGATCTATCTGGTGCCGCCGGTCTCGATCGTCGTCATCACGATCGTCCTGATCTTCTTCGGCTATGCCACGCCCACCGAATCCGCGGCGCTCGGCACGTTCATGACCTTCGCCCTGACGTTCTTCTACGGCAAGCTCAACTGGGCGGTGCTCAAGAAGGGCGTCAGTTCCGCCATGCAGCTGTCGGTGATGATCCTGATCATCCTCACCGGGTCCGCCGGCTTCGGCCAGCTGCTGAGCTTCTCGGGCGCGACGTCCGCCATCACCCAGTGGGCGACGGAGCTGCCGGTGCATCCCATCGTCCTCATGATGATGATGATGCTCATCGTCATGGTCATCGGCGTGTTCCTGGAGCAGACGTCGATGGTGCTGGTGTCGATGCCCATCTTCCTGCCGGTGGTGCACGCCATGGGCTGGGACCCGATCTGGTTCGCCGTCATCATGATGGTCAATCTGGAGATGGACACCATCATGCCGCCTGCGGGCCTGTCCCTCTTCGTGATGAAGGGCGTCGCGCCGGCCGGCACGACCATGGGCGACATCTACATGGCCGCGATCCCGTTCATCCTCATCAACATCCTGCTCATGGTGCTGATGATCGCGTTCCCGGGGCTCGTCCTCTGGCTTCCGAACCTCATGACCTGACGCGCGGGCGGCCGCGTCCGCCAGCATCTTCGAACCACGCTCGCAAGGGGAACTGTCACAATGTCCGATCCTGTCCGCAAGGCGCTCATCGACAGCATCGAAGTGAACCGCGACAAGGCGGTCGCGTTTTTGCAGAAGATGATATCCATTCCCTCCGTCACCGGCGACGAGGCGGCCATCCAGGCCTTCCTCGCCGATTATCTCAACGGCCTCGGCCTCGACGTCGACGTGTGGGAAACCGATTGGGAAAAGCTCAAGCAGCATCCGGGATACAGGCCGGTGTCGCGCGGCTATGAGGGGCGCCCCAACATCGTCGCGACCCTCAAGGGCAGCGGCGGCGGCCGGTCGCTGCTTCTCAACGGCCACACCGACGTCATCCCGGTGGGCGGCGGCGAGGGGTGGACGGACGACCCGTGGTCGGCGGCGATCAGGGACGGGCGCATCTACGGGCGCGGCTCGGCGGACATGAAGAGCGGCGTCGCCAGCCACATCCTCGCCGTCGAGTTCATCAAGGCGGCCGGGATCAGGCTGAAGGGCGACGTGCTCATCAACGTCGTCATCGACGAGGAGGTCTCCGGCCACGGCACCCTCGACACCGTCATCCGCGGCTATAGGGCCGATGCCGGCATCTCCGGCGAAACCAGCGATCTCGCGGTGCAGCCGGCGTGCATCGGGCGCATCTGGTTCGAGATCGCCGTGCAGGGCAAGCCGGCCGGCATCCAGAAGCGCTACCAGGGCATCTCGGGCATCGACCTCGGCAACAAGGTCGTGGAGGCGGTGCGCGAGCTGGAGGCGCATCGTGTCGCGACCGTCAGCCACCCGCTCTATCCCAACACGCTCGATTCACTGCCGTGCATCATCGGCAGCTTCCAGGCCGGCAACTATCCGAGCGCCTTTCCGGACAGCGCCCTGCTGAAAGGCAGCATCGGCACCGTGCCGGGCGAGGACCACGAGGGCGTGAAGCAGAGCCTCGTCGACAAGATCGCCGAACTCGCGCAGAGCGATCCGTGGCTGAAGGATCACCCGCCGCAGGTGCGCTTCGTCGGCTACGACGCAGAGGCGTCGGAGATACCCGTCGATCATCCGGTGGTCGATCTGGTATCGCGCGCCTACACGGAAATCACCGGCAGAGAACCTGTCATCAGCGGCCGGCAGGGCGCGGCGGACACGCGCTTCCTCAACCTCTACGCCGATACGCCGACGGTCATCTTCGGCCCCGGCTCGACCGCCGTGATGCACGCCAATGACGAGTATGTCTCTATCGACGACTACATCACCGCCATCAAGGTCATGGCGCTGAGCATCTACGACTGGTGCGGGGCCGAGGCGTAGGGCGCCGATAGTCGTCCCGCGTCGGGCAAAGTTGCAGCAACGGAGAGCCGAATGGCTGAGATTCGACAGGTATTCAAGGTCAACCACAGCAGGGAAACCGTCTGGCGGAAATTCAAGGACCTGCCGTCCGTCGTCGGATGCATTCCGGGCGCGTCGCTTGCCGAAGCTCCCGTCGACAACGTCGCCAGGGGGCAGATCGCCGTCAAGCTCGGCCCGGTGAAGGCGAATTTCGGCGGCGAGGCGACGGTCGAATACGACGAGGCGAACCATACCGGCACCATTACCGGCGTCGGGATCGACAAGAGCCACAGCTCGCGCGCCAAGGGCAAGGTGACCTACGTGGTGTCCGAGGCCGGGGCGGACACCTCCGAGGTCACGGTGGTCGTCGACTACACGCTGTCGGGATCGCTGGCGCAATTCGCGCGCGGCGGCATCGTGGAGGCGGTGGCCGACCAGATCTGCCAGGACTTCGTCGCCAATCTCGAAGCCGAACTGTTGGCGGCGAACGCGCCGGCGCCAGTGCCCGCGGCCGTCGCCGGGGAGGACGAGGCGGCGGACGCATCGCCTGCGGAGGCTGCCCCAGTCGAGCAGCCGGCGGCGCGCCCGGCTGCCCCGCAGCGCGAGCTCAACGTGTTCCTGCTGCTCTGGACCATCATCAAGAGGAAAATCCGCCGGCTGTTCGGCGGCGGGTGAGGGCGCCCGGCCCTTATGGGAAGGGGTTGCCGAACGGGCGGCGCCGTCCGGCCGAACCGGGCAGCGCCGCGGCTTTTGGGCGTCACGACTGGAGCAGCGCCTGGTAGACCTCCGGATCGGTCGCGCCCTCGGTTCCGATGAGCAGGATGCGCGATGCGGCGTCGAGCCCCAGCGCGGACCGCAGTTTCTCGTCCTGCGCCACCGCGAGGAGGCCGGCGAGGCCGGCCGCGCCCGATTCACCGATGGTCAGCGCCGGGTCGCCGCCGGCAGGGCGGGCGAGCCGCTTCAAGGCCGCAACGGCCCAACCGTCATCGACGCCGAGATAGAAACCGGCGCTCTTTTCCAGGATGTTCCAGGCGATCAGGGAAGGCTCGTAGCATTCGAGCATCGCCATGACGGTCGCTTCACCGGCGGGCATCGCGCGTCTCTCGTTGGCGAGGGCGCTGCGTTGCAGGCAATTCGCCAGCGCCGGCTCCACGACGATCGTCCGGGGACCCTTGCCCGCATATCGCTCGTGGAAATAACCGGCGACCACCGCCGCGAGCCCGCCCACGCCCGCCTGCACGAAGATGTGCGTATAGGGCGCGGCCGCCTGCGCGGCGATCTCGTCGAGCATGATCGTGTAGCCCTGCATGACGAGGCCGGGGATCTCCTCGTATCCCGGCCAGGAGAAGTCCGACACCGTCAGCCAGCCCTCGCGCCGGGCCGCCTCCGCCGCCTCGGCGACGGAATCGTCGTAGCTGCCCGCGATGCGCACGATCCGCGCTCCGAAACCCGCGATGGCGTGCTCGCGGCCCTCGCTCACTCCGGCGTGCAGATAGATGACGCAGCGGCAGCCGAACATCCGCGCTCCGGCTGCGACCGAGCGGCCGTGGTTACCGTCCGTGGCGCAGCAGACAGTGAGGCCGGAGGCGAGCGAGCGGCTCTCGTCCGACAATAGCTCCGCCGGGTCGACCTTGCGACCGAGCCGCGCCTCGACGAAGCGGTGCACGAGGCGCGCCACCGCGTAGGCGCCGCCAAGGGCCTTGAAGCTGGACAGGCCGTAGCGGCCGCTCTCGTCCTTGATGTCGATGCCGGCGACGCCGAGCTCCCGCGCGAGGCCGTCGAGCGGCACGAGCGGCGTCGGCGCGTAGTCCGGGAACGCGCCCAGAAAGGCCTTCACTTGCGCGGGGGCGGCAAGGCCGCCTATCTGCGATTCGGCGGGTGTCAGCGGCTGCCCGATATGCGGCGAGATGTTGGCGACAAGAGATGTCTCGATCATGATTGTCCCTCCTGCGGACACGCGCCCGCGTCGGCGCGCGAGGCGCGCCCGGTTCCCGGATTGACGACGGGCTTCGCTTCGGGGCGTCAGCCCCTGTTCCCCTGTTCGAGCGCGACCACGACATCGGCCGCCGAGCCGGCGATCAGATTGACGTGCTCGCGCATCAGGCTGTGCGCCAGATCCTCGTCGCCGCGCTCGATGGCATCGGCGATCGCGGCGTGTTCGTCGCACGACGGCAGCATCCGGCGGGGATGGGTGATGTAGCGCCTGTAGGCTTCCAGACGCCGGGCGAGGCGCGTGGCCTCGTCCATGAGGTAGCTGTTCTGCGAGCCTTTCTGGATCAGGCCGTGGAAGGCGGTGTTGGCGGCGAGGAAGCCGCTTTCCTCGCCGGCCTGCGCGTGGGCGAGGCATTCGGCGTTCTGCTCGCGCACGGCTGCGATCTCGGCCTTCGTCATGCGGCGCGCGCACAGGCGCGCGGCCAGTCCGTCGAGTTCCCCCAGCACCTGGAACATCTCCACCACTTCCGATGTGGTCAGCGTCTTGACGACGGCCCCCTGATTGCGGCGCAGTTCCACGAACCCGCTCGACGCCATGTGCCGCAGGGCTTCCCGCACCGGCGTGCGGGACACCTGAAAACGTTTGGCGAGGGCCTGTTCGTCGAGACGGTCGCCGGGGCGCAGCAGACCACTGAGGATGTCGTTCTCCAGCACCTGGATCATATTGCCTGCAGTGGATACCTGATCTTCTTGCGCGCTCATGATGGCTCTGTCTCGTGCTCTGGTTGCTCCCGGATGCATGGCCGGCGTCTCGCCGGCATGCGGCCCCGGGGCGCGGGGCTATTGTTTGATCGTGATGACGAGGCTGACGGAATCCTCCTCGCGTTCATTGATCGTATAGTGCGGATCTCCCGGTTCGAACAACACCGCTTGTCCGGCGACGAGGGTGAAACGTTCCTTGCCGGTATCGAACGTCAGCGCGCCCTCGACGACATAGAATACCTGCGACCAGTCGTCGTGGTGATGCAGTTCGCCGCCGCCGCCCTTGGGGGCGCGCGAGACCTGCACCGAAAAGTTGCGGCCGCCGAAGGGCACGATGTCCCGCACCGTCAGGCCGCCGAAGTGGTTGGGCGGGGTGACGCCGGCGCCGTCCTCATTGTTCCAGATGATCATTCCGCTGCTCCCTGTTCACGAGATGTAGGCCATGTATGGGCTGAGGACACTGCGCACCGGCACCTGAACGATGGCGGGTTTTCCGCTCGCGATGGCGTCGGCGAGGGCGGTCGCGATCTCGGCCGGGGTGCGGGCGTGGTAGCCTTTGCCGCCGAGCCCCTCGGCGACGCGCGCCCAGTCGCGGCGCGGCAGGCGCATCTCGAAGGTTTCGCCGTAGCTTCGTTCCTGGGGCAGGGCGATCGCACCCCACAGCTCGTCGTCCAGCACCACGATGATGAAGGCGCGGCCGTAGCGCTCCGCCGTGTCGAGCTCGGCGATGTGGAAGCCGACGCCGCCGTCGCCGACGAACACCACCACCGGCGCGTCGGGCGCGGCGAAGCTCGCGCCCGCGCCGTAGGGCACCTCGGCGCCCAGCGCGCCCGCCTGGCCGGCGCGCAGATAGCGGCCCGGCGCGTTGACGCGCAGCCGCGCATCGGCCCAGAAGTCGACGTTGCCGTGCGAGGAGATGAAGATCGTGTTCTCCGGCGCGCTGTCCGCGACGGTGTCGATCGCCGTGATCGGATGCAGCCCCTCGGTGCTGTCAGCGCCCGCCTGGCCGTCGCGTTCCGCCCGCCATTCGGCGATGAGCGCGTCGCGCCATGCGTCGTCCTTCTCCCCGACGGGGGTGTCGGCCAGCGCGTCGGCGAAGCGCGGCGCTGCCGTGTTGATCGCGACGTCCGCCCGCCGGTTGCGGTGCAGAAGCTCCTGATCGGCGGCGACCTGCACCACCCGCGCGCCCGCGCCGACGCTGTTGCCGAAATCGAGATCGAACTCGAAGTGATGGCCGAGCAGGATGATGGTGTCGGCCTCGCGCAGCGCCCGCCGCAGGGCGCCGTTGCAGGGGGCGTAGCCGGGACCGGCCCACAGCGCGTGGCGCTCGTCCACGATGCCGCGCGCCAGGCGCAGGGTGAAGAAGGGCAGGCGATGCCGCTCGATCGCCTCCTGGAGCCTGCCGGGGCCGCTCACGAACGTGTCGTCGCCCACGAGCAGGATCGGACGGCGGGCGTGCGAAAAGACCGCCAGGAAGGCGGCAAGGTCGCCGGCGTCGAGGCCGGGAGCGGCCGGACGGGGCGGGGGCGCCGACGTCCGCGCCGGCGCGGCAACGGCAGCGTGCAGCACGTCGGTGGGCACCTCCAGGAACACCGGTCCGGGGCGGCCCGCCCACATCTTGCGCCAGGCGATGTCGAGATATTCGGGCAGTCTCGCCGGATCGGTGCAGCGGCCGGCCCATTTCGTCACCGCGCGCATGGCGGGCAGCACCTCATAGGCCATGCCCGCGCCCCGATCGGCATTGGCGGTGGAAGCCTGCGCGCCGATGATGATCAGCGGCGTGCCGCCGAGATGCGAGACGATCGCCGGCGTCACCGTATTGGTCACGCCGGGGCCGAGCGTGACCACGGCCGCGCCGGCCGCGCCGGTCACGCGGAAGGCCGCCTCGGCCATGTAGCACGCCGCCGCCTCGTGGCGGGCGTGGACGAGTTGCAGGTTCTGTTCCTTGCAGGCCCTGTAGACGGGGTTGATGGGGCCGCCGGAGACGGAGAAGACGTGCCGCACACCGGCGCCCTTGAGCCATTTGACGACGGCGCCGCCGCCGTCGAGCCGTTCCCCTGCGGTTTGTTCCGCTGCATTTGTCATGATGGTGTTCCGTTGTTCAGGCGCGGGATGGAAGCCACGCCCGGCAAGCCGCGCGTGGGTATGCCGTTCGTTCGGCCCGCCGATGCGTCACGTCCAGCGCAGGCTCCAGTGTCCGGCTGTCGCGCGATCAGTAGGCGCGGGACTTGCCGCCATCGAGGGCGATCGCGGCGCCGGTGATGAAGCCGCCGTGGCGCGACGCCAGCAGGGCCGCCACGGCGCCGAAATCGGCCGGATCGCCGAACCTGCCGATCGGCACCTCGTCGAGCCAGATGGCCTCTGCCTCGGCGCGGGAGATGCCTTCGCGCTCCATGCTCGCATTGACGAGATATTCCATGCGGTCCGTCGCGAACGGACCGGGGCACAGGCAGTTGACCGTGATGCCCTCGCGGGCGAACTCGATCGACAACGACTTCGCGATGCCGACGACGGCAAGCCGGATCGCATCGGAAAGGACCATGTTCGGCTGGACGATCTTCACGCCGACGGTGGTGATGAAAATGATGCGGCCGCCTTTCGCCGCCCGCATCGGGGGCAAGACGGCATGGCAGAGGTCCACGAGCGGCAGCAGGCTTTCGTTGAGGGACGCCTCCCAGTCCTCGCGGCGGATGTCCAGAAAGGGCGCGGAGGCCGGTCCGCCGGTGTTCGCGACGAAGATGTCGAGCCCGCCGAGCGCCGCCACGGCCGCCTCCACGCCGGCAGCCAGCGTCTCGCGCCGGGCGAGGTCGATCTCCACCGCCACCGCCTGTTCCGCGCCCTTCGCCGCGAGCTCGGCGGCAAGGTCCTGAAGGGCCTCGACGTTCCGCCCGGCGACGGCAACGCTGGCGCCTTCCGCCGCCAGGGCCAGCGCCGTGGCCCGGCCGAGCCCGCGGGAGGCGGCGGTTATCAGTGCGCGCTTTCCCCTCAAACCAAGATCCATACAATCCTCCCCCTCGTTTCCGATTTCAGATAGCATCTAAAATTTTTTATGTCAATTTATGTCGACAATAACAAATTGATTGTATACATTTCAAGGAAACAACGGCGCGTGTCGCCAGATTGGGGAGCTTGAAGGCCATGCGACATATTCCGCTTGTCATTGGTAATCGTGAGATCCCGGAGGCGTCCGACGGCGTCGGCGAGACGCGCGATCCGGCCACGGGCGAGGTCATCGCCAGTTTCGCGAAGGCGGGCGCGCGGGAGGTGGATCTCGCCGTGCAGGCGGCCCGGTCCACGTTCGACAACGGCCCGTGGACGTCCTTGCGCCCGTTCGAGCGCGGCCGCGTCCTGCACCGCATCGGCGAGCTCATCCTGGCGCGGCGCGACGAGATCGCGCGGCTCGAGAGCCAGGACAGCGGCAAGCCCCTGCGCGACGCCTACTGGGAGGTGGACTGCTCGGCCCGGTTCTTCGAATATTATGCCGGCGTCGCCGACAAGCAGCACGGCTCGTCCATTCCCATCGGTCCCGACTGGTCGGACTGGACCGTGAAGGAGGGGATCGGCGTATCCCTCCACATCATTCCGTGGAACTACCCGTTCCAGCTCATCGCCCGCGGCGTCGCACCGGCGCTTACGGCCGGATGCGCCGTGATCATCAAGCCCGCCACCGAAACGCCGGTCACCGCCTATGAATTCCTGAAGATATGCCTCGAAGCCGGATTGCCCGCCGGGCAGGTCAATCTCGTCAACGGCCGCGGCTCGCTCGTCGGCGATCTCCTGGCGCGCCACCGCGGGGTGGACCAGATCACGTTCACCGGCTCCGTGCCGACGGGTGAAAAAGTGCTGGTCGCGGCGGCGTCGCATGCCGTGCCATGCAACATGGAGCTCGGCGGCAAGTCGCCCCAGATCCTGTTCGCCGACGCGGATATGGACAAGGCCCTGCCGATCATCGCCGGCGGCTTCCTGACCCATGCGGGGCAGGTCTGCAACGCCGGCACGCGGCTCCTCGTCGAGCGGCCGGTCCACGATGCGGTGGTCGGGAAACTGCATGCCCGCATCCAGGGCATGACGCTCGGCGCGGGGGTGGACGATCCCGACATGGGGCCGCTGGTGAGCCAGCCGCACCAACGGGATGTTCTGGCCTATTACGACGTCGCCAAACAGGACGGGGAGCTGCTGCTCGGCGCGCCGCTGCCCGCCGATCCGGCGCTGGCGGGCGGCGCGTTCGTGCGTCCGGCGCTCGTCGTCGGCGCCGGCAACGATGCGCGGATCGCGCGCGAGGAGATTTTCGGGCCGGTGCTGACCGTCATCCCGTTCGACACCGGGGCGGAGGCCGTTGCGCTCGCGAACGATACCGCCTTCGGCCTCGTCGCGGGGGTGCATACCACCAATGTCAACCGCGCGCTCGGGCTCGGCCAGCGTCTGCGCGCCGGGCAGATATGGGTGAACAGCTTCGGCGTCGGGCTCGACGTGGAGTTCCCGTTCGGCGGCTACAAGCTGTCCGGCTACGGCCGCGAGAAGGGGCTCGAGGCGCTGGGCGCCTACCAGCAGATCAAAAACATTTGCATCCACCACCCGCTGGCCTGATACTTCAGGCTGGATGCCGACCCGGCGGCACGAAAGCGCTTTCCGATCGCATGGAATCATTTGATTGATCAGAATTCGCTCAAAATCAAAGACTTGCGGAGCATGACGCGATTTCGTGAAATCGAGGCATGCTCCAGAACGACCATGAGCCGCGATGCTGGACGAAACCGTCACGATCGATCGTGAATTCCGTGAGCTGGCCGCCTGCCGCGCCATCGATCTCGCGCCGCTGCTCGTCCTTGCCGACTGGCGCAGGGCGGGGCTTCGCTCGGCGCTGCTCACCATCGTCAGCATCGATGGCAAGAGCCCGCGGTCGCTCGGCGCGCAGATGGTGGTCAACGAGCGCGGCGCGCTCTACGGCTATCTGACCGGCGGATGCCTCGAACGGGATCTCGCCCGCGTCGGCGTGGAGGTGATCCTGAACGGGCGCAACGAGATCCGGCGCTACGGCAAGGGCTCGCCCTATATCGATCTCAGGCTGCCGTGCGGTTCGGGCATCGAGATCTATTTCGATCAGGCGATCGCGGACGAGGTCGTCTTCGAGGCCGCGCACGCCATTGCGATGCGCCGGCCCGTCTGCCTGCGCACCGATCTCGACACGGGCTGGTCCGCCATCCGCCCGCTGACCGCCGAGGAGGTGCACGCGCCCATCGCGGACATCCGCGACGGCGTCTTCGAGCGGCTGGTCAAGCCCGCCATCAGGCTCGACCTCTATGGCGCGGGCCTTGCTGCCGTGCAGTTGGCGCATCTCGCCCGCGCCGCCGGGATCGGCGTCGATTTCCACACCGTGGACGACGTGACGCGCGCCGCCGCGGCTGCCATGGGCATTGCGACGAAGACGATCCATTCGGCCAGCTTCAGGGTCCCGGCTTCCGATCCGTGGACGGCGTCCGTGCTGATGTTCCACGAGCACGAGCGCGAGATTCCGCTGCTGACGCAACTGGCCGGCCAGCCCGGCTTCTATCTGGGGGCCGTGGGCAGCAAGCGCGTCTGCGAGCTGCGCACCCACGCGCTCCTGGGGGAGGGCGTCCCGCAGGCGCAGATAGACCGCATCAGCATGCCGGCCGGCCTCGTGCGCCGTTCCCGCAACGCCACCGAGATCGCCGTCGGGATTCTGGCCGAGATCCTCGACCGCGCCCGCGCCGGGCACCTGGTCGTGTGACGTTTCAGTCCTTCGTCCAGACGCCGCCGGCCCGCTGCAGGGCTTCCGGCGTGTCGACGTCGATCGCTGCGGCGGCCCCCAGATCGATGTCGATGACCGGCAGGCCGGAGTCGGCGATGAGTTGCCGCGCCCCGACGTCACCCTCAAGCTCCGCAATGCCTGCGAACAACGCCCGGGGCAGGATGACGGGGTTCCCCCGCCGGCCGCCCGATGTCGCGCGCACCACGGCGTTGCCGTCGAAAGCGTCGATCAGGCGTTTCAGATCCGCCGCCGTGATCGCCGGCATGTCCGCCAGATGCACCAGCAGCCCGCCCGCGCTCGCGGGCACGTGCGTCACCGCCGCCTTGAGGGACGACGACAGCCCGTCGCCGAACTGGCGGTTGATGACGACGGTCGCCGGCAGGTTGGCGATGGGCGCCCGCAACTCGTCGGCGCGATGGCCGAGAACGATGATCACCGGCGTGCCGCCGCTATCGAGCGCGGCGAGCGCGGAGCGCCGGATGAGCGGCGTATCGCCGAAACGGGCCAGCAGCTTGTGGCGCCCCGCGCCCATGCGGCTGGAGCTTCCGGCGGCGAGCAGCGCCACGGCGACAGTCATTGTCCGGCCTCCCTGCGGCTCTTCATGCAGGATACATATCCCCGCCCATCGTCGGTAGCGCTTACAGAACCTGCACGGCGATGGATTTGAAGATTGCGTGCACGCGCTTGCCCGGCACAATCCCCAGATGCGACACGGAATCGGGCGTCAGTTGCGAGAGCAGGCGGTCCCGGCCGATACCGACCTCGACCAGCGCCAGCCGGCCGTCGGGGGTCTGGCGCGTGGCGCGGACCTCCCCCGGCAGGGCGTTGTTGGCGCTGATGCCCTGCGGCGCGTGGGTGCCAAGCACCACGTCGCTTGCCGGAATGCGCACCCGCACCCTGCTGCCGACGGCAATATCCGTGCGCGGCACCAGGAGGCGCGGGCCGTCCGGATCGCCGCCGGCGACGAGAAGGGTGAGCCCGCGCGCCTCGTCATGCCCGGCGACGACGGTCGTGATGATCGCGCCGGCATTGCCGCCGCTCGCGAACGGCAGATCGGCGCGCGCCGCGATCTCGCCGACCGGCCCCGCGGCGACCACGGTTCCCGCCTCCAGAAGCACCAGCGTGTCGGCGAGTTTCGCGACTTCCTCTATCGCATGCGACACGTAGAGGATGGGCAGTTGCAGCCCGTCCCGCAGGCGCATCAGGAACGGCAGGATTTCCGCCTTGCGCGCCCCATCGAGCGCCGCGAGCGGCTCGTCCATGACGAGCAGGCGCGGCTGGGAGAGGAGCGCGCGGCCGATGGCGACCCGCTGGCGCTCGCCGCCGGAAAGCGTCGCCGGCCGGCGCGCCAGCAGATGCCCGATGCCGAGCAGGTCCACCGTCCTGTCGAACGCGATCGGGCCGGGCGGCGCGCGGCGCAGGCCATAGCGCAGGTTGCCGTCGACCGACAGGTGCGGAAACAGCCGCCCGTCCTGAAACACCACGCCGATGCGCCGCTTCGCCGGCGGCAGGTCCGAGAGCGATACGCCGTCAAGCGTCACCCGCGCCTCATCGGCCTTCAGCAGGCCGGCTATGGCCATCAGCGTCGTCGACTTGCCGCAGCCGGAGGGGCCGAACAGCGCCGTGACGCCAGGGGAGGGCGCGGAAAACCGGATGTCGGCCGAGAACCCCGGAAACCGGTGCCGGAGGCGCACGTCGAGCGTCGTGGCTGGAAACGTCATGGCTGAAGACATCATGGCCGAATCCGTCATGGACGCGCGCGCCTGCCCGCCCATTCGCCGAACAGGAGTCCGGCGACCGCGAGCGTGATCGAGATCGCGGCGAGACGCGCCGCCGCGGCCTCGCCGCCGGGCGTCTGCAGGGCGGTGAAGATCGCCAGCGGCAGCGTCTGCGTCTGGCCGGGCACATTGGAGGCGAAGGTGATGACGGCCCCGAACTCGCCGAGACTCGCCGCGTAGCCGATGATCGCCCCCGAAATCACGCCGGGCGTGATCAGCGGCAGCGTCACCGTCAGGAAACGGTCGATCGCGCCCGCGCCCAGCGTGCTCGCCGCCTCCTCCAGCCCCTTGTCGACCGAATCGAGCGACAGCCGGATCGCGCGCACCATGAGCGGAAAGGTCATCACCGCGCAGGCGAGCGCCGCGCCGTTGGCCGTGAACACCAGCCGGATGCCGAACCATTCATGCAGGAATTGCCCGGCGAAGCCGCGTATCCCGAACGTGATGAGCAGCAGCCAGCCCACCACCACCGGCGGCAGGACGAGCGGCAGATGGATGAGGATGTTCAGCAGCGACCAGCCGGGCAGCGACCGCCGGTGCAACAGCAGCGAGGCGGCGATGGACAGAGGCAGCCCCATCGCGACCGCCTTCGCCGCCACGATGAGGCTGAGCCGGACGGCCTGCCATTCTTCGACCGTCAAGACGGGCATCGGCGGCGATTACGGCTTGGAGAAGCCGAGACGGGCGTACACCTGCGCGGCCTCGTCGCCCGTGAGGAAGGCGAGCGCTTCCCGCGCGGCGGGGCTGTCGGCAGCCTTGACCACGGCGAACGGATAGGTCACCCGTTCATGCAGATCCTCAGGAAACACGCCCACGACCTTGATACCCTGTGAGATTGCCGCATCCGTCGCGTAGACGATGCCAAGCGGCGCTTCGCCGCGCTCCACCAGCAGAAGGGCGGAACGCACGCTGTCCGCCCGCGCCAGCCTCGGCGCAAGCGCATCCCACTGGCCGAGCGCGGTCAGGGCCTGCTCGGCGTAGCGCCCGACGGGCACGTGCTGGGGATCGCCGGTCGCAAGACGCCCGTCCGCGCCGAGCAGCGCGGCTATGTCGGTGTCCTTGCCGAGCTCGACCTTGATGTCGCTGTCCGCCGGCGCGACGAGCACCAGCCGGTTGCCGAGGGCGGAAACGCGCGTGTCCTCGGCGATGAGGCCGCGTTCCTGCAGCCAGTCCATCCAGCGCTCGTCGGCGGAAATGAAGATGGTGGCCTCCGCCCCCTGTTCGATCTGCTGCGCCAGCGTCGAGGAGGACGCGAAACTGAAGCTGAAGGGCTCATTGCCCTTGGCGGTCCAGAGCTCGTTCACCTGGCGGATGGCGTCGGTCATGCTCGCGGCGGCGAAGATCGTCTGGGCCTGGGACTGGGCGGCACCCGCCAGCGCGACGAACGCCGCGAGGAAGGCTGTTGTCAGCACGCGAAATCGCATCGTTGTTTCCTCTGTGATAAGGGCATTCCCTTGGCATGCCGGCGGATCGGCCGGATGTGGTCTTGCCGAAAGATCGGGATCGGTGAAGTGCCGGTCTGCTCTTGCATCAAATCTTGCATCAAACCGGAAAACGGACACCGCTTCTTGGATAGATTCGATGCATAAACAAGGAGATAGAGCAAAATGCATTTTGCTCTATAGCCTGATCGCTTCCGCCTCCAGCGCGGAAAGGTGCGCCGTCGCCGCTTCGTTGGCCGCGCGCTCGATGGCGCGAAACCGGCTCACGATGGCAAGCCCCAGCGGCGTGAGCTGCGCGCCGCCGCCCTTCCTGCCGCCCGCGGCAGCGGTGACGACGGGCGCGCCGAACGTCTCGTTCAGGTCATGGATGAGCTCCCAGGCGCGCTTGTAGGACATATGCATGCGCCGCGCCCCGCCCGCGATGGAGCCGAAAGCGGCGATCTGTTCGAGCAGTTCGACCTTGCCGGGGCCGATGCGCCGACCGGCCGACAGGTCCACCCTCACACTCAGCGACGGCATGGACGCCTCCAGGCATTCGCGCCCGCCCTTCAGGTCTCCGGCCGGGCATTATAGTCATATAACTATAGGAAGCGACGGCGGAGCAAGAGGGATTCCCGCCCGGTATCATCTATTTTTCAGATCGATGGTACCCGTATCCGGCCAGGCCTGCCGTCTCCGACGGCGCTTTCGTCATATTCATTCAGAAATAGCGAATGCCGTCGCTGGCTCATTGACATCGCGGCGGCCGGCCGTACCATTCGGTGACAGGACGGGCGCGTCCTCGCCCGATACAGCGACAATGCATTGTTCCGGAGGGCGGGCGGGTTCCGGCGCAGGGCGAGCGGTTCCGAACAGGGGAGGTGTTCATGAAACCCCCGCAGGCAATCCTGGAAACGTCGATCTACGCCGAGGACCTCGACGCGGCCGAGGCGTTCTATCGCGACGTTTTCGGACTCGAGGTCGTGTCGAAGCTCGATGGCAAGTTCGTCTTCCTGCGTTGCGGGCAGCAGATGCTGCTGGTGTTCAACCCGGACGAGTCGGTGCGGCCCTGCGGCCACAACCCGATCCCGCGCCACGGCGCTTCCGGGCCGGGGCATCTGTGCTTTCGCGCCACGGATGCGCGGGACGTGGAATGGTGGCGCGAGCATTTCCTCGGCCTCGGAATCGCGATCGAACACGATCAGACATGGAAGAGTTCCGGCGGGCGTTCGGTCTACATCCGCGACCCTGCCGGCAACTCGGTGGAGGTGGCGGAAGGCCGGATCTGGGGGCTGGGCTGACCATGGCCGGCGCGCGTCGATTGCCCACAGGCGGCGATGCCGCCAAAGCGGTTCCACTTCCCGCCGGCAGTCTCTCACGCAATTCCAGCAAAATCGGGAACCAATTTTGCGTCCGGAATTGCGTAAAAACAAAGAGATAGAGTAATTCCCGTTTCAACGAAAAGGAGAAATGCTCTAGGATGATACGGTCAGGCGATGCGCGACGCAGCAACCGGCGCAAGCGCACACAACAGCGGAGAAGACATGTCGGGTGCCGGTGGTGAAACATCCATAACCGTGCTGTTTTTCGGGCGCGTGTCGGATCGCTTCGGCAGGAGCATCCGCCTCGCCATTCCCGCGTCCGGGACACGGGTCGGCGCTCTGCGCGCGCGGCTAGAGGCAATGTCCGGCTCCGCCGGCGAGCCGCCGCCGCTCGGCGCGGGCACGCGCGCGGCGGTGGACAAGGTGATCGCGACCGACGACACCCCGGTGCGTCCGGGGCAGGAAATCGCGTTCTTTTCCGCCGTGTCCGGAGGCTGACTCGTGGAACCGTTTCGTCTTGAGGAGCGCGCCATCGATCCCGCCGCCGAGCTCGACCGCTTCACCCGGGCGACGCAGGGCGCGGGGGCGATCGTTTCCTTCACCGGTCTGGCGCGGGCCGAGAACGCCGCCGGCGCAACGCTCGACCGTCTCGAACTCGACTGGTATCCGGGCATGACGGAACGGTCCATCCAGGATATCGGCGCGGACGCGCTGGCGCGGTTCGACATTGCGGCGGCCACCATCGTGCACCGCTGCGGCGTCGTGCCCGTGCGGGAGCCCATCGTCTTCGTCGCTGCCGCCTCCGCCCACCGCCGCGAGGCGTTTCGGGCCGCCGACTACATGATGGACCGCCTCAAGACCGAGGCCGTGTTCTGGAAGAAGGAAGTCGGCCCCGACGGCGCGCAATGGATCGAACCGACCGACCGCGACCACGACGACCGGTCCCGCTGGAGCAAATGAATGGCAGGCATCGACGAAACCCTTCCCTTCCTCCCCCTCAACATCGCCGTGCTGACGGTGTCCGACACGCGCGACGCGGAAAGCGACACCTCCGGCGGCCTGCTGGCGGCGCGGCTGACGGCGGCGGGCCACACGTTGGCCGACCGCCAAATCGTCACGGACGATGTCGACGCCATCCGCGCCGTCGTCTCCGCCTGGGCCGAGGACCCGGGCGTCGACGTCATCATCACCACCGGCGGAACGGGCTTCGCGCCGCGCGACGTGACGCCCGAGGCCGTCGCGCCGCTGCTGCGGCGGACGATGGACGGCTTCGCGGTGGTGTTCCACCAGGTCAGCCTCGGCACGGTCGGGGTATCGACCCTGCAGTCACGCGCGCTCGCCGGACAGATCGGCGAGACGTTCATCTTCTGCGTTCCGGGCTCGACCGGCGCGTGCCGCGACGCGTGGGACGGCGTGCTGGCGCTCGAACTCGACAGCCGTTTCCGCCCGTGCTCCCTCGCGGGACAGATCCCGCGCTACCGGGGGACATGCGCATGAGCGCCGGGACGGGAACCGCCGCGCCGCCGCAGGATGCCCCGGCCCTGACCCATCTCGACGATGCGGGCCGGGCGCGCATGGTCGACGTCTCCGGCAAGGCGTCGACCGACAGGGTCGCGGTGGCCGAGGGGGTGCTGCGCTGCCTGCCGGCGACCGTCGAGACGGTGCTCGAAGGGCGCGCGCCCAAGGGAGCGGTGCTCACCACCGCCGAGATCGCCGGCATCATGGGCGCGAAGCGCACATCCGAGCTGATCCCGCTCTGCCACCCGCTCTTTCTCACCAAGGCGAAGGTCTCGATAGAGCCCGATGCGGCGCTGCCGGGGTTTCGCGTCCGCGCCGAGACGCGCACCAACGGCCCGACGGGCGTCGAGATGGAGGCGCTGACCGCCGTCGGCGTCGCGTGCCTGACACTTTATGACATGCTCAAGGCGATCGACCGCGACATGGTGATCGGCGACGTGCGGCTGCTCGCCAAATCCGGCGGGCGCTCCGGCGACTGGCAGGTGGAGCCATGATCTCGTTCGACGAAGCCGTCACCCTGATCCGGCAGCATGCCGTGCCGCTTGGTGCGGAGCACGTGCCGGTGGAGCGTGCCGCCGGCCGCG
The DNA here is from genome assembly GCF_053570585.1 of Pseudochelatococcus sp. B33. NCBI lineage: Bacteria > Pseudomonadati > Pseudomonadota > Alphaproteobacteria > Hyphomicrobiales > Chelatococcaceae > Pseudochelatococcus > Pseudochelatococcus sp. B33. The sequence goes on along the minus strand of NZ_JBSEFH010000026.1, from coordinate 36,473 downwards.
TTCTCGCCCGGCCGATAACGGCGTTGCGCACCGCGCCCGCCGCCGAGACCTCGTCCATGGACGGCTACGCCGTCCGCGAGGCCGATCTCGCCGGGGCATCGGCCGAGCGGCCCGTCGGGCTGCCGGTCGTGGGCGAATCCTATGCCGGTGGGCCGTTCGCCGGCGAGGCGGAGCCGGGAACCTGCGTGCGGATATTCACCGGTGCGATCGTGCCGCCCGGATTCGACCGGGTGGTGATTCAGGAGCACGTCCGCCGATCCGAGGGGCTCGCGGTCTTCGACCGCGTCCCGTCGGGGGGCCGCCACATCCGCGCCGCCGGTTCCGATTTTTCGGCGGGCGAGACGATCCTGCCCGCCGGCACCCTGCTCACGCCGCAGGCGCTGGTCGCCGCCGCCGGCGCGGATGTCGGCGAGGTTATGGTCACGCGCCGCCCCAGGATCTCGGTTCTCCCCACGGGGGACGAACTCGCGCCCCCCGGCGCGGCGCATCTGAAAGCCGGACTGGTGCCCGACAGCGTGTCGATCGGCATCGCGGCACTGGCGCAATCCTTCGGCGGGGAGGTCGTCCGCCGCCGCCGCCTGGCGGATTCGCTCGACATGCTCGAACAGGGCGCGGGCGAGGCGCTGGCGGATAGCGACATCGTCGTGGTGACGGGCGGCGCCTCGGTCGGCGATCGCGATCATGCGCGCGACATGTTCCGCGGGCACGGGCTCGATCTGGTCTTCTCGAAGGTCGCCGTCAAGCCCGGCAAGCCGGCGTGGCTCGGCCGGGCGAAAGGCCGCCTCGTCGTGGGCCTTCCCGGCAACCCCGGATCGGCGCTGGTGACGGCGCGGCTGTTTCTGGCGCCGCTGGCGGCGGGCCTTTCCGGGCGCGACCCGGAGGAGGCGTGGCGTTGGGAAACGGCGCGCCTCGGCGAAGACGCGCCGGCCGTGGGCGACCGCGAGACCTTCTTCCGCGGCCGGCTGCGGGACGGCAAGGTCTTTTTCGTCGGCAATCAGGATTCCGGCGCGCAGGCGGCTCTGGGCCTGAGCCGCATTCTCATCCGGCGCGCGGCGGAACAGGACGTGCTGCCCGCGGGAGAGGACGTGCGCATTCTGCCGATCTGATGTCCGTTGCAGCAGCATATTGTCGCCCCTGAAAAATCGGTGTCCACTTTGTTTGAAAACGCTATAGAATGACCACGGCATCTGCTCCGAGCCCCGTGTCCTAAAGCGCCCCCCAAAGCGCCATGGATCCGGGGCCGGGCCCCGATGGGCCGAGGGTGCACGGGGAAACCCGCGCGCCTCCCGTGTTTGGAAAGGAGCTTCCATGAACTTTCAACCGCCCGTGCTGGTGGACGGGCACAGTCGTCGTTTTCACTATCTGCGCCTCTCGATCACCGAGGTGTGCAACTTCCGCTGCACGTATTGCCTGCCGAACGGATGGCGCAAGGCCGACGGAGCCTATCCGCCGTCGTATCTGGCGGTGGAGGAGATAGCGCGGCTCGTGCGGGCATTCGCCGGTCTCGGCCTCTCCAAGATCAGGCTGACGGGCGGCGAGCCGAGCGTGCGCAAGGATCTTGGCGAGATCATCGCCACGGTGGCGACTGTCCCCGGCATCGAGACCGTCGCGTTGACCACCAACGGCTGGAACCTGCGCCGGCATCTGCCGGAATGGCGTGCGGTCGGGCTCACCAATCTCAATATCAGCATCGACTCGCTCGTGGCGCGGGATTTCCACGCCATCACCGGGCATGACCGGCTTGCCGAGGTGCTCGCCGGGCTCGATCTCGCCATCGAGATGCAGGTGCCGTCGGTCAAGGTCAACGCGGTGCTGCTCAAGGAAACGGCGGCCAAGGGGTTCGACGACTGGGCCGGGTTCGTCCGGCACCGCCCGATCGCGGTGCGCTTCATCGAACTGATGCGCACCGGCGACAATGCGGACTATTTCGCCGGCCACCATGTCCGCGGCGCGGTGCTGCGCGAATGGCTCGAAGCGCGTGGCTGGGAGAGGGCCGAGCGGCGGTTCGACGACGGGCCGGCCATCGAATACACCCACCCGGATCACAAGGGGCGGATCGGCCTGATCGCGCCCTACGCGCCGGGTTTCTGCGATACCTGCAACCGGCTGCGGGTGACGGCGCGCGGGAAGCTGCGCCTGTGCCTGTTCGGCGACGGCGGGCTCGACCTGCGCGACCTGCTGCAGGACGACGCCGACATCGCGGAGCTGCGCATGCGGGTGAGGAGCGCCCTCACAGGCAAGGCCGCGACCCATTTCCTGCACCAGAACGATCCGGGCGCGACGGGCAATCTCTCCCAGGTCGGGGGCTGAGTTCGGGGGCCGGGTTCGGCGTCGCCGTTCTCGGTCTATCGCTCCGGCTTCGCGAGCCAGGATCGGGCGGCCTCAAGCTCGTCCGGCGTGTTGATGTTGAAGAACGGATCGATGGTTTCGACCGGCCATTCCACGATCCGCCGTTCGAGCCTTCCGGCGAGGTTGGTCAGGGACAGCCGCCCCGCGTTCGCCTCCCGCAGCAGCACCGTTTCCGCATCCACCGTCCACAGCGCGCAGGCGGGATGCAGACGTCCGGCGCTCGACGCCACGGCGACGGCGGGCGTCGCCACGCCAGCAAGCGCCGCCGACAGCCGCCCGACGAGGTCGCGGGGCAGGAACGGCGTGTCGCACGGAATTGTCAGGACGGCGCCGCACCCCCGCGACCGAGCCCACCGAAGCCCGGCGAGGAGGCCCGACAGCGGGCCGTCGACAGCGGGATCGTCGGTGACGATGGCGACATCGGGGTGCGGCTGTCCGGAGGGCCTTTCCTTCACGGCCACGGCCACGTCCGTCGTCCATTGCCTCGCCAGCGCGACGGCGCGGGCGAGCAGGCTCTCGCCCGCCAGCGTCCGCTGCGGCTTGCCGCCGCCGATGCGCCTTCCTGCGCCGCCGGCGAGGACGACGACGCACAAGCTGTTCGCCGATGGGTATGCGGGCTGCGTCATGGAGCTGTGACCACGGTGCGGAGGCGTCATTGCATGACCAAATTTAAGCATGACCAAATTTAATGCAGAAACAGCGAATGCGGAAAGAGGCTGATAAGCCGGTGCGCCGGCCGGGATCATCGGGCCGTGCGGCGTTGCCGGGCAGTTGCCTATAGAGTCATCAGCGCCTCCCATTGCCAAGCATTTTGCCATCGGCGATAAGCCGGATATGGCGCTCTGTCTCTCGATCATGGTTGTCGATGAAAATCGCATTCGCGCCTCCATCATCGAGGAGGGGCTGCGAGAGGCGGGTTATGGGCAGGTGGAAGTGATCCACGACTTCACCGCCGTGGCCCGGCGTATCGGCGAGGCCGCGCCCGATGTCATCATCATCGACCTCGAAAACCCCAACCGCGACACGCTCGAGCATTTCTTCTCGCTCTCCAGGGCTGTCCGGCGGCCCATCGCCATGTTCGTCGACCGGTCGGACCGCACGATGATCGAGCAGGCGGTCGAGGCCGGGGTGTCGGCCTACGTGGTCGACGGCCTCAGGAAGGAGCGCATCAAGCCGATCATGGAAATGGCGGTCTCGCGCTTCAACGCCTTCGCGCGCCTCACCCGCGAGCTGGAGGACGCCCGCAGCGAGCTGGAGGAGCGCAAGATCATCGACAAGGCCAAGGGCATTCTGATGAAGACCCGCGGTCTGGACGAGGCCGCGGCCTACAAGCTGCTGCGCACCACCGCCATGAACGGCAACCAGCGCCTGATCGACGTGGCGCGCAGCCTGATCACCGCCGCCGAGCTATTGGGGCCAGACAAATGACAAGAACGCGTCTCGCCGCGGGCTTCATGCCCCTGCTCGACAGTGTGCTGCTGGTGCTGGCGCACGAAAAGGACTTCACCACCGACGAGGGGCTGGACCTGCATCTGGTGCGGGAGACCTCGTGGGCCAACATCCGCGACCGGGCGGCGCTGGGCCATTTCGACGTCGCCCAGATGCTCGCCCCCATGCCGATCGCCGCGAGCCTCGGGCTGACGCCGCTCGCGGTGCCCATGATCGCGCCGATGACGCTCGGGCTCGGCAGCAACGGCATCACGGTGAGCGGCCGGCTCTGGCAGGCCATGGCCGAGGAGGGCGCCCCCGCCGATCTCGATGCGGCCGGCACTGGCGCCGCGCTGGCCAAGGTGATCCGGAAATGGCCTGCCCGCCTGCGCTTCGGCGTGGTGCATCAGACTTCCAGCCACAATTACGAGCTGCGGTACTGGATGGCCGCCTCCGGCATCCGCCCCGACGAGGATGTCGAGATCGTCGTGCTGCCGCCCCAGTACCTGCCTGAAGCCCTGGGCAGTGGCGGGATCGACGGCTATTGCGTCGGCGAGCCGTGGAACTCCTACGGCGTGGAGACAATCGGCGGCCGCATCATCACCGTCAAGCACAGGATCTGGCGCCGGTCGCCCGACAAGGTCCTCGGCCTGCGCGCCGACTGGGCGCAGGACAATCTCGACGTTCTCGCCGCCCTCATCCGCGCCATCGCGCGCGCCGGACAATGGGCCTCGCAGGCCGAGAACCTGCCCGAGATCGCGGCGATCCTCGCCCGGCCGCACTACCTCGCCGTCCCGGCCGACATCGTCATGCACGGCCTTTCCGGCCGCCTCGATCTTGGGCACGGCGCGCAGGCCGAGGTGGAGGGGCACTTCATCCCCTCGGCGCACAACGCCAACTTCCCCTGGAAAAGCCATGCGCTCTGGTATTACGCCCAGATGGTGCGCTGGGGCGAGGCGCCGTGGTCGCACGCCGGCGCCGATGTCGCGGCAGCCTGTTTCCGTCCGGATCTCTACCGTGCCGCCGTGGCGACGCTGGGTTTCGACCTGCCTGACGCCGATTTCAGGCGCGACGAGGGCTTTTTCGACGGGGTGGCCTTCGATCCGGACGATCTCGAGGCCTATGTGCACAGCCAGCGCCGCTGAGGGAGTGCGGCCGCCCGGGCGCAAAGCTCGATTTATATTAATTAATCACAATGACGCGCCGATCGCCCGTTTCGTGGGCACTCCCCATCCGCGAGACGAAAACGGCGTATCGATCGGAATCGAATGATTTCATGTGCTTGATGGCTTTTTTCCGAGTTGGCATGATATCTGCTTATTGATCTCCCGAGTGGGCCGTTCCTCCCTCCCCAACGGCTCACGACGAGACTGGCGTCCAAAGGCGGGCGCTCCTGACATGGCAAGGCTGCCGACTGGTTGAAGCACGCGGGCTCATCTCCCCCGCGGCGGACTGGTTGGCAGCCTTTTTGTTTTTGTCGGGCAGCGCTCCCCCGCGCCGGTCCCCGTGATGCCAACGCTGGAGACCAACGACACATGACCACCGGGACCAAGATTTCCGCCCCGCCGGCCACCCGCCGCCAGTTCCTCAAAGCCGCGGGGGCGACCGCGGCGACACTGCTCGCCGCCAGGACCCAGTTTCCGTCCGGCGCCTTCGCGCAAGGCGCGGGGCCGGAGGTCAGCGGCTGCAAGCTCGGCTATATCGCGCTGACCGACTCCGCGCCGCTGATCATCGCCAGGGAGAAGGGTTTCTTCGCCAAGCACGGCGTGCCCGACGTGGCGGTGGAGAAGCAGGCGAGCTGGGGCGCGTTGCGCGACAACTTCTTCCTGGGCGGCGCCTCCGGCGGCATCGACGGCGCGCACAGCCTGCGGCCCAACTCTCTCCTCTATACCGCGGGCGCGGTGACGCAGAATAACGTGCCGCTGCCGACCTACACGCTGCTCAACCTCAACGAGAACTGCCAGGGCATCTCCGTCGCCAGCACCTACGCCGACACGGGCGTCGGGCTCGATTCCAGCCCGTTGCGCGAGGCTTTCGCCAAGCGGAAGGCCGAGGGGCGCGAGCCTACCGTGGCCATGACCTTTCCCGGCGGCACGCACGATTTCTGGGTGCGCTACTGGCTCGCCGCCGGCGGCATCGACCCCACCCGCGACGTGAACCTGATCGTGGTGCCGCCGCCGCAGATGGTGGCCAACATGAAGGTCGGCAACATGGACGCCTTCTGCGTCGGCGAGCCGTGGAACGAACAGCTCGTCAACCAGAAGATCGGCTTCACCGCGACCACCACCAGCGAAATCTGGCCGCGCCATCCCGAGAAGGTGCTCAACATGCGCGCCGACTGGGTCGATGCCCATCCCAACGCCACCCGCGCCATCCTGATGGCGGTGATGGAAGCGCAGCAGTGGTGCGAGAAGATGGAGAACAAGCAGGAGATGGCCGAGATCGTCGGCCGGCGCCAGTGGTACAACGTGCCGGTCGCCGACATCATCGGCCGCATCAAGGGCGACATCAACTACGGCAACGGCCGCACCGCCGAGGGAACCGACTACCTGATGCGGTTCTGGGGCGAGAGCGGGGAAAGCTCCTACCCCTGGAAGAGCCTCGACCTGTGGTTCATGACCGAGAGCATCCGCTGGGGCGGCTTCCCCGCCGACACCGACGTCAAGGCGCTGATCGACCGCACCAACCGCTCCGACCTCTGGCTCGAGGCCGCGACGGTGCTGGGGCTCTCCAATCTGCCCCAGGGCGACAGCCGCGGGCTGGAGACGTTCTTCGACGGCAAGGTGTTCGATCCCGAAAATCCCGCCGCCTATCTCGACAGCCTCGACATCAAGGCGCTCGTCTGAGGGCACTCCCTCGATCCTCACGAAACCTCATGAACGAACGGGTGAGCTTCATGTCCCTCCCAGCAACCAAAGACGACGCGGTGGCGGCCTTTCCGACGAAGCCCGCGACCGTGGTCGCGCTCCAGCGCGCCATCCCCAAGGGATTCGACGCCAAGGCCTTCCTGACTGCCGCGGCGGTCAACGTCGTGCCGCCGCTCCTCGTGATCGCCGTGCTGCTCATCGTCTGGCAGATGGCGTTTTCCGCCCCTGGCTCCTCGCTGCCGCCGCCCTCGGAAGTGTGGGCCCAGAGCGCGGACCTCATCATCGACCCGTTTTTCGTCAACGGGTCGCAGGACATCGGCCTCGGGCTGCGCGTGCTGGTCTCGCTGGAGCGCGTGGCCTACGGCTTCGGCCTCGCGGCCGTGGCCGGCGTGCTGGTCGGCGCGGTCATCGGGCAGTCGGTGTGGATGATGCGCGGGCTCGATCCGGTGTTCCAGGTGCTGCGCACCGTGCCGCCGCTGGCGTGGCTGCCGCTGTCGCTGGCGGCGTTCATGGACTCGGCGCCATCGGCGATCTTCGTCATCTTCATCACCGCGATCTGGCCGGTGATCATCAACACCGCCACCGGCATCCGCAACATCCCGCAGGACTACCGCAACGTCGCGCGGGTGCTCAGGCTCAACCAGGCCGAGTTCTTCTTCAAGATCATGGTGCCCGCCGCAGCGCCCTACATCTTCTCCGGGCTCAGGATCGGCGTGGGGCTGTCGTGGCTCGCCATCGTCGCGGCCGAGATGCTGACCGGCGGCGTGGGCATCGGCTTCTTCATCTGGGACGCGTGGAATTCCTCGCGCCTGACCGACATCATCGTGGCGCTGGTCTACATCGGGCTCGTCGGCTTCCTGCTCGACAAGCTCGTGGGCCTTGCCGGCGCCATCGTCACACGCGGCACCACCGCCAGCTGATGGAGCGCGCCCCCATGAACGCCTATCCGAACGCCTATCTCAAGCTCGACCACATCTGCAAGACCTTCAGCCGCGGCGGGCGGCAGAGCGATGTCCTGCGCGACATCAACCTCGTCATCGACAAGGGCGAGTTCGTCTCGATCATCGGCCATTCCGGCTGCGGAAAATCGACGCTGCTGAACCTCATCGCCGGCCTCGTGGAGGTGACGAGCGGCGGCGTGATCCTGGAGAACAGGGAAGTCAACGCCCCCGGCCCGGAGCGGGCGGTGGTGTTCCAGAACCACTCGCTGCTGCCGTGGCTCACGGTCTACGACAACGTCAAGCTCGCCGTGAACAAGGTCTTCGGCCGCCGGTCCGCCGCCGAACGCCATGCGTGGATCATGGAGAACCTGAACCTCGTGCAGATGGCCCACGCCAAGGACAAGCGCCCCGGCGAGATCTCGGGCGGCATGAAGCAGCGCGTCGGCATCGCCCGGGCGCTCGCCATGGAGCCCAAGATCCTGCTCCTCGACGAGCCTTTCGGCGCGCTCGACGCGCTGACCCGCGCCCATCTGCAGGACCAGATCATGGATATCCACGCGCGGCTTCGCAACACCATGATCATGATCACCCATGACGTGGACGAGGCGGTGCTGCTCAGCGACCGGATCGTGATGATGACCAACGGCCCGGCCGCGACCGTCGGCGAGGTGCTCGACGTGCCGCTCGTCCGCCCGCGCCGGCGCATCGAGCTCGCGTCGGACCGCTCCTATCTCAGATGCCGCGAGGCGGTGCTCAAGTTCCTCTATGAGCGCCACAGGTTCGTGGAGGCGGCATGATGGTCGAGAAACTGGTCATCATCGGCAACGGCATGGCCCCCGGCCGCATGCTCGAACATCTGTTCGAGACCGCTCCCGGCCGCTATGCGGTGACGGTCTTCAACGCCGAGCCGCGCGTCAACTACGACCGCATCATGCTCTCGCCCGTGCTCTCCGGCGAGAAGACCTTCGAGGACATCGTCATCCATCCCGATGCGTGGTACGCGGCGCACGGCGTGACGCTCCACAAGGGCGCGCCCGTCACCGCCATCGACACCGAAGCGCGGCGGGTGACATCGGCCAACGGCATCGTCGCGGCCTACGACAAGCTCGTCATCGCCACGGGCTCGACGCCGTTCATCATCCCGGTGCCCGGCCATGATCTCGACGGCGTGCTGGCTTATCGCGATCTCGACGATGTGGAGCGGATGCTCGCCGCCGCCGGGAAAGGGGGCAGGGCAGTGGTCATCGGCGGCGGGCTGCTGGGGCTGGAGGCCGCGGCGGGGCTGAAGATGCGCGGCATGGACGTGAGCGTGCTGCATATCATGCCGACCCTCATGGAGCGCCAGCTCGACCCCGCCGCGGGCTACCTGCTGGAGAAGGACATCGCCACGCGCGGCATCGACATCCGCTGCAAGGCCAACACGAAGGCCATTCTCGGCAATGGCGCGGTGGAGGCCGTCGAACTCGCCGACGGCACCGTCATCCCGTGTTCCATCGTGGTGATGGCGGCGGGCATCCGCCCGTCGACGGCCCTGGCGAAGGCCGCCGGGCTCACCGTCAACCGCGGCATCGTGGTGGACGACCGGATGCGCACGTCCGACCCCGACGTCTTCGCGCTCGGGGAATGCGCCGAGCACCGCGGCATGGTCTACGGGCTCGTCGCGCCGCTCTACGAATCCGCCAAGGTGCTGGCCGCGACGCTGTGCGGCGAGCCCGCCGCCTATCACGGCTCGGTCACCTCGACCAAGCTCAAGGTCACCGGCGTCAACCTCTTCTCCGCCGGCGATTTCACCGAGGGCGACGACCGCGAGGAGATCGTGCTGCGCGATGCCTCGGCTGGCGTGTACAAGCGGCTCGTCATCAAGGACGACCGGATCATCGGCACGGTGCTCTACGGCGAGACGTCGGACGGCGCGTGGTTCTTCGACCTGATGAAGCGCGGCACCGATATCGGCGGCATGCGCGATACGCTGATCTTCGGGCAATCCTATCAGGGGGGCGCTCAACTGGACCCTATGGCGGCCGTTGCAGCCTTGCCGGATGATGCGGAAATCTGCGGCTGCAACGGCGTGTGCAAATCGACGATCACCGGCGCGATCATCAGCAGGGGCCTGACCTCGCTCGATGATGTCCGCGCCCACACCAAGGCCTCGGCCTCCTGCGGGTCGTGCACGGGGCTGGTGGAGAAACTGCTCGCGGCGACGCTGGGCGACGCCTACAACCCCGCCGCCGTGACCCCGGTCTGCCTCTGCACCGATCTCGGCCACGACGAGGTGCGCCGCCTGATCGTCGCCAAGGAGCTGAAGTCCATTCCGGCGGTGATGCAGGAGCTCGAATGGAAGACGAGCTGCGGCTGCGCCAAGTGCCGCCCGGCGCTCAACTACTACCTGCTCTCCACCTGGCCGGGCGAGTACGACGACGACAGCCAGTCGCGCTACATCAACGAGCGCGTCCACGCCAACATCCAGAAGGACGGCACCTATTCGGTGGTGCCGCGCATGTGGGGCGGGCTGACCAGCCCGCGCGAACTGCGTGCCATCGCGGATGTGGCGGACAAGTTCGCCATCCCCACCATCAAGGTCACCGGTGGCCAGCGCATCGACCTGCTCGGGGTGCGCAAGGAGGACCTGCCCGCCGTGTGGGCCGATCTCAACGCCGCCGGCATGGTGTCGGGCGCGGCCTATGCCAAGGGGCTGCGCACGGTCAAGACCTGCGTGGGGTCGGACTGGTGCCGGTTCGGCACGCAGGATTCCACCGGGCTCGGGGTGCGGATCGAGAAGTTCATGTGGGGGAGCTGGACGCCGGCCAAGGTCAAGATGGCGGTCTCGGGCTGTCCGCGCAACTGCGCCGAGGCCACCTGCAAGGACGTCGGCGTGATCTGCGTGGATTCGGGGTTCGAGATCCATTTCGCCGGCGCGGCCGGGCTCGACATCAAGGGCACCGAGGTCCTCTGCCACGCCAGGACCGAGGACGAGGCGGTGGAGATCATCGCGGCGCTCGTCCAGCTCTACCGGGAGCAGGGGCGCTATCTCGAACGCATCTACAAGTGGGCGAAGCGTGTCGGGACGGACTCCATCCGCGCCAATATCGTCGAGGACAGGGACAGGCGCCGCCACTATTTCGAGCGCTTCGTCCATTCACAGACATTCGCGCAGGTCGATCCCTGGAGAGAGCGGGTCAACGGCAAGGACGCCCACGAATTCGCGGCCATGGCCGAGTTCGGCGTGCCCCTTCAGGCGGCGGAGTGACGAGCATGAACGACTGGATCGACATCGGCGCGATCACCGATATCCCGCGCCGCGGCGCGCGGTGCGTGAAGACGCCCGCCGGCACCATCGCCGTGTTCCGCACCATCGACGACAAGGTCTACGCCATCGAGGACCGCTGCCCGCACCGGGGCGGGCCGCTGAGCCAGGGCATCGTGCACGGCGCGGCGGTGACCTGTCCGCTGCACAACTGGGTGTTCTCGCTGGAGACGGGCGAGGCCCAGGGCGCGGACGAAGGGCGCGTGCGCACGGTTCCCCTGCGGCTCGACGGCGGCCGCATCCTCATGGCCGCCGGGCTCGCCGTAGCGATCGCGGCCGAGTGAGGGGACGCGACTTGACGGCTTCTGTCAGAACCACCTGCCCCTATTGCGGCGTCGGCTGCGGCGTGATCGCCACTCCCCGGCCGGACGGGACGGTCACGATTGCCGGCGACCCCGATCACCCGGCCAATTTCGGGCGTCTGTGCTCGAAAGGCTCGGCGTTGGGCGAAACGCTCTCGCTGGAGGGCCGCCAGCTCACGCCGCTCATCGACGGCAGGCCGGCGAGCTGGGAGGCGGCCCTCGACGCGGTCGCGGCACGCCTTGCAGCGGCGATCGAGGCGCACGGGCGCGACGCGATCGCGCTCTACGGCTCCGGGCAACTGCTGACCGAGGATTACTACGTCGCCAACAAGCTGATGAAGGGCTTCGTCGGCACCGCCAACATCGACACCAACTCGCGCCTGTGCATGGCCTCGTCCGTGGCCGGCCACAAGCGCGCCTTCGGCTCGGACACGGTTCCGGGGTGCTACGAGGACCTGGAGCTGGCCGATCTCGTCGTGCTGGTCGGCTCCAACCTCGCCTGGTGCCATCCGGTCCTCTACCAGCGCATCCTCGCCGCGCGCGAGAAGCGGCCGGGCATGCGCCTCGTCGTCATCGATCCGCGCCGCACCAACGCCGCCGAAGGCGCGGACCTGCACCTGCCGATCGCGGCGGACGGGGACGTGGCGCTGTTCTCGGGGCTCTTCGCGCATCTCGCCGAGGCGGGCGCCTTCGACCGGCGCTTCATCGCCGACCACACCACCGGCCTTGCGCAGGCGCTCGACGCCGTGCGCGGCTGGACCCCGGCACGCGTCGCGGAGGCGACGGGCCTCGCGCGGCAGGACGTCCAGCTCTTTTTCGACCTCTTCACGCGGACCGGAAAGGTGGTGAGCGTCTTCTCGCAGGGCGTCAACCAGTCGACCTCGGGGACGGACAAGGTCAACGCGATCCTGAACTGCCACCTCGCCACCGGGCGGATCGGCCGGCCCGGCACGGGGCCGTTCTCCATCACCGGCCAGCCCAACGCCATGGGCGGACGCGAGACGGGCGGCCTCGCCAACATGCTCGCCGCACATATCGATTTCGCCGAGGCCGATCTCGTCGCCCGCTTCTGGAACGCGCCCCGCATCGCGCGCAAGCCCGGCCTCAAGGCGGTGGATCTGTTCAGGAGCATTGCGCAAGGCCGCATCAAGGCGGTCTGGGTGATGGCGACCAATCCCGTGGTCTCGCTCCCCGACGCCGATGCGGCGAAACGGGCGCTCAAGTCCTGCGACACCGTCATCGTGTCGGACATGTTCGCCACCACGGATACGGCGCGCTGCGCCGACATCTTCCTGCCCGCCGCCGGCTGGGGCGAGAAGGCAGGCACCGTCACCAATTCCGAGCGCACCATCTCGCGCCAGCGCGCCTTTCTGCCCCTGCCGGGAGACGCGCGGCCCGACTGGTGGATCATCTGCGAGGTCGCCAGGAGGCTCGGCTTCGGCGAGGCGTTCGATTTCACCTCTCCCGCCGATATCTTCGCCGAATATGCGCGCCTCACCGGGTTCGAGAACGCTGGCCGCCGCGACCTCGACATATCCGGGCTGGCGGATGCCGATTACGAGACGCTCGCGCCGGTCCAGTGGCCGGTCCCGCGTTCGGGCCCGCGGCGGCGGCGTTTCTTCACCGGGGGCGGATTCTATACGCCCGACGGCCGGGCGCGGCTCTTGCCGCTCGCTTCCCCGCCGCCCAAAGGCGCTGCGCCCGGGCAACTGCTGCTCAACACCGGCCGCGTGCGCGATCATTGGCACACCATGACCCGCACCGGCAGGACGGCGCGCCTGTCAGCGCACTACGCCGAACCCTTCGCCGAGATCCACCCCGACGACGCCGAGCGTTTCGCCGTGAGGCGCACGCAGCTCGTGCGGCTGGAGAACCGCCACGGCGCGGCCGTGGTGCGCGCGCTCATCACCGACCGGGTGCGCAGGGGCAGCGTGTTCGTGCCCATGCACTGGACCGGCGAGACCGCCTCCACGGGCCGCGTCAACGCCCTGCTGGGCGCCTTCGCCGATCCCGCCTCCGGCCAGCCGGCGCTCAAGATGGGCCGGGCCAGCCTGAGCCCGGTCGATGTCGCGCTCTATGGCTTCGCCGTGTCCCGCGAGCGGCCGTCGCTGGCGGGTGCCGACTACTGGGCGCTCGCGCCCGCGCCCGGCGGATGGCGGGCGGAACTGGCCTTTTTCGCGCGGCCGGACGATCTGATCGAGACCGCGCGGCGGATGTTCGGCCTGTCCGACGCCCTCACGCCGGCCGTCAGCCGCGACGCCCGCTTCGGCCGGGTCGGCATGGCGCTGTTCGAGGACGAGCGGCTTGCTTTCGCACTCTATCTCTCGCCCGATCCGGTGCTCGTGTCGCGGCAATGGGCGGTCGAGCAGCTCGGCGCAGTCCATGCCGACCCGCTGCGGCGGGCCGAACTGCTCTCCGGCCGCCCCGGCGCCGACCGACCGGATCCGGGCGCGCTGGTCTGCTCGTGCTTCGGCGTCGGCGCCAACCAGATCGCCGACGCCATAACCCTCGGCCAATGCCGGAGCGTCGAGGCGGTCGGGGCCGCTCTCAAGGCCGGAACGAATTGCGGCTCCTGCCGCACGGAGATCAGGAGGCTCATCGATGCATATCGTCCCGCGGCGGCCGAGTGAGGCCGAACGCCCCAGAACGGGTGCCCTCGACGTGCTGCCGGTCTTCCTCGACCTGAAGGGCAGGCGTGTGCTGGTGAGCGGCGGCGGGGAGCCGGCGGCGTGGAAGGCCGAGCTTCTGGCCGCCGCCGGCGCCGATGTCACCGTCCACGCGGCCGAGGCCTGCCCCGACATGGAGGCGCTGGCCGCGCGCGGCATGGTGAGGCTGACCGGCCGGGATTGGCGGGAGGCGGACTGGTCTGGCCTCGCCCTCGCGGTGGGCGACTGCGGAGAGGATGAGGCGGCTGCGTTCGCCGCGACAGCGCGCGCCCACGGCGTGCCGGTCAACGTGATCGACAGGCCGGCGTTCTGCCAGTTCCAGTTCGGCGCCATCGTCAACCGCTCGCCGCTGGTCGTCGGCATCTCCACCAACGGCGCGGCCCCGATTCTCGCGCAGGCCGTGCGCCGGCGCATCGAGACGCTCCTGCCCGGCGCGCTGAGCGGCTGGGCGAAACTGGCGCAATCCGTGCGCGCGCGGGTATGCGATGCGCTCCGGCCCGGCGCGGAGCGGCGCGCGTTCTGGGAGCGGTTCGCCGACATGAGCTTCACCGGCGCCCCCTCCGCGCCGGACGCGGACGCCCTCATCGCCGAAGCGCGGAATGCGCGGGCAGGGCGCGTGACGCTCGTCGGCGCCGGGCCCGGCGACGCCGAGTATCTCACGCTGAAGGCCGTGCGCGCCTTGCAATCGGCCGACGTGATCCTGTTCGACGATCTGGTGTCCGCCGAGGTGCTCGAACTCGCACGGCGCGAGGCCCGGCGCATCCTCGTCGGCAAGCGGGGAAAGCGCGAGAGCTGCCGGCAGGAGGACATCAACGATCTGATGGTGTCGCTCGCGCGGCGGGGCCGGCACGTGGTGCGTCTGAAAGCCGGGGACCCGATGATCTTCGGCCGGGCAGGGGAGGAGATCGCCCGGCTCGAGGCCGAAGGCATCCCCGTCTCCGTGGTGCCCGGCATCTCCACCGCCTTTGCGCTCGCGGCGAGCCTCGGGCTTTCGCTGACGCATCGGGATTGCGCCCAGTCGGTGCGCTTCGTCACCGGCCATTCGCGCAAGGGGGACCTGCCGGCGAATCTCGACTGGCGCGCGCTCGCCGATCCGGCGACGACCCATGTCTGGTACATGCCCCGCCGCACGCTGTCCGCGATCGTGGACAATCTCCTCGCCCACGGCGCGGCCCCGCATACGCCGGCCGTGCTCGCGACATCGGTCGCGCGGCCCGATCAAAGGGTCTGGCAGGGCCCGCTCCGCGGCCTGACGGCGGCAGCCGGCGCGTTCGACATCGACGCGCCGACCATCATGGCCACCGGCAACGCGCTGGCGGCCGGCGCGGCGGCGGCCGGGGCTTCCCGGCACGCTGCCGTCGTGGGTTAGCGCATCAACCGGCCACCGCGCCGAAACGGGCCGCGGCCGCGTCGATGGCCTCGGCGAGACGGATGTCCCGCTCGCTGAGGCCGCCGGCGTCGTGGGACGTCAGGCTGATGTCGACGCGGTTGTAGCTGTTGGACCAGTCGGGATGGTGGTCCGTCTCGTCCGCCACGGCCGCGATCGCGGTCATGAAGGCGAACGCCTGCCGGAAATCCCGGAACTTCAGCGCCCGCCGGATGGCCTTGCCGTCATCGACGACATGCCATTGCGGCAGGCTCTGCGCCAGTCCGTCCACCTGCTCGGGCGTCAAGCGCGAAGGGGAAGCGGCCATGACCTGTCCTTTCGTCGATCCCTGATCACCGGCCGCCTTTATGTCGTGGCGATCAGCTTGTCCTGGGTCCTGGTGTCGAAGTCGCTCGCGTCGTGGCGCTCGTGGAGCTGGTCGGCCAGATCGCCGTTGATGCGGTTGACCTTGCGCCCGCGCTGCACGGCTGGGCGCGCGAGGATCGCATCCGCCCAGCGCTGGACGTTCTTGTAGTCCTGCACCTGCAGAAACTCGCCCGCGCCGTAGAGCCAGCCCTTCGCCAGACCGCCGTACCAAGGGAAGGCGGCGATATCGGCGATGGTGTAGTCGTCCCCCGCCAGATAGGGCGCCTCGCCGAGACGCCGGTCGAGCACGTCGAGCAGGCGCTTGGCCTCCATGGCGAACCGGTCGATGGCGTAGCGGATCTTCTCCGGCGCATAGGCGTAGAAATGGCCAAGGCCGCCGCCGATGTAGGGCGCGCTGCCCATCTGCCAGAACAGCCACGACAGCGTCTCCGCCCGCGCTCCCGGCTCCTTCGGCAGGAAAGCCCCGAACTTTTCCGCCAGATGGAGCAGGATCGCCCCGGACTCGAACACCCGTATCGGCTCCGGGCCGCTCCTGTCGAGCAGCGCCGGGATCTTGGAATTGGGGTTGACCTTGACGAAGCCGCTGCCGAACTGGTCGCCGTCGCCGATCCGGATCAGCCAGGCGTCGTACTCCGCCCCCGCATGGCCGAGGGCGAGCAATTCCTCGAGCAGGATCGTGACCTTCTGGCCATTGGGCGTCGCCAGCGAGTAGAGCTGCAGCGGATGCTTGCCGACGGGCAGCTCCTTCTCGTGGGTCGGTCCGGCGATCGGGCGATTGATGCTCGCAAATGCGCCACCGTTGTCCTTCTTCCAGGTCCAGATCTTCGGTGGCGTGTATTCGGATGATTCGGTCATATCGAGCCTCCAGCATCTTTCGCTCTGGTGCATCAGGCCGCGGGTACCGCTTTCCGGACAGGCTTGACGCATGAATTCAAAGGGACAGAGCGGCTGTGCGTTTCCGATTTTCCATCGGCCGCTCCCTGGCGCCGACGCGCATAAGATATCCTGCGGTCGAGGCCACAAGTCAATGTCGGCGCGGGGCGGCCCGGCCGGGCTGGCGTCGCCGTCAGCCGGTGACAATGTAGGGCGGCGGGGTGGGCGATGTGCTCCTGTGGAACGACTCGAGCCGTTCCTCGGCCTTTTCCGCCGAGGCCCGCAGATGCGCGACGAGCGCCCGGCAGGCGCCGTCCACATCGCCGTCGAGGCCGGCGCGGAAGATCTGCAGATGCTCCTCCATGAAGGGATCGGGCGTGCGCCCGAGGGCGACCTGAATGTGCTTGCCCGCGACCAGCAGGCACTGCGTGCGGTTGAGGGCGGCCATGATCTCGACGTTGGGCGAGTGCCCGAGGCAATCGAGGTGCAGGTCGTTCTCCAGCCGGTCGAGCACTGCAATCTCGTTGTTCGGATAGGTCTCGATCACCGCGAGCACACGCCGCTCCATGGCCTTGAGCGCATCTTCGGACATTCTCGGCAGCGCGCCCTTGAGGGCCGCGGGCTCCAGCAGCACGCGCAACTCGTAGAGATTGCGGAAGCGGTCCCTGTCGAGAGGCACGATCCACCAGTGCGCCTTCTCGCCCTTCTGGACGATGCCGGTATGCTGCGCCTGGATGAGCAGATCCCGCGCCACGGTCCGCCCGACGTTGAAATGCCGCGCCAGCGCCAGTTCGTTGACCCGGAAGCGGCCGAACACGGAATTCAGGATGATCCCGCGTTCGAACTCGTAATAGAGCGTCTCCCAGGCGAAATTGCGCGTGGCCGGGCTTTCCCCGAGCCCGAGCATCTGCGCCGTGATCTTGACGCGCCTCGGGGTCAGCGACGCGTTCTCCGCCTTGCTGCCGTTCACGTCCTGCACGAGCAGGCCACGGCCCTTGAAGCGGCCGACGAGGCCTTCCGTCTCCAGCACGGCGAGCGCCTGCTGCACGGGCATGCGGCTCAGGGAGAAGATCTCGGCGAGCGGCCCCTCCAGCAGCACGGTGCCGGGCGGCAGGGCGCCATCGGCGATGCGGGACCGCAGATGGGCCGCGATCGTCGCGTAGGCGGGAGTCCGGTCGATACCGCGCGCGGAGGGTCTTTCCGTCAAGTCACAGCCCCAAGTTGCCACGGCACGAACTCGTTGTCGCCGTAGCCGTAAAGCTCGCTCAGCGTCCGCTCTCCCGAGGCGATGGCGACCACCTTCTCGAAGATGCGCTCGCCCGCGGCCTCGATCGTATCCTTGCCGGTGACGATCTCGCCGCAGTTGATGTCCATGTCCTCGCTCATCCTCTCGTACATCGGGGTATTGGTCGCAACCTTGATCGTGGGCGCGGGCTTGAAGCCGGAGACCGAGCCGCGGCCGGTCGTGAACACCACGACGTTGCATCCGCCGGCGAGCTGCCCGGTCACGGCGACGGGATCATAACCGGGCGTGTCCATGAACACAAAGCCGGAGCGGTCGATGATCTCGGCATATTCGTAGACGGCTTCGAGCGGCATCGTGCCGCCCTTGGCAACCGCGCCGAGCGACTTTTCGAGGATGGTGGTCAGGCCGCCGGCCTTGTTGCCGTGCGAGGGGTTGTTGTTGAGCTCCGCGCCGTTGCGCTCGGTATAGACCCGCCACCACGCGATGCGGTCGAGGAGCTTCTGCGCCACCTCCGGCGTGACCGCGCGCCGGGTCAGTAGGTGCTCGGCGCCGTAGATCTCGGGCGTCTCGGCGAGAACGGCCGTGCCGCCGTGGCGCACGAGCAGATCCGCCGCAAAGCCCAGCGCCGGGTTGGCGGAGATCCCGGAATAGCCGTCCGACCCGCCGCATTCGAGGGCGAGCTTGATGCCGGCGAGCGGCTGCGTCGTGCGTGCCACGGCGTTGGCGAGCGGCAGCATCTCGCGGATGATCGCGGCCGCCGTTTCCACCGTCTTGCGCGTGCCGCCGAGCTGCTGGATGGTCATGGTCCGCAGCAGCGGTCCTTCCTTGAGCCCGAACCGGGAGGTGATGGCGTCGATCTGGTTCGTCTCGCAGCCGAGGCCGATCATCAGGATGCCGGCGAAATTCGGATTGCGCGCATACCCCGCGAGCGTGCGCGTCAGGTAGAGATAGCCCTCGGTCCTGGTGTTGATCGCGCAGCCCGTGCCGTGGGTGAGGGCGACGACCCCGTCGACATTGTCGAAGCCGTCGAGCCCGCCCTGCCGGTTGAAGATGTCGGCGACGATGCGCGAGACGGTCGCCGAGCAGTTCACCGACGAGATGACGCCGATATAGTTGCGGGTGCCCACCTGGCCGTCGGCGCGGCGATAGCCCTGGAACGTGCGCCGCTGCGATTCGGGCAGCAGCGGCGTGCGGGCCGCGGCCTCCGCGATATGATGCTCGACGTTGCTTTCCTGCATGGCCAGATTCTGCAGGTGGACGTGCTGTCCCGCGGCGATGGGGTGGCTCGCGATGCCGATCGTCTGACCGTATTTCAGCACCGGCCGCCCCGCCTCGATCGGCTCCAGCGCGATCTTGTGGCCGCTCGGGATATCGTCCTCGGCGACGACCCTGCGGTCGTTCAGAAAAATCTCCGTCCCCGTCGGAATCGCGGCGCGGGCGACGGCCACATTGTCCAGCGAATTCAGGAGGATGGCGGGAGAGACATCGGTTTGCATGGCGACCACTTATTATTGAAAAATGATTGTTGCGTGCAATATTCGAATATGGTACGGATTCTGTCAAGAAAAATTCCAGACAGGCTGATCGGCCCGGTCGGGCGGCGTGACGCAGGCAATCTGCGCTGTCCGGAACCGGGGAGGGTGGGCAGTGCACTCCCTCCGAGCCCGAATGCCTTTCTGTCCGGGAGGACGCATATCTTGTCCTATGAATTCGATTTCTCATTCCTGAGCGGCTATCTGCCGGACCTGGTACACGGCATATGGCTGACGCTGGGCATGACCTTCGCGTCGATCATCCCCGGCTTCATCCTCGGCACGGCCTGCGCGCTGGCGCGTCTCTACGGCGGTCCCGGTCTCCGGCGCGCGGCGACGTTCTATGTCGAGGCCATCCGGAACACGCCGCTCATCATCCAGGTTTTCTGGCTGTTTTTCGGTCTGGCGGTGCTGCAGATCCACACCGGGCCTTTCTTCGCGGCGGTCATCGCGCTGACAATCAACGTGGGCGCGTACACGGCCGAGATCATGCGTGCCGGGTTCCAGAGCATTCCCAGGGGCCAGCGCGAGGCGGCGTCGTGCCTGGCGCTCTCGCCGGTCCAGACCGTGCTGAGCGTCGAGCTGCCGCAGGCGGTCGAGAGAGTTTATCCGGCACTCGTCAGCCAGTTCGTGCTGATGATGCTGGCGACGTCGATCATGTCGCAGATCTCGGCCGAGGAGCTGACCGGCGTCGCCTACATGATCCAGTCCTTCACCTTCCGCGGCTTCGAGGTCTATCTCGTCGTCGCCGTCGTTTACCTTGGTCTGGCGACGTTCCTGCGCCTGACGCTGCTCGGTCTCGCGGAAGTGTCCTTTCCGCGCCGGCGCCGTCTGCGCACCCCCTTGTAGGCTCGCCCGCGATCGCCGGTTCGCGGCGATCGCGGGCGGCGTTGCACCCATTCAGCCCGTATGAGAATGACGATGCTTGGTTTGACTGTCGATCAATTGTTCTATCTTTTCCGCGGTGCGGGCTGGACCGTCGTCCTGTCCCTGCTCGGCTTCGTCGGCGGCACCATCGTCGGGCTGCCGGTCGCGCTCGCCCGCGCCTCCCGGAACAAGCCGACATCGGTGGCGGCGGGGCTTTACGTCCAGCTCATTCAGGGCATTCCGCTGCCGGTGATCATGTTCGTGGTGTATTTCGGCATGAGCATCGGCGGCTTCAGTGTTCCAGCGCTGGTCGCTGCCGGCATCGCGATGACGCTCTACGCCTCCGCCTACATGGGCGAGATCTGGAAGGGCTGCATCCAGGCGGTTCCGCGCACCCAGTGGGAGGCGGGCGAGTGCCTGGCGCTGACCTCGGCCCAGCGGTTCTGGTACGTCATCTTTCCGCAGGCGACGCGCATCGCCATTCCGCCCACCGTCGGCTTCATGGTCCAGATCGTGAAGAACACGTCGTATTCGGTGGTGATCGGCTTCTTCGATCTGACCTATTCGGCGAAGGTCATCAACAATTCCACCTACATGCCGTTCACCGTCTTCACCATCGCCGCCCTGATCTATTTCGTCATCTGCTTCCCGATGTCCCGTCTCGCGAGCCGGTTCGAGAAGCACCTGCAAAGAGGCTGATCCATGAACAGCGTCGCCATCGCCCCGCCCCGGCGCGGTCAGCCGGCGTCCCATCACCCGCCCAAGGAAATGCGCATGACAGAGTCCGAATTGCCGCTGGTATCCTTTCGCGACGTGCACAAGCGCTTCGCGGATCTCGAAGTTCTCAAGGGTATCGATCTCGAGATTCGCCAGGGCGAGGTCGTGGCGCTGATCGGGCGCAGCGGCTCGGGCAAGAGCACCGCGCTGCGCTGCGTCAACGGCCTCGAAAAGATCAACGCCGGCGAGCTCATCGTCTGCGGCCGCGCGCTGCATGCCGGCGCCGTCGATCTGCGGGAGCTGCGCAAGGACGTCGGCATCGTCTTCCAGAGCTACAACCTGTTCCCGCACCTGACCGTGGAGCAGAACGTCACCCTCGCGCCGCGCAAGGTCTACCGGATCGGCAAGGCGGAGGCGCACGATCTCGCCGCCGAGGTGCTGGCGCAGGTCGGGCTCCTGGAAAAGGCCGGCAACTATCCCGAGCAGTTGTCCGGCGGGCAGCAGCAGCGCGTCGCCATCGCCCGTTCGCTTGCCATGAAGCCGAAGCTCATCCTGTTCGACGAGGTCACCTCCGCGCTCGATCCCGAGCTCACCGGCGAGGTACTGCGCACCATCGAGCGCCTGGCGGCGGGCGGGATGACCATGATGATCGTGACGCACGAGATGGCCTTCGCGCGCTCCGTCGCCGACAAGGTGGTCTTCATGCATCACGGCAAGATCTGGGAAACGGGCACCGGCGAGATGCTCGTGTCCCCGACGACACCCGAACTCCAGCAATTCGTCGGCAACGGCCTCTGAGGAGCACTCCAGGTCTGCGTCATACGAATGGATATTCACCTGCACATCGTTATTATCGAATCGGGAGGAAAGTATGAAATTTGCACGCATGCTGGGCGCGACGCTGCTCTCGCTCGCCCTGGGCACGGGTATCGCGAACGCGAACGCTCTTGAGGACATCAAGCAGCGCGGCACGATCATCATCGGCGTCGACGTCAGCCATCCGCCTTACGGATATCTCGACTCGGCCGCCAAGGAGGCGGGATCGGACGTGGAAACCGCGCAGCTCCTGGCCGACGATCTCGGCGTCAAGCTGCAGCTCGTTCCAGTTTCGGGCGCGAACCGCGTTCCCTTCCTGCTGTCGAACAAGGTCGATGCGATCATCGCCTCGTTCTCCATCACGGAAGAGCGCAAGAAGGTCATCGACTACTCGCGCCCCTACGGCGTCGTGCCCGTGGTGATCACGGCCCCCGACGGCGAAGGCATCGCCGAGCCGAAGGATCTCGCCGGAAAGGCCATCGCCGTCGCCCGCGGCACCACCGCCGACATCGAGCTGACCCGCACCGTGAAGGAGGCTGCCGTGTCCGCCAACATCGTCCGCTACGAGGACGAGGCGACGACCAACACCGCGATCGCCACCGGCCAGCAGAGGGTGTTCGCGGCGGCCCTGTCCACGGCGAACTCCGTCGCGGAACAGAACCCCAACCGCGGCCTCAAGGTGCGCATCGAGATGGCCGCCTATCCGATGGCGATCGGCCTGCGCAAGAACGAGCCGGAGCTGCGCGAGGCCTTCGACGAATGGGTGCTGGCCAACCTGAAGAACGGCAAGCTGAACGCCATTTACGAGAAACATTTCGGGCAATCCCTGCCGGCCGATCTGGCGGACTGACCGCCGGCCGGTATCTTCTAAAGCGTTTTCAAGCAAAGTGGACACCGGTTTGCGTGAAGAAAACGCGCTAAATCAAACAGCTAGAGCACGGTCCGGACGGGAGGAAAGAGGAAACATGACTGAAGCAACAGCATCCATCGCCGACATCCTCCCTTCCGACCACGCCGCGGCCTCGCTCGTGGGGCGCATCTGGCGCCCCGACCGGGAGGGGCCATCGGTGGTGAGGCTCGACGGTGGGCAACTCGTCGACATCACAGCCGCGTTCCCCACCGTGCGCGACCTGTGCGAGACGGATGACCCGCCGGCAGCGCTGGCGGGCGCGGCCGGGGAGGCGATCGGCCCGCTCGCGCCGGTGCTCGCCAATACCCCGCCCGATGGCCGCGATCCCGGCCGGCCGTGGCTGCTCGCGCCCATCGACCTGCAGGCGATCAAGGCGGCGGGAGTGACCTTCGCCGTCTCCATGCTGGAGCGCGTGATCGAGGAACGCTGCAAGGGCGACCCGGCCGCCGCCGTCGCCATCCGCCGCGACATCGCGGCCGTGATCGGCGACGATCTGCGGCGGCTGCGTCCGGGCTCCGAAGAGGCGGACCGGATGAAGGAGGTGCTCACCGCGCAGGGCATCTGGAGCCAGTATCTCGAAGTCGGCATCGGCAAGGACGCGGAGATCTTCACCAAGGCACAGCCGCTCTCGGCCGTGGGCTGGGGCGCGGACATCGGCGTGCGGCCGGATTCCTCATGGAACAATCCCGAGCCGGAGATCGTGCTCGCGGTGGCGTCCTCGGGCCGCATCGTCGGCGCGACACTCGGCAATGACGTCAACCTGCGCGATTTCGAGGGCCGTTCGGCCCTGCTGCTCTCCAAGGCCAAGGACAACAACGCAAGCTGCGCCGTCGGCCCGTTCCTGCGGCTTTTCGACGGCGGATTCTCGCTCGACGACGTGCGCACGGCGCAGGTCGAGCTCACGGTGACGGGGCCCGACGGCTTCCGTCTCGAGGGCGCGTCCGACATGGCGCAGATCAGCCGCGATCCGGCCGACATCGTCGCGCAGGCCGTCAACGCGCACCATTCCTATCCCGACGGGCTGGTGCTGTTTCTGGGCACGCTCTTCGCTCCCACCCAGGACCGCGACGGCCCCGGTCTCGGCTTCACCCACAGAACCGACGACGCGGTGCGCATCGCCAGCGCACGGCTCGGCGCGCTCGCCAACCGCGTGCGGCCGACGGACCAGTGCCCGCCATGGACGTTCGGCGTCAGCCACCTGATGCGCAATCTCGCCCGGAGGGGTCTTCTCTAGATCTAGAGCGCGTCTGTTGTAAGGAATTTCGCCTGTCAAGGAGACTGCAATGACTGTTGAGGACGGCCTTTTGATCGGCCACGAGCGGATCGTCGGCACCAACGGGACGATCCGTTCCATCGTCGCAGAAACCGGGGAGCCGTCGGGAATCACGTTCTCCGGCGCGTCCGCGGACCAGCTCGACCGTGCCTGCGCGCTGGCGCAGGCAGCCTTCGACGACTACCGCGCCCGTCCGCGCGAGGAACGGGCGGCGTTTCTGGAGCGCATCGCGCAGAACATCCTCGACATCGGCGACGAGCTGATCGAGGTCGCCTCCCGCGAAACCGGCCTGCCGCGCGCCCGGCTCGAGGGCGAGCGGGCGCGGACGGTCGGCCAGTTGCGGCTGTTCGCGGCCGTGGTGCGCGACGGGGGATACCTCGATCTGCGCATCGACCCCGTCCAGCCGGACCGCAAGCCCCTGCCGCGCGTCGACCTGCGGCTGCGCCATATCCCCGTGGGGCCGGTCGCGGTGTTCGGGGCGTCGAATTTCCCGCTGGCGTTCTCGGTCGCCGGCGGCGACACGGCCTCGGCGCTCGCTGCCGGATGTCCGGTCATCGTCAAGGCGCATTCGGCGCATCCCGCCACCTCGGCGCTGGTCGGCGCGGCCGTGCAGGCCGCCGTGCGGGATCTGGACTTGCCCGAGGGCGTGTTCGCGCTCCTGTTCGACAGCGGGCGGAGCATCGGGCAGGGCCTTGTCGCCGATCCGCGCATCGCCGCCGTGGGCTTCACCGGCTCGCGCGCCGGCGGCCTGGCGCTCGCCGCCATCGCCGCGGCGCGGCCGGTGCCGATCCCCGTCTACGCGGAGATGAGCAGCATCAATCCGGTAATCCTCTTACCCGGCGCGCTGGCGGCGCGCGGGGCGGAAATCGGCCACGCGTTCGTCGCGTCGTTGACGCTGGGCGTGGGGCAGTTCTGCACCAATCCCGGCCTCGTCATCGCCGTGGAAGGTCCGGGACTGGACGCGTTTCTCGCCGCCGCCGCCGAGAAGGTGCGCGAGGCTGCGCCCGCGACCATGCTGACGCCGGGCATCTGCAAGGCCTATCGCGAGGGCGCCGCGACGTTCGCCGGCCACGCGGCGGTGACCGAAGTCGCGGCCGCCGGTGCGCAAGCGCCGCTCAAGGCGTCGGCGCGGCTGTTCAGGACGCCCGCATCGGCGTTCCTCGCCGATCCTTCCCTTCAGGAGGAGGTGTTCGGGCCGGCGGCTCTCGTCGTCGTCGCCGCAGATCTCGATGAGGTGCGCCGCGTCGTCGACAGTCTCGCCGGACAATTGACCGCAGCGCTGCACATCGTGCCGGAGGACTATCCCGCCGCCGCCGGCCTGATCCCCGTGCTGGAGAAGAAGGTCGGCCGCATTCTGGTGAACGGTTTCGGCACCGGCGTGGAAGTCGCCCCTGCGATGGTGCATGGCGGGCCTTTCCCGGCGACCTCCGACGGCCGGACGACGTCCGTCGGCACCCTCGCCATCGCCCGCTTCCTGCGCCCGGTCAGCTATCAGGATCTGCCCGACGATCTGCTCCCGCCGGAACTGAGAGGCGAGGGGCCCGACGGCGTGCCGCGCCGCTTCGACGGCAAGGTGCGGCTGTGAGTGCGGACCTTGCGTTGCCGGCCGACAAGGCCGGCGTCACCGGCCGCACGCGGGTCCTCGCCATTCTGGCCGATCCGGTGGTGCACGTTAAGGCGCCGCCGGCCATCAACCGCATCGCGCGCGAGCGCGGGAAGGACGCAGTCATGGTGCCCTTCGAGGTCGCGCCGGAGGACCTCGCCGGGGCGTTCGACGCGTTGCGCCGCCTGAAGAACTTCGACGGCGGGATCGTCACCGTCCCGCACAAGACGGCAGCGGTCCGGCTGTGCGACGACATCAGCCCCGCCGCCCGCGCGGTGGGGGCGGTGAACGTGATCCGGCGCACGCCGGAGGGGCTCATCGTCGGCGATGCGCTCGACGGCATCGGCTTCGTCGCCGGTCTTCTGGCGGCGGACATCGACGTCGGCGGGCGTTCGGCCTATCTCGTCGGCGCGGGCGGGGCGGCGAACGCCATCGCCTTCGCGCTCGTCGACGCGGGCGTGGCGCGCCTGACGCTGGCGAACCGCACCCGCGACAAGGCCGCGGCCCTGCGCGGGCGCATTCTGGCCGGACACCCCGGCGCGGACGTGCGCATCGGCGGCGCCGACCCTTCCGGCCACGATCTCGTCATCAACGGCACGTCCCTCGGCATGCGCCCCGGCGATCCGCTGCCCCTCGACGGCGCGGGCCTCGCCCCCGACATGACCGTGGCCGAGGTCGTCATGGAGCCGGAAATCACGCCCCTGCTGGACATCGCCAGGGACAAGGGGTGCCGGATCCACCCGGGCCGCCCCATGCTGGACCGGCAATTGTCGCTGATGGCCGATTTCTTCGGTCTTTGACACCCGGACGGGTGCGAAGCAGCCGAATAAGCCGGGCGGGAGGAGAAGAAATGCACGTCATCCAATATCTGACGACCATCAATTTCGGTACCGGGGCGCTGTCCTCCCTGGGTGCCGCGCTGGAAGCGCTCGGCGTGCGCCGCCCGCTGGTCGTCACCGACGCGGCGCTGGCGCGGCTCGGGCTGCCCGACCGCCTGACGCCCTTCCTGCCGGCCGTGGTGCCGCCCTTCATCGACGTGCCCTCCAACCCCACGGAGGCGGCGGTGCTCGCGGCGCTCGCGCATTACCGCGCGCACGCCTGCGACGGCATCGTCGCCTTCGGCGGCGGTTCGCCCATCGACCTCGCCAAGGGCGTCGCCCTGCTGGCGACGCATCCGGGGCCGCTCGAGGGGTATGCGGCGATCCTCGGCGGCGTGGGGCGGATCACGCCCGGAGTGGCGCCGCTCATCGCCATTCCCACGACCGCGGGGACCGGCTCCGAGGTCGGGCGGGCGGCGCTGATCACGCTCGACGACGGGCGCAAGCTCGGCTTCATCAGCCCGCACCTCATTCCCCGCTTCGCCATCTGCGATCCCGACGTCACCCTGGCGTTGCCGCCGTTCCTGACGGCGGTGACGGGTCTCGACGCCCTGTCGCACTGCATCGAGACCTATCTGTCGCCGCGCTTCAATCCCCCCGCCGAGGCCATCGCGCTCGACGGGTTCGCCCGCATCTGGCGCAATCTCCCGACTGCGTGGGAGAACGGCGGCGATGTCGAGGCGCGCACGGAAATGATGATGGGGGCGCTCGAAGGCGGCCTCACCTTCCAGAAGGGGCTCGGGGCCGTTCACGCCCTGAGCCATGCGCTGGGCGGGCTGAAGGAGCCGGCGCTGCATCACGGCACGCTCAACGCGATCCTGATGCCGCAGGTGCTGCGCTTCAACGCGCCGGTGGCCGCCGGGAAGATCGCGCGCCTGACCGCCGCCGCCGGGCTCGATGCGACTGCGGATCTCGCGGCGGAGCTGGAGGCCCTGAACGAGCGGCTCGGCATACCGGCGCGGCTTTCCGACCTCGGCGTGACCGAGGCGGTGGTGCCGCTCGTCTGCGAACGTGCGCTCGCCGACCACAGCCATGCCACCAATCCGCGCACGCCCACGTTGGACGACTACCGGGCGATCCTGCAATCGGTGCTGGCCTGAACGAGGACGCGAGGCGCACCGCCGTCAGATGCCCAGATAGGCTTCCAGCACGCGCGGGTGGTCGAGCAGCTCCTCGCCGGTGCCGTTGAGCACGATCTCGCCGGTTTCGATCACATAGGCGCGGTGGGCGATCTTCAGCGCCTGGCGCACGTTCTGCTCCACGAGGAAGATGGTCAGCCCGCCCTCGTTGAGCGTCCTGATGATGCGGAAGATCTCCTGCACGATCAGCGGCGCGAGGCCCATCGACGGCTCGTCGAGCAGCAGGATGCGCGGGCGCGCCATCACCGCGCGGCCGATCGCCAGCATTTGCTGCTCGCCGCCGGAGAGGTTGCCGGCGAGGCCGTCGAGCCGCTCGCCGAGGCGGGGGAACAGGCCGAGCACGTGCTCGAAATCGGCCGCGATCGCTTCCCGGTCGCTGCGATGCCAGGCGCCGAGCTCCAGGTTCTCGCGCACGGTGAGCCTGGTCAGGATGGCGCGCCCCTCCGCCACCTGCGACAGCCCGAGACGGACGATTCGGTGCGAGGGCAGACGGGTGATGTCCCGCCCGGCGAAGACGACCCTGCCCGCCGCCTTGCGCACGAGGCCCGAGAGCGCCAGCAGCGTCGTGGACTTGCCGGCGCCGTTCGCGCCGACGAGTGTCGTGATCTCGCCCTCGTTCAGCACGAAATCGATGCCCTTGACCGCCTCGACATGGCCGAAGTTGACCTTGAGGCCGGCGACCTCCAGAAGCGCGCCCATCAGGCCGTCTCCCGCGTGTCGGCGTCGTCGTCGCGCCCGAGATAGGCTTCGATGACGTCGTGGTTCCGGCGCACCGCCTCGGGCCTGTCGCTGGTGATGATGCGGCCGAAGTTCAGCACGGCGACCTCCTCGCACAGGCCCATCACGAAGCGCATGTCGTGCTCGATCAGGAACACGGTGTAGCCGCGCTCGTTGATGGCGCGCACCACTTTCATGAGGTCGGTCTTCTCGCTCGGGTTCATGCCCGCCACCGGCTCGTCGAGCAGCAGCAGGCGCGGCTCGGTGGCGAGCGCGCGGGCGATCTCCAGCCGGCGCTGCTCGCCATAGGAGAGCGTGTCGGCGATCTCTCCCGCCTTGGCGCCGAGGCCGACCCAGTCCAGCAGTTCGAGCGCCCGCGCCTGCGCCGCCGCCTCCTGGGCCCGGTAGTCCGGCAGCGAGAACAGCATCTGGACGATGCCGTAGTCGATATGCCGGTGCCGGCCGACGAGCACGTTCTCCAGCAGCGACATCTCCTTGAAGATGCGGATGTTCTGGAAGGTGCGCGCGATGCCGAGCCGGGTGATGCGGTGCGGGGGAAGCCCGGCGAGGTCCGTGCCGCCGAAGGCGATGGTGCCCTTCGTCGGCGGAATGAGCCCCGTCACCAGGTTGAACACCGTCGTCTTGCCAGCGCCGTTGGGGCCGATGAGGCCGAAGATCGCCCCCTGCGGCACCTTCAGGCTGACGTCGTCCAGCACCTTGAGACCGCCGAAGGACTTGGAGATGGAGGTGAGTTCGAGCATCGCCTACCTCCCGCCGAACCAGTGGCGCAGGCGCGCCGGGTCCCACAGGCCGGTGGGCAGGAACAGCACCACGGTCACCAGAATGAGCCCGTTGACGATCAGCCGGAAGTCGGCGAGCCCGCGCAGCAGCTCCGGCAGCAGGGTGAGGAACACCGCGCCGATGATCGGCCCGATGAGCGAGCCGATGCCGCCGAGAATCGCCATGGTCAGGATCTCGACGCCGCGGTCGAAGCCGTATTCCTGCGGGCCGATGAAGAAGGTGAGGTGGGCGTTGAGCGCGCCCGCGAGCCCGGCGATGGCCGCGCCCAGCACAAAGGCGAGAAGCTTGTGGGCGCGCAGGTCGACGCCCATCAGGCTCGCCGCCGTCTCGTCCACCTTGATGGCCTCGAACGCGCGGCCGGTCTTCGAGCGGTGGAGACGCGCCAGCACGAACACCACGATGGCGAGCGCGAGCGCCACGTGCCACCACTGCGTATATTGCGGAATGCCGTTCAGCCCCAGCGCGCCGCCGGTGATGCTATCGGTGTTGAGGATGACGACGCGCACGACCTCGCCGAAGCCGAGCGTCGCCATGGCGAGATAGACGCCGCCGAGCCGCAGCACGGGCAGGCCGATGGCGAGCGCCACGAGCGAGGGCGCCGCCATCGCGACGGCGAGCGACAGCGTGAAGGGCGAATCGTAGTTCATCGTCGCCAGCGCCCCGGCATAGGCGCCAAGCCCCATGAAGGCGGCGTTGGCCAGCGCCAGCACGCCGCAGGCGAGCGTCAGCCAGATGGAGAGCGCCAGCAGCGCGTTGATGCCGAGCGTCAGCACGAGGTTGGAATAGACGGCCCAGAACTCGTCGAACCACACCAGGAATGCGTCCCAGCCCGAGAATCCATCCATGGTCAGGCCTTCCGCTCGCTCGCCCTGCCGAACAGGCCGGTGGGCCGCACGAGCAGGATCAGGAACAGCAGGCCGAAAGCCACCGCATCGCGCATGGTCGAGCCGACATAGGCCACCGCGAACACCTCGGCGAAGCCGAGAAACAGCCCGCCGATGAGCGCGCCGCGGATGTCGCCCATGCCGCCGAGGATGATGACCGCGATGCCCTTGTGCAGCATCGGCTGACCCATCAGCGGGTAGACGGCGTTGGAATAGAGGCTGATCATGACGCCCGCGACCCCGCCGAGCGCGGCGGCCAGAAACGACGTCTTGCGGAACAGGCCCTCGACGTCGATGCCGAGCAGCGCCGCCGCCCTGGGCGACTCGGCCACCGCCCGCAGCGCCTTGCCGGCGGCGGTGCGCCGCAGCCCCACGAGCAGCGTCACCATGATGACGAGCGTCAGCGCGACGATGCCGATCTCGACCACGGTGACATGCAGCCCCGCCGCCTCGATCGATGCCTCAGGCACCACGCCCGGCGGAAAGCGCAGGTTGTCGGCCCCGAAGATGCCCTGCGTCGCGCTGTTGAGCACGATGGCGACGCCGATGGTGGCGATCATGGGGATGAGATGCGGCGCATCGCGCTTGCGCAGCGGCGACAGGACCAGGATGTCGATGGCGAGCCCGAGGAAGCCGCTGACGACAAAGGCCGCGACGAGCGCCGCCCAGATCGGCAGCCCGGCCAGCACCACGGTCTGCAGCGCCGCATAGGCGCCGACCATGAACACCGCCCCGTGTGCGAGGTTGATGACGCCGAGCACGCCGAAAATCAGCGTGAACCCCAGCGCGAACAGCGCATAGACGCTGCCGAGCGACAACGCATTGATGAATTGTTGGGCAAGCATCGTCAAAAAAGTTTCCGCGGCCGGGATGGATCGGGACGACTTTCCGCCGGAAAGCCCTCCTGATCCATCCATTCGATGAGCACGATCTTTTCCCAAAAGCGATACCCACTTCTGGGGTCATACTGCAGCCGGCCCGTGCCGAGGGGATGATCCTTGAGGGAAGGCGCGCCCGGCAATAATGCCGGGCGCGGCCGGTCACTTGACGATTTCGTAGACGCCGTTCTTCGTCACCGAAACGATCGCTTCCTGATCGGCGTCGTAGCCGGCCGGCTTGCCGCTCCGGTCCTGCGCCTGGCGGAACTTGAAGGGGCCGGTCGCGCCGGTCCACGTCACGTCGGGCAGGGCGTCGCGCAGCGCCGCGCGGTCCTTGGCGAGATCGCCGGAAAGCTCGACCTTCTTCAGCGCTTCCGCGACGATGTGAAGGGCGTCATAGGTCTGCGCGGCGAACTGGTCCGGTGGGAAGCCGAATTTCTTCGTGTAGGCCTCGATGAACTTCGCGTTCTCGGGCGCATCGTTGCTCGCCGACCAGGGACTGCCGACCCACAGACCGTCGGACGCCCCCTTGGCGAGATCGAAGATCTTGACCGAGTTGACGCCGTTGCCGCCGATGAACGGCAGGTCGATGCCGAGCTGGCGCGCCTGCACGAGGATGGGCGCGCCCTCGGCCAGCAGGGCGGAGAGGACGATGGCGTCGGGCTCGCTCGCCTTGATCTTGGTGAGCTGGGCCTTGAAATCGACGTCGCCCTTGGCGAAGGTCTCCGTCGTGGTGACGGGGATGTCCTGATCCTTGAGCGCCTTGGCGAAGTTGTCGTAGCCGGACTTGGTGAACACGTCGTCGTTGCCGTAGAGCACGGCGACCTTCTTGACGCCTTCCTTCTCGACCACCTTGCGCAGCGTCACGGGCAGCACGTCGGCCTCGGTGACGGAGTTGCGGAAGACGTAGTTGCCGACGGCCGTAATGCCGTCGGCGGTGTTGGAGGTGGCGAACGCCGGCGTCTTGGCACCCTGCGCGACGGGATGCGCGGCGGAGCCGGAATTGGACAGTGTCGGGCCGAACACCAGCAGCACCTTGTCCTGGAAGATCAACTTCTTGAAGACGTTGATCGCCTCTTCCTTCTTGCCCTGTTCGTCCTCGATCACGAGCCGGATGGTGTTGCCGTTGATGCCGCCGGCAGCGTTGATCTCCTCGGCGGCGAGCTCGAAGCCGTTGCGAATCGCCGCGCCATACTGGGCGGCCCCGCCGCTCAACGCCGCCGCGACGCCGAGCTTGACCTCGGCCGCCTGTGCCGCCACAGCGCCGGCGCTGACAGCAAGCGCAACGATCGCCGATCTCATGAACCGCATCGAACTCTCCCCAGGGTCGGTCTGGTTGTGGAAGCCGCTTCCGGGCAGCGCGTGCATCTGCCCGATATCGAGGCAGGCCGCCGCCGGAACGGGACGTAAAATCGCGTCCGGATCATCGTTGTCGATCACCCGCTGCCTTCCGTCAAGACATTTGCGCAAACATGGATCAGGACGGGAGGCCAAGGATCAGGCAGCCGCTTTCGTCCGGGCGCCGATCGGTTGCAGACGCATGTACATGGTCATGGGCAGCCGCTATTGTCCCCGGCATGAACGAACTCATGCGCCCTCTCTCGACGGAACATGGACAGGCGGTCGCGATTCCCTGCCGCGACGGCGTGCGGCTCGGCGGGCATTTATGGAGCGGCGCGGACGAGGCGCCCGCCGGGGTCATCGTCAACCCCGCGACCGGGGTTCTCGCGCGATACTACCATCGCTATGCGCGGTTTCTGGCGGCGCATGGCTTCGACGTGCTCACCTACGACTATCGCGGCATCGGCCTGTCGCGGCCCGAACGCCTGCGCGGCTGCGGCTATCGCTGGCGGGATTGGGGCGAGCGCGATTTCGACGCCGCCGTGCGCTTCATGCGCGCGCGGGCGCCGGACGCGCCGCTGATCGTCGTGGGCCACAGCATCGGCGGCTTCCTGCCGGGGCTCGCCGAAAGCGCCCCATCGGTGAACCGCATCCTGACTGTGGGCGCGCAATACGCGTGGTGGCCCGATTACGCGCCCCGCCGCAGGCTCGACCTGTTCCTGAAATGGCATGTCGCCATGCCCGCCGCCACGATGGTCTGCGGCTACTTTCCGGGCCGCAGGCTCGGCTGGCTGGAGGACCTGCCGGCCGGGATCGCCAACGAATGGAGTTTTCGCGGGCCCCGTTTCGAGCGCAGCCATCCGCGCCGGGAGCGGGCCTCGGCGGTCGCCCGCATGGCGGCGGTGACGGCGCCGATCCTGGCCGTGTCCGTCAGCGACGACGAGTTCTGTACCGTGCCGGCGATCCGCCGCACGCTGCGCTACTACACGGGCGCGCCACGACAGGCGGTGATGCTCGCCCCGGCCGACTACGGCCGCGACGCCATCGGCCATTTCAACCTTTTCCATGACAGCCACGCCGGCGGGTTCTGGACCGATGCGCTGCTGTGGCTGAAGGAGGGGCGCAACCCCTGGCCCGACCGCATCATCGATCCCTGATCCGCCGCCGGAAGGCTTGCTTGCCCGACAAGTCCCGCCCGCCAGACGGACACGCTGCCGCACCGGATCATCGCCGCAGCGCGGCGGGTTCCCGTCATTCGGTTTGGTCGTAGCGGTTGCACCCTAGCCCGCTTTCCAGGCAATCGGCGCCCGGCTGAGCCGATCCTTGCGCGACGTGGCCCATGCGACGACCAGCAGGGCGCCGATGATGCTGATATGCTCCATGACGACGTAGAACTCAAGCGTCCGCATCGGCTCCTCCATGCTCCAGAAGGTATGCGCGATGGGAATGGTCGCCGCCGTAAAGGCAGCGAGCGCCAGAGCACCCACCCAGGCATAGATGTTCAGGATGATGAGGGCGGAACCGATGAGCTGCACGACGATGGTAGCGGCATTGAAGAACACCGCCGGCTCCAGGCCGAAGTGTGTCATCTCGGCCATTCCGGCGGAAAAGTCGATCGACTTGGCAAGGCCGCTTGCCCAGAACATGAATGTAAGAATTACGCGGGCGATAACCCCGAACCAGCCCGTAGCGAAAACACGTTCCATTTGGACTACCCCTCTGAAGTCTTCGGCGGAGGATGCGCGCTTCCTCCTCCGCCGTTCGAGCAGCGTGGCGCATCATTTCATGCCTCCTCGTCCCGCTCAATTCCTCTCTTCAAATATAGACAAGCTCTTGCAATGTTTTCACCGTAAAGCAGGGAGTACCACCCCGCCGACAGGTTTGCGTGTACACGTATTCGTTGCACGTAAGACTATTGCCGTTCGCGAATGGCCTGCGCCACCGCCCGCGTCAGGACACCGTCCCGTTCCCTCAGGCTGAGGGCGATATCGAAGTGGTTGTGGCGGGGCATGTCGATGACGCGGCCGGTGTGGCCAGCCTTTTCCCAGGCCTCGGCATAGGCCGTCGTCTGGCGGCGGAATTCCCCTGTTTCGAGCCCGCCGACGGAGGCGAGCAGGCAGGCCGCGGATTGCCGCGGAACGTGAAGGATCGGGCTGTTGCGCGCGATCGAGGCATCGTCGAGGCCGAGCCAGGCGTCGATATGGGTGTGGCGTAGCGGCTCGATGTCATAGAGGCCCGACAGGGCGAGCGCGACACCGATGGTGTCGGGCGGCAGGTTCCATTCGCCGTGCCAGTCTTCGCCGTGGCAACCTTGGGCGAGCAGCATGCCGACGAGATGGCCGCCGGCCGACGATCCCCCCACGGCCATGGGTCCGGCGGCGATGCCGTGGCGCTCCCGGTTGGCATGCAGATAGGCGATCGCGCAGCGGACCTGCCGGACGATTTCATCGAGCGACACGGCGGGCGCGAGGGCATAGTCGATGACCGCGACGGAAACGCCGTGGGCTCTCAGGCCGGGCACGACGAAGGCGTTGTCCTCCTTCGAGCCGCCGCGCCAGTAACCGCCGTGGATCCAGACGAAGACGGGCGCGCCGGGATGGGCCGGATAGAAATCGAGCCTCTGGCCGCTCAGCGGGTCATAGACGATGTCGGCGACGTGCCGAATCTCCCGTTTCACGCGCGCGCTCTCGGCCACGTACCGGGCATGCTCGGCGGCGAAGGACGGCACGCTCGCGCGCGCGTTGTACTCGCGGTCGAGCGTCTCCCGGTCCAGGCCGCGATAGAGGGGCTGATTCAACGACATGGGGCATCGAGCGGCATTGGCATGAAACCGCTGTCTACGACGAAAGGCCCGTTTCCGCAACGTCGGAGCTTGCGGCGCGAGGGATTATTCCTTGTCGGCAAAAGCACCAAACTATAAGAGAACTTGAGGGTTTCCGGCACGTGGCGGCGTCGTTCGCAGTCCGCCGCGGGCGGGGATCGTTGCTTGACCAGGGGGAACGTTTCATGTTGTCGAACCGGATAGCGGCTGCGGGGTTGGTCGCCGTTGCATCAATGGCCTCGTCTTTCATCGCCACCCACACCGCGCAGGCGGCGGACGGCAAGATCAGGATCGGCCTTCTCTACACGCTGAGCGGCCCTTCCGCCGTGCTCGGCGAGCAGTCGCGCGACGCGTTCCTGCTGGCGGCGGAGAAGCTCGGCAACAAGTTCGGCGGGCTCGAGGCCGAGATCGTCGTCGTCGACGACGAGTTGAAGCCCGACATCGCCGTCAACAAGGTGCGCGAGCTCGTCGAGCGGGAGAAGGTGGACTTCGTCGTCGGCCCGATCTTTTCCAATGTTCTCAACGCCAT
The DNA here is from genome assembly GCF_053570585.1 of Pseudochelatococcus sp. B33. Lineage (NCBI taxonomy): Bacteria > Pseudomonadati > Pseudomonadota > Alphaproteobacteria > Hyphomicrobiales > Chelatococcaceae > Pseudochelatococcus > Pseudochelatococcus sp. B33. The sequence goes on along the minus strand of NZ_JBSEFH010000026.1, from coordinate 1,038 downwards.
CGTCAAGCCCGTGACGGGGGCGGGGGCGTTCCTCATCAGCACCAACGCGGGCACGTCCAATCTGGCGGGTCCCGAGTGCAACCCCAATCTGTTCGTGACCTCCTACCAGAACGACCAGATGCACGAGGTGCTCGGCAAATATGCCGAGAATCAGGGCTACAAGCGCGTCTTTCTGCTCGCACCCAACTATCAGGCGGGCAAGGACGGGCTCGCCGGCTTCAAGCATTCCTACAAGGGCGAGGTGACGAACGAGATCTACACCCAGCTCGGCCAGCTCGACTTCTCGGCCGAACTGGCGCAGATCGCCGCCGACCAGCCGGATGCGGTCTACGCCTTCATGCCCGGCGGCATGGGCGTCAATCTGGTGAAGCAATACCGGCAGGCGGGGCTCGACAACATCCCCTTCCTCTCCGCCTTCACCGTGGACGAGACCACGCTGCCCGCCCAGCAGGACGCCGCGCTCGGCTTTTTCGGCGGCGCGAACTGGGCGCAGAACCTCGACAACCCGCAGTCGCGGGAGTTCGTGCAGGCGTTCGAGGCGAAGTACGGCAGCGTGCCGGCGCTCTATGCCATCCAGGCCTATGACGCGGCGCTCGCCATCGATGCCGCCGTGACGTCGCTCGACGGCAAGCTCGACGACAAGGACAAGCTGCGCGAGGCGCTGAAGAAGGCGGATTTCCAGTCGCTGCGCGGTAATTTCCGCTTCGGCCACAACCACTATCCGATCCAGGATTTCTATCTGGTGAAGGTGGTCAAGCGCGAGGACGGCAAATTCGCGACCGAGATCGTCGAGAAGATCTTTGAAGACTATCAGGACAATTACGCCTCCCAGTGCAAGCTGTGATCGCCGCATGACGATCGCGGCCGGAAGGGGAAAGTCCCTCCGGCCGCGGCTGCTTCCAGCAGGCCATGACGAGAGCAAAATGCTTTGAACATTAATCAATATTTTGCTCTAGCTGCTTGTTTGTGCATCAAATCAAACCAAAAACGGTGCCCGTTTTCTGGTTCGATGCAATAGGGCCGGTGAACCCGCGATGC
>NZ_JBSEFH010000025.1:0-95071 GCF_053570585.1 Pseudochelatococcus sp. B33 | reverse complement strand
TTCGGAGCGGGAATGGCGCCAATCCTGCCCGGAACCCTCCTGTCGGCGGGACGATACAGATGTGATGAGCCTGCGCATCGTGTGACGCGCGATATTGCCAACCGGGTACCATGCTACACACCTGCTGGCCTGCCCGATTCATAATAACAATATACTCTTTGAAGCAAATAAGCAAACTGACCACGCAGGCTTCCGTCACACTCGGGGGAGGACAACAGGGAGTACACGAGGGAGTACACGACACTTGGGTCCCCGGGTCAGCGTCGCAGGCTTGGGCTCGGCCTGCAGGAGGAACACGACCTGATCGCAACGCTCAATGGATCGCAACATTGACTATAACATTATATCAAAATATTATTTCACACTCATATCTCTTCCCGGTGTCTCCGCGCGACGGCCGGATGGATCCAGCTCCGAGGCAATCATGGAAACGGACTATCTCATCATCGGTGCCGGCTCGGCCGGCTGCGTCCTCGCCAACAGGCTGTCGGGCAGCGGGGCGCAGGTCGTGCTCATCGAGGCCGGGGGCCGGGATCGCGACTACAAGCTGCGGATTCCTGCGGCTGCCCTGAAGCTCAGAGGTCATCACACCTACGACTGGCGTTTCGTGACCGAGCGGCACGGGGAGACGGCCAACCGTGACTTCCAGTGGACGCGCGGCAAGGTTCTTGGCGGCAGCAGCTCGATCAACGGCATGAACTTCGTCCGCGGCCTTCCGTCGGACTTCGACGATTGGGCTGCTTCCGGCGCGCAGGGGTGGTCGTTCGAGGAGGTGCTGCCGTTCTTCAAGTCGATGGAACGTTTCGAGGGCGGTTCGGACAGGTTCCGCGGTCGCGACGGCCCGCTGAAGATCGAGCCCTACCGCACGATCCTCCCGATCACGCACCATCTGGCAAAGGCGGCTCAGGAGACCGGCTTCACCCTCTTTCCAGACCTCAACGCGGCCACCGGAGAGGGCGTCGGCTATTCCCAGATGGCCCGCGACGGCCGTTTCCGCGCATCGAGCGCACGCGCATTCCTGAAACCGGCGATGGCGCGGGCGAACCTGCGCGTCGAGATCGATTCCATGGCGCGGCGCCTTCTCTTCGAGGGCCGCCGCTGCGTCGGGGCGGTCGTGCGCAGGGGGGGCGAGGAGGCGACGATCCGGGCACGACGGGAAGTCGTTCTCTGCGCCGGATCGATCGGCTCGCCTCACCTCCTGCAAGTCTCGGGCGTCGGGGCACCGGAGCATCTGCGATCGATCGGGGTTCCCCTTGTGCACAATCTTCCCGGCGTCGGCGAGAACCTCAGCGACCACTATGCCTGCACGCTCGCCACCACGACGATGAACGTCCTGACACTGAACGATTTCGTCGGCAGCTGGCGCCTCGGGCCGGCAGTGATGCAATGGCTGCTCTTTGCCTCCGGCCCGCTGACCTTCGGCTCGACGACCGTCACCATCTTCGCCAAGAGCCGGCCGCAGCTTGCCGTGCCGGACCTCCAGTTCCTCTTCATGCCGGGCATATTCCCGCGCTCCAGCGCGTCCAAGCGCGAGCTGATAGGTATAGAGACGCTCAAAGGCATCCGCTTCTCGATCAGCGCGGCCAAGCCTCGAAGCCGGGGGCGGCTGCGGGCGAAATCGGCCGACATCGACGAGCATCCGTCGATCTCGCCAGGCTATTTGACCGCCCCGGAGGATCTAGAGACGCTGAAGGCCGGACTCCGGCTCGGCCGGCGAATCTTCGCGGCGCCGGCATTGCAGCCCTTCGTGCAGAAGGAGGTCTTTCCGGGAACGCAGGTCCAGTCGGACGAGGATATCGAGGCCTATATCCGCGCCACGGGCCACACAGCCTACCATCCGGCCGGCACATGCCGGATCGGCACGGACCGGATGGCGGTCGTCGATCCGAGCCTCCGGGTTGTCGGACTGGAAGGACTGCGGGTCGCCGACGCATCGGTGATGCCGGTCGTCACGACCGGCAACATCAACGCGCCAACGACGATGATCGGCGAGAAGGCCTCGGACCTCATCCTGAAGAGCTGGAGCGAGCCGGCCCCGCCCACGGTGCGCCCGGCTTGGGACACCGCTACCCTGCCCGGAGCTCTGACATGAAAGTGCTTGTGGGAGTGAAGCGCGTTGTTGGTGACAACGCGAAGATCCGTGTGAAGCGCGACGGTTCGGGGGTCGGGCCGCTGGCGGGGCCGAGCTCCTGAAAGAGGTGGCGGAGCGACAGCGTGGGCGCCGCCACCAGCGCCGTCCGATGTTCACCCGGCCGCCTGCGCTCCCCGCCCCTGCTCCTCCCGGTCCGTGCTGAAGCCCAGTTCGCGCAGGATCGCTGCGCGGTCGTGGTTCATCGGCAGGGCTAGATGCGTGACCGTCGGCGGAGTCCTGGTCAGGCGAAGCGGACTGCCGAGCATCGGCATCTCCGCTTCGCCATCGCGCATCCTGAACCACAGCCTGCGCTCGATCGCATGCGGCATGGCCGAGGCCTCGCGCACCGTCTGCACTGGCACCGCCTCCAGTCCCCGATCATTGAGAGCGGCCACCAGGGCGGTTCGCTCCAGGCGAGCGAGAGCCGAAGGGTCGAGGTCGTCGTCGCCCGGCACACGCAGCGCCTCCTCCAGAGCCGCCCTCCCCGCTTCAACGAGGACGTAGCCGTCGAGCGCCTCGACCACGGCCGGCTCGATGCGCCCTTCCAGCGCTCCGTTCCATGTGGTCTGCGTGAGCCAGGCCGAGATGTCCTGCATGGACAGGTCGACGAGCTGCCCCTCGCCCGTCCGCTCGGCATGTTCGAGCGCCGCGAGGATGGCGACCATCGCCATCAGCGCGCCCATGAAGTCGGCCGTCGATATTCCCGACTTCAGCGGCACGCCGTCCGCGCTCAGCACGGTCATAAAGCCGGCCATGGCGGTGATCACCATGTCGAAGGCCGGCCGTCGCGGATACAGCGAATCGATGCCGAAGCCGCTGATCGGGCAATAGATCAGCCGCGGATTGATCGCCCGGATCGCATCCGCGCTCAGGCCGAACTTCTCCAGCGTGCCCGGCTTCAGATTCTCCACCAGCACGTCGGCTGTGGCGATCAGACGCTTCAACACCTCGATGTCGAACGCGTCGTTGAGGTCGATCACCATCGTCCTCTTGTCAGCGTTGTTCATCCGGAAGGAGATGGCGGCGCCGGAACGCGTTTCTTTGGCGCCCGGCTGCTCGATCTTGATGACTTCCGCCCCGAGATGCGCCAACTCGCGGGCGCACATCGGCGCCGTCGTGTATTGACCGAACTCGATGATCCGCACGCCCTGCAACGGCCGTACGCCAGTCGGCGCGTTGCCGGCCTCCGCCCGCTTCATCATGCCGGCCGCGATCTTCTCCACCGTCGCCCGGTCGCCGTCGACCGGCGGCACGCGCGCTGGCGTGAGACCGGGCGTCGCGCTCATGCGCAACGGAGAGCCGGGCACGAAGACCTCGCGTCCGTCCGCGTCCGGCACGGTCCGGATCATGCCGCGAAAGGAGAGATTCTCCTCCTGGGGGTAGTCGTCCATCGGGACGATCGGGCCGGCGACGACGCCAACCTCCAGAAGCCGCGCCACGCATTCGGCCGTGGTGTGCCGCCGCGTCCAGTCCTCGATCACCGGATCGATCTCGGGCGTGCCTGCCACACGCGACGGCTGGGTCTTATATTTTGGCGCGATGTCCGGCCGTCCGACGAGCTGGCACAGCCGCTCGAACATCGCGAACGTGTTGCCGGCACAGATGAGGACGTAACCGTCGCTCGAGCGGTAGGCATTCCAGGGCCGCACGGTGGGATGACGGTTGCCGAGCCGCGATTTTTCGGACACGTCGCTAGTCAGCACGGTCGACAGGAAAGAGCGAAGTGCGGCGAAGGCCCCGTCGAACAAGGCGATGTCCACGAGCTGGCCGACCTTGTGTCGGCGCCGCACCCTGTGCGCGGCGATGACGGCGCTCGAAGCATAGGTGCCGGCGATGACGTCGACGATCGGAACACGGATCGGCACCGGTGGGCCGTCCGGGAACCCGGTCGTGTCCATGATCCCGGAGATCGCCTGCACGCCGAGCTCGCTCAGCGGCCGTCCGGCCAACGGACCGCTCATGCCGAAAGCCGTGATGTCGCAGACGATGTTGGCGGGCGACGCGGCATCAGGCACATGCAACCATTCGGGGTCGACGTCGCTCGAGGTGATGACGATGTCGCTGCGGGCGCACAGGCCGGCGAAAAGCGCGCGGTCCCCGGCGTCGTTCCGGTCGAATCGCCAGCTCAGTTTTCCGGCCGCGTACTGCGTGCGATGGCCGGCCTTCGGCGATTGCCCGTCGTGCTCGACAAGGATCACCTTCGCACCCAGCTGCGCAAGCAGCGACCCGCAGACGGCGGCCGCGCCCCGTACTCCGATCTCCACAACGTTCACGCCTTCCAGCGACATCGCTTCCTTCATACTGCCCTCCTGCATGGCCGAACCGGTTCGGCTTGACGCCTTCTTCATATGATAATAATGTTATACCTAATCAGTGCCAAGGGCCCTTGTCTGTTCGCATGGCAGCGCGCCGCGCTATCGTTCTGTGTCCCAAGGGTTTTCCAAACGCAGCGACGCTGCCACAGCGGTCCCGCATGAGGGAACGCGCTGCCCGATGTCGGTCAAGGCTGGAGAGTGAGGGGATGGATTTCAAACTGACCAGCGAGCATCGCATGCTCCAGGAGTCGGTCAAGCAGATGGTGGATCGGGACGTCATGCCGATCCTCAGACGTAACGACCCGTTCAAGCCGCTGCCAAAGGAGGAGCGTCGCGCCATCGTCAAGGTCGGCGCGGCCCACGGCCTCACGTCCTGCCGCATTCCCGAGAAGTTCGGCGGCGCCGGCATGTCGGCGTTCGAATACGGCCTCATACGCGAGATGATGCCTGCCTCGGTCAGCTTCGGCATGGGCGGACAGGAAGGGCCCGCCCTGCGCATCTGCATGGGCGGCAACGAGGAGCAGGTCGAGCGCTTCGTGCCGGCCCTCATCGCCGGCGACATTCTCGGCGCCTCCGGGACGACGGAGCCCGGCTCGGGCTCCGACGCGAGGGGCGCCAAGACACGGGCTGTGCGGGACGGGGACGACTGGATTGTCAACGGCCACAAGATGTGGGTCAGCGGCGCCTTCAACTGCGACATCATGCTGACTGCCGCCTCGATCGGAAAGAACGAGAAGGGCCATAACCGGCTGCTCTGGTTCGTGGTCGACCAGGAGGTTTCTCCCTTCTACACCTCGAAGACGCCGACGCTCGGGCTCAAGCAGGGCGCGCTCGGAGAGGCGATCTTCGAGAACTGCCGGGTGCCCGGCCGCAACGTGATCGGCGCCGAGGGAACGGCCTCCCGTGTTCTCCAGACCACATGGATGCTTCAGCGCCCGGCGCTCGGCCTGACGGCCGTCGGCATGGCGCAGCGCGCGCTGGATGCGGCCACCGAATATGCCGGAATGCGCGAGATGTTCGGGCGAAAGATCGGCAGCTTCCAGCTTGTACAGGAGCTTCTCGCCGACTCGGCGGCCGCCGTCATGACGAGCCGGCTCCTTTGCTACAAGGCGATGCAGGCGATCGACAACGACGAGCCGGACAAGGTCCATCTCTCGGCCATGGCCAAGCGCTACGCGATCGCCGCCTGCACCCGAGCGGTATCACTTTGCATGGAAGTGCACGGGGCAATGGGCATCAGCGTGGAGCTCGGCCTGGAGGAACTCTACCGCGACATCCGCATGCTGCCGATCCCCGACGGCACCAATCAGATCATGACGCTGATCGAGGGGCGCGAGATCACGGGCATTTCCGCGATCCGCTGACGCTACCCTCAGGAGGAGACGATCGGTGAACGTGGAAACGCTCTTGACCGAAACGCACGGCCCGACCCGGGTCGTCACGATGAACCGGCCGGAGCGCCGGAACGCCGTCAACCATCGCATGATGATCGAGATGGAGGCCGTGCTCCGCGAGGCCGAGGACGATCCGTCCGTTCGATGCGTCGTCCTGACCGGCGGCAGCGACTTTTTCTCGTCGGGACGCGACCTCAAGGAAGCATCGGCCAGTTCGCCAGCCGAGCGCGAGGAAGCGAAGGCCGCCCTGCGCCGGCTGACGGACACCATAGAAGGGCTGAAACGGCCTGTCGTTGCCGCGATCGAGGGCCCCTGCCTCACCGGGGGGCTGGAACTCGCGCTGACCTGCGACCTGCGCGTCGGGGGCGAAGGCGCGACATTCGGAATCACCAGCGCGAAGCTCGGTACGATTCCCGGCTTCGGGGGCACGCAGCGCCTCCCCCGCATCGTCGGCATGGCCCGCGCTTTCGAGCTTCTCTTCTCCGCCGAACCGATCGACGTCGATGAAGCGTATCGAATCGGGCTGATCAACCGCAAGGCGGCACGGGGCGCAGCGCTCGACGAGGCATTGAGGATGGTCGCGATATACGGCGAGCGCGCTCCTCTCAGCCTCGCCACGCTCAAGCAAGCCGTCCGGCAAGGGATGGAAAGGGATCTTGCTTCCTCGCTCGACCTCGAGCAGAAGCTCGGCGCTACCCTGACGGGAACGAGCGACCGGGCCGAGGGCATGGCGGCGTTCCTGGAGCGACGCAAGCCGAACTTCCAGGGCCGCTGATCCCGCGCCCGTACGATGAAGACGAAGCGCTGGTTGGCACGGGCATGCGTGGCAGAACAGCGCTGCCCGGTGTCGTCCGAAAACGGGAGGCACCTTCCTGGCGCTTTCAAGCCTTTGAAATTGGCCAGTTTTCCGCGCCTCTTGCGGCACCGCAGTACAGCTCACGATTGACAGGCCACATAGACCCAGTTAAGAATAATGTTATAACTAATTATCTTTCCTGTAACGCTTGTCGGGAGGAGACAGGGATGGCGGCAGTGGGACAAGATCGCCCGCTTGCGGACCGGTGGCAGCCGGTGTTCAGACATTCGGCCGGACGGCTCGGCAGTATCTACCTGACCAAGATTCGCGAGGAGGGTCGGCTTGTCGGCTGGAAGACCTTCAATCCCGGGCGTGTAAGCGTGCCACCGAAGGATTTTGGTAGCGAGGGCGAGTGGGTTGATGTCGGACCGGGCGCCGAGCTTCTCTCCTTCGCGCCGCCGGATTGGGTGGCCGATTCGGGTGAGGCGCTGCTGGAAGGCTTCGTTCTCGCACGGGTTCGTCTGGACGGAGCTGAGGCACCGATCTTCGCTCCGCTTCGCCTGTCCGGCGCGGATGCGACGCTTCGCCGGGGCATGCCGCTCGAAGTCCGCTTCCGGGAGTCCGGCGAGGCTGATGGTCCCGACTTCTGGTTCCAGTCGAACGAGGGCGAGGGAGCGGCACGGTGAGGAATCAGGCATTCATCTCCGGTTGCAGCACGACCGTTGCCCGGCCCTTCCCCGACACTCTCGACGCCACGATCCGGCGTACCGTGCTTTGCGCTCTCGAGCAGAGCGGGCTTGTCCTCGAAGAGATCGATTCGGTCGTCACCGTGGCGGGCGACACGCTCGATGGCATCTCCGTACCCGGCCGGGCCGAGCTTGCTGGAGGCTACGGCCGGCGCTTCCTGAATCTGCCGTCCTCTGCCGGACACGGGCTCGCGGCGGCGGTCACGCAGATCGAGGCAGGCGAGGCCGAGAACCTGATTCTCGTCGGCTGGGGCGCCGCGACGAAATACGGAAGCTGCGATCCGCGTCGCAATCAGGCGGACCCGTTCCACGCCCGGCGGATCGGCGCGTCTCCGCGCGTCGTCGCCGCTCTTCAGGCCCAGGAACTGTCGGCCGGCAAAGACGAAGCCTCGCTCGACGACTACGCGCGGGAAATGATGGCGAGGGTCTGGGGCGACACCCCTGCACCGACCGGGGCGGCACCGGTCTGGGCCCGCACCGGCTTTTGCGACGGCGCGGTGGCGATTGTCCTGCGTCGCGCCGAGAAGGGCGCGGAAGGCGTCGCAATCCGCGATTTCGCAAGCGTTTCGCGCCCCTATTCTCCCCATGACGAGCGTCTCGATCCCGCCGAGTGGGTCGGCGAGGTCCTTCGGCTTCTGCGCCACGGCGATGCCGGGCCGACGGCCGGATCTACGCCTATACTGATCGAGGCCGCCGCCCCGACCCCGGTCGCCGAGCAACGCGCGCTCACGGCGCTCGACAGCGACGCGGACGGACGGCAGATCAATGCGTCCGGCGGAGGGGCTGTCTCCTATTTCGGCGCCGCGACGGCTCTTCGCCAGCTCGCCGAGGCATACGGCCGTCTTGCCGCGGTGAAAGAGCCGGCCACGGCGCTCGTCCTTGATCTTGCCGGCCCGATTGGCCAGCACGTCACCGCAATCGTTCTCGAAAAGGGAGCGCGGCCATGACCCCCGCCGTCCACGTGCTGGGAACCGCGCAGGTACCGATGCGCACCCGGCTGCCCGATACGACCTATGCGGACCTTCTGGGCCGGGTTTCCTATGAGGCCATCGCCGACGCCGAGGTCGAGGCCCGCGATGTCGACGGGCTGATCCTCGCGATGTCGCCCACGACGCCGCTGGGGATCGATGAACCGCAATATTGGGGTATCGACGGCCTGCCCGGCGCTAGCCGGTTTCTCGGTCGCGTCCACGTGCTGGCGGCTTCTGGCCTCGCCGCGTTCCGCCTCGCCTGCGGCTATGTCGCATCGGGCCGAAAGAAACGCGTGCTCGTCGTGGCCGCTGACCTCGCCGATGAGGTGCCGAGCCTCACCGGGGCGCTCGGGCAGCTCCACGATCCCTTTACCGACAAGCAGGTGGTGCGCAACGCGATCGTCTCTGCGGCGAGCCAGATGTCCGTCTACATGGCGCGCCACGGTGTTGGCGAGGAGGTGATGGCAGAGGTGGTCGTCAAGAACCGTGGCAACGGCGTGCGCAACCCTTACGCGCAGCTTCGCCAGGCCATTTCTGTGGACGATGTGCTCAACTCACCGGTGATGACCTGGCCGATGAAGCGTCTCGACAGTTCGCCGCGATCGAGCGGGGCGGCCGCCGTCCTCGTCGGGGACGTACCGGTGCAAACGGGCCGCCGGGCGGTGCGTGCGGTCGGATTCGGGTCGTTCGCGGGCGGCCGGTTCGTCGGATCGCGCATGACGCCGGGGTCGGACGCCTACTTCGACGGCGCGGATCTCGCCGTGGCGGCGCAGCGGGCCTATGCGGGCGCAGGCATCCAGGACGCCGCCGAGGAGATCGGGCTGGCGGAAGTCTATGCCTCGTTCGGCATCCTGGAATTGCTCAGCATCGAAGCGCTCCGGCTCAACAAGGGCGGCAACGCGGCCGAGCTCGTGAAGGCCGGCGAATTCCATCACGATTCCGGCCTGCCGGTTAATCCTTCCGGCGGCGCGACATGCGGCAGCCCGATCAGTTCGACGGGGCTCATCCGCGTCATTGAGGCGACCACGCAACTGCGCGGCGAGGCCGGCGAACGGCAGGTCGCGCTGCGCCGGCCGCGCGCCGCCGTCTCCGCCATCGCCGGCGCGTTCCAGACTCACGAGGTGGGGGTCCTTGTGGCATGACTGAAGCGCCTTCCGTGGAGCGGCACGAGGAAACGGCCCGCTCCGCCCGACCCAAGCGGCCCGATCCCGAGGGGATCGTCTTCGTCGACGCCAATTGGGACGTGCCGCAGTTCTATCGGCCGGACCCGATGATTGCGCGCATGTTCGAGAGTTTTCGGGAAAAGCGTCTGCTCGGCGCGCGGGTTGCCGACGGCTCGCGGGTGATCTTCCCGCCCCAGAGCTATTGCGAGATCACGTTCAAACCGACCGACAGGCTGGTCGACGTCGGACCCGGCGGCATCATCCGCACGCTGACCATCTCGAACACGCGGTGGAGCGGGCCGCCACCGCCGTATCTCATCGTCTTCGTCCAGCTCGACGGCGCCAGCACAGCGACGGGCGGCTACCTGCGCAACGCCGACATAAGCCCCGAGAACTGCCTCGCCCTCATCGGCGCCCGCTGCCGCGTGATCTTCAAGAACGAGCCGGTCGGCGACTGGTCGGACATCTGGTTTGAATTGGCGGAGTGAGGGAACCATGACGCTTAACACCAACACTCTGACGCCGGGCGCCCTGGAAGGTATCCGCGTCATCGATATGACCGATACCAACGCGGTCTACGCCACGAAGATGCTTTGCGATCTCGGCGCCGAGGTCATCCGCATCGAGCCGACCGCCGGCGACGTCATGCGCCGCGTGCCGCCGATTGACGGCGAGACCGGCATCAGCGCCTTCTACGCCTACATGAACACGAACAAGCGTTCGGTGACGCTGGACATCGACACGCCCGAGGGAGCCGGGCTGTTCCGCAAGCTTGTCGCCACAGCCGACATCGTGGTGGAGAGCGAGACGCCCGGCCGCCTCGCGGAACTCGGCCTCGATTACGAGAGCTTCGCCGCCGACCGGCCGGCCCTCGTCTGGGCGTCGATCACCGCCTTTGGTTCCACCGGCCCGCGGCGAACCTGGAAGGCGGACGATCTGATCAGCCAGGCGATGGGCGGGTTCATGACGCTAAGCGGCCTGCCAGAGCGCGAACCCCTGAAGCTCTACGGCGAGCAGAGCTGCTTCATCGCGGGCCTGCACGCCGCGTCCGGCATCCTGATCGCGCTGTGGCATGCCCAGCTCCACGGTGAAGGACAGCATGTCGATGTGTCCGTTCACGAGGCGATCGCCCACACGCTGGAGAGCGCCGTCCAGGTCTATACCACGGAAGGGCGCGTGCGCAGTCGCCTTCCGCGCAGCGACGAGGCGGGGATCGGCATGTTCCCGGCCACCGACGGCGAGATTTTCGTCTACGCCAATATGAACATGATCACGCGGAGCTGGTTCAACCTCGTCAAGACGCTGAAGGCGGCAGGTATTCCGGGCACCGAGGAACTCGACGATCCGAAATGGCAGGATCAGGCCTTCCGCCGTACGCCGGAAGCGCGGGAGGTGGCGACGCGCCTCATCAGCGCGCTGACGAAGGACAAGAGCAAGTACGAGAACTACACCGAGCTTCAGGGCCGAAACGTCCTTTCGGCGCCCATGAGCGAGATCAGCGATCTGTTTAACAACCCGCAGCTCAAGTTCCTTAACTGGTTCGTCGACCAGCCGATCGGCGAGAAGCAGGCGACATGGCCCGGGCCCGCCTTCCGCATGTCGGAGACGCCCCGCCGCCAGCCCGGCCCCGTGCGCGCGCCGGGCGCTGACAACGACGCGGTATTCGCCGAGCTCCGCTAGGCCGATCCCGCCCCCACCAATCGAGGAGGCAGCGCCGTGAACATCCAGAGCACCGTCCAGGCCGACAACGAGAACCGCAGCCGTCTGCCGCTCGCCGGCATCCGGGTCCTCGACTTTACGATCGGAGGCGCAGGTCCCTTCGCGACCAAGGCAATGGCCGACTACGGCGCGGAGGTCATCAAGATCGAGACGAGGACCCACCCGGACTTTCCGAGGACGATGGGGCCCTATGCCGGCGGTATCAAGGACCCCGATCGAAGCGCCTACTTCACCAATCGCAATTCCAGCAAACTCAGCCTGACATTAAATCTGAAGAAGCCGGAGGCGGTAGACATCATCAAGCGGCTCGCGCCGAGCTGCGACATTGTGATGAACAATTTTCGGGCCGGCGTGCTCGATCGGCTGGGCATCGGCCACGATGTGCTCAGCGCCCTGCGACCGGACCTCATCTATGTCGGCATGCCCCTTCAGGGCGCCGGCGGGCCACAGGGCACCTACAGCGGAGTTGGCCACACCCTCAACGTCCTGTCGGGCATCTACGGCGTGACGGGCTACGACGATGGCACCCTGATCGGACCCGGCACGAACTACCCCGACCATTCGGTCAATCCCGGCCATGCGCTGGTGGCCGTCATGGGCGCCCTCCTCTATCGCCGACGCACGGGCAAGGGCCAGTACATCGAGGTCGCGCAGCTCGAGTCGACCATGAATCTCCTTGGACCGAGCATTGTCGGCTACAGTCTGACCCGCCAGAATCCGAGGCCCCTCGGCAACGAGAATCCCGACTTCGTTCCTTACGGGCTCTTCCCCTGCCGCGGCGACGCGTGGCTGGCCATATCGGTCACGACGGACGAGCAATGGCAGGCGCTGTGCGGGGTTGCGAACTCGCAGGCTTTCGCCGGCGACAGTGCCTTTGCGGACAACGCCAAGCGCGTCGCCGACAAGGTTCGGCTGAAAGAGATGATGGTCGCCTGGACGCGCGAGCAAGACGCCTTCGACCTGATGCAACGCCTCCAGGAGAGCGGGGTGCCCGCGGGGGTGGTTCAGAACGCGAAGGACCTCGTTGAACGCGACGAGCAGCTTGCCGCGCGCGGCAATCTCGTCACCGTCGAGCACCCTGTCATGGGTCCCGTCGTCTACAACGGCTCGCCCAGTACGCTCTCCAAGACACCTGGCCGGATCGCCTGCGCGCCGCTGCTCGGGGAGCATACCGACCGCGTGCTCAGCGAAATGCTCGGGATGAGCGCGGCCGAGATCGACCGCGTTCGCGAAGCGGGGGCGCTGGAGTGATGGAGGCTGCGGAAGGGCGGGAGAGCGAAATGAGCCCACCTCACACGATGCTGCGGCCGGCACCGGACCACGCGCCCGCTCTCGATCGCTCGCTGAACGACGTGTCGGCCGTCGTCGGCATCGGGCACAGCGACTGGCGTGCCGACTACCAGTCGGTGCGCGAAGGCAAAAGGCCGAGCGATTCCTATGGATACGGAGCCATCGCCTTCCGGCGCGCGCTGGAAGACGCCGGCATCGGCAAGGACCAGGTCGACGGGCTGATCGTTGGCACCACAATATCCTACGAGCGTGCCAGCGAGCTCTACGGCCTGGCGCCGCGCTGGGGAATGCAGGCGGATTCGAGCCAGGCGATCGTCGCCGCGATGATGGCCGTGCAATCCGGCATGTGCGAGGTCGTCGCGCTCGTCTATGGTAATAATCAGCGCTCCGCCAAGGTCCAATACGGCGGGCCGCAGGCGATGGGCGGCGGCTCGAACCTCTCCTACGTCTATCATGCGCCCTTCGGGCTGACCTCGCAGGGCGCGCTCTACGCACTGATGCAGCGCCGACACATGGAGTTGACCGGGGCGAGCGAGCGCGATCTCGGCCAGGTCGCGGTCGGTCAGCGGGCCTGGGCCTCCCACAATCCCGCAGCGATCATGCGGGACAAGCCGCTCGGCATCGAGGACTACCTCGCCTCGCCCTACATCGCCGCGCCGCTGCATCTGCACGACTACTGCCTGATCAACGACGGCGGGGTCGCGCTGATCGTCATGGAGAAGAGCCGCGCCAAACGGCAGGGACGCAAGCCGGTGACGATCCGCACCGCTTCGCGCTACGACCTCCACGGCGGATCGTCCACGCTGCGACCGCGGCTTCTGGACTTCTACCATACCGGCCACCGCCACGTTGCCGACGCCGTCTACAACTCCACGGGTCTCGGCCCGAAGGACATGGATGCGCTGCTCGTCTACGACAGCTTCAGCTGCCACGTCCCGTTCGCGCTCGAAGGCTTCGGTTTCTGTGGCATCGGCGAGAGCGGACACTTCATGCGCGAGACCGGCATCGGTCCGGGCGGCGGCCTGCCGATCAACACCCATGGCGGCCATCTCTCCGAAAGCTACATGCAGGGCTGGTCGCACCAGATCGAGGCCGTGCGGCAGCTTCGCGGCGAGGCCGGCCTCAACGTCCCGAACGCCCGTCACATTCAGTACATCTCCGACGTCGTCGGCCGCGTGTACTCTATCATCTACGGAGTCGACTGATGACCGGCCCACGCTTCTACTCGCCATTCGACGAGCCCCTGTGGAAAAGCATCTCCAAGGGACAGATTCGCATCCAGCGCTGCAGCGAATGCGGGGCGTACCGCTATCCGCCGGGAGCCTGCTGCCCGACGTGCCTCTCGGTCGAATCGACGTGGGAGCCGATCGCCGGGAAGGGCAAGGTGCTGTCCTGGACCACTTATCACAAGCAGTATCTGCCGGCCTATCCGGTGCCGACCACCGTCGTCGCCGCGATGCTGGACGAAGGCGAGATATTCATCACGAACATCGCTGAGGACGAGGTCGCGGACCTTGCGATCGACCGCACCGTCCGGGTCGTCTACGCGGACCATCCGGACGGCTACCGGATACCACGCTTCACCCTCGCCCCGGCAGCGGTGGGATCATGAGCGGGGTCGGGGCCGAAGGCGCGTCGCCCACCCTGCGCCACTACGCCCAGCCGGTCGCCACGCTCGGCGAAGCTCCGGTCTGGGATCCGCACGAGGGGCGGATCTGGTGGGTTGACTGCGACGGGAAGAAGCTGTTCTCGCGCGACCCATCCTCGCCGGAGGAGGCAAGGATCTACGCCCTCCCCCACTACCCCGGCTCCTACGCCTTCCGCGCGGGCGGGGGCCTCATCATGGCCTATCGTAACAAGCTCGCACTGGTGGACCTCGACACCGGCGAGGAGCAAGCCATCGAGTCGACGGGCGCAGACCTCGCGGTGGAGCGCTTCAACGACGGGGCGTGCGATCGCGCGGGCCGCTTTTGGACGGGCACGATGCATCGCAAGAGGACGGAGCCCGCCGGCGCGCTCTACCGCATTGATCCCGATCTGTCGGTTCGCCGCATGGCCCAAGGTTTCGTCGTGTCTAACGGCATCTCCTTCAGCCCCGACGACCGCGTGATGTATCATCACGATTCCCGCTCGGGCCTCGTCTACGCCTACGATTTCGACATCGAAAAGGGCGAGATCGCCAACAGGCGCGTCTTCATCGACTTCACCGGGAGGCCAGGAAGGCCGGACGGCTGCACGGTGGACGCAGAGGGAAACCTCTGGATTGCCGAGATCGGGGCCGCGCGCATCGTTCGCTTCGACGCCAAGGGACGGGAGACGGGAGCGATCGCGATGCCGGTCTCGCGCCCGTCCAGCGTCATGTTTGGCGGGCGCGACCTGAAGACGCTCTTCATTACCACCATGCACGAAGGGCTCTCCCCGGAGCAGCGCTCCGCCCAGCCGCTGGCCGGCTGCCTCTTCTCCATCGAGGTCGACGTGCCCGGCCTTCCCGAGCCGCGCTTCGCAGGCTGAACGGCACGAGGCTCTCGCCCATGATCCACTTGGCGGAGGAAACCGCATGACGATGGACAGGATTGGCTTCATAGGGCTTGGCCGCATGGGAAAGCCGATGGCCCTGCGCATCCACGAGGCGGGCTTCCCGCTGGTTGTCTATGACGTGGCTGAGGCGGCGCTTGACGCTTTCCGGGCAAAGGGCATCCCTGTAGCCGCTTCGCCGAAGGAGGTCGCAGACCGCGCCGAGATCGTCTTCGCCTGCATCCCCTCTCCCGAGGCGAGCCTCGCCGTCGCCTTTGACGATGACGGCGTGATCGGCGGCAGCGCGATCGCTGTCTATCTCGAATGCTCGACCATCGGGCCGGATTACATGACGCAGATCGCCGACGGCTTCTCGCCGACCGGGATCGCATTTCTTGACGCGCCGATCAGCGGCGGCATTCCCGGCGCTGAGGCGGGGACGCTTTCGGTCGTCGCCGCGGGCGACCGCTTCGCGCTCGACCGCGCCCGCCCGGCGATGGAGACCTACGCGCGGCACATCTTCCACGTGGCGGACCGGCCGGGGCCGGCGCAGATCGCCAAGCTCATCAACAACATGCTGTCGACCACCGGCACGATCGCCGCATTCGAAGGAATGGTCATGGGGGCCAAGGCCGGCCTCGACGTCGAGGCGCTGCTCGATTTCATCAATGTGAGCACCGGCCGCAACGTCGCGACCATGCAAAAGATCCCGGAAAACATCCTGACTCGCAAGTTCGGAGGCAAGATCCAAACGGGCGTCAAGGACCTCGCCCTCTTCACCGGGCAGGCCGAGAAACTCGGCATCCGGCCCTATATCGCACCGCGGCTCCAGGAAGTGTATCGCGACGCCATTGCCGCCGGCTACGACAAGGAGACCATGCGCATCATCGAGTTTCTCGAGGCGCGCGCCGGGGACGGGGTGATCGTCAAGGGCAAGAACAGCGCGTGAGATTGACGGCGCCCGCCCTGGCCCCGCGCGCTCCAGGAAGGACGGAGAACATGGACGACAGTTTCATGGCGATGCCGACAGACGAGCTTCAGGACCGCATTGCGAGCTTCGCCTCCGAACTCACCTTCGAGGCGCTGGCGGCGGACGACGTGGAGGCTGCCAAGACCCGCATTATAGACACCTTCGCGGCCACTTATACCGGCTTCTTCTCGGAAACCGCGCGTGCTGCCAGGGCCTATGCGGCGGGTCTTCCCGCGCCGGGCGGCGCGACCATCATCGGAACGCGCGAGCGGACCAGCCCGGAACTTGCCGCCTTCGTCAACGCCACAACCTCGCGCGAGGCCGAGTGGAACGACGTCTATATGTCGCGCAGAGCGGGCGGCGCGCATCCGAGCGATGCGATCCTGCCGATCCTCGCCGTGGCCGAGCATGTTCACGCGAGCGGCCGGGAATTCCTCACAGCCGTCGTCGTCGCCTACGAGATCTATCTCGGCATGTCGGACGTCGTGAAGATCACCGGCTTCGACCCGGCCGGGCTGGCTGGTCTGAGCGTCGCAGCAGGCGCCGGCCGTATCCTCGGCCTCGACCGGGACACGATCCGGCAGGCGGTGTCGATCTGTACGGTGGCCAACAACCCGCTGAACCAGTCGCGGCGCAACCAGCTTTCGATGTGGAAGGCAGCGGCAGCCGGCCAGGGCGGAAAGGCCGGCGTTTCTGCCGCCCTGATGGCACATGCGGGACTTCAGGGCCCCCACCTCCCCTTCGCCGGCACCGCCGGCTGGAACCAGCATGTCGCGCGCAATGCCTACGAGGTCGGCGGCCTCGACGCGCGCCAGGGGCCCTACCGGATCCGCGACTCGCTGATCAAGCCGCGCGCCTCCTGCGCCGTGACCATCTCGTCGATCTTTGCGGCCGAGGACGCGGCTCGGCGGGTGCGGGCGCCCGACGTCGACAGTGTCGTCGTTGAAACCTACGCCTACGCCAAGAACGGGGTTGGCACCGGTGAGCAGCGCTGGAATCCGACGAGCCGGGAGACCGCGGATCACAGCATCCCCTACGTGGTGGCGGCAGCCCTTTGCGACGGCAAGGTCGGTCCCCGCCAGTTCAAGGACGACCGGCTTTGGAATCCGGAATTGCGCGCCCTCATCCAGAAGATCGAGGTCGTCGAGAACGAGGCCTTTACCGAGGCCTACGAGCGCCATCCGCGCGAGCACCACACCCGCGTCGTCGTGCGCACGAAGAGCGGCGAGACCGTCGTCGGGGTCGCCGGAGGGCCCGACCACGAGGACATGGGCAAGCCCATGCACCCCGGGCAGATCGAGGCGAAGTTCATGACCCTCGCCGCGGACCACATTGGCACGCGGCGCGCGCGGGCGGCGCTGGACCGGCTGTGGCGACTGGACGCGGTCGACGATGCCGCCGAGATCCCGCCTCTGTTCGTGATCTGACGTCGCACGCCAAGGCTGCGGACGGGCGACCGGGCTGTGTACGCCCATCCCGTTCGTTCAGGCGAGGCGGTCGAAAGGAGAACCCCATCGACCGCAAAGGCCCTCAGCCCTCGAGCAGGCGGATCGGCTTGCCGTCGAGGAAGGCCACGACGTTCTCCACCGACTGCCGATAGAAGGCCTCAAAATTCTCGCGCACGCAGAAGCCTACATGCGGGAGAAGCACGGTGTTTCGCGCACGGCGCAGCGGATGGCCGGGCGCCAGCGGTTCCTCGTCATAGACGTCGAGCGCCGCAAAGATCCGGCCGCTGTCCGCAAGTTCGGCCACGGCCTCCTCGTCGACCAGCGGCCCACGCGAGGTGTTCACGAGGATCGCCCCCGGCTTCATCCGTTCGAGATCCTTGCGCCCCAGGATGTTCCGGGTGGAGGGGGCGAGGACCATGTGAAGACTGACGACGTCCGAGCGCGCCAGCAATTCCCCCTTCTCGGCCCTTTTCACCCCGGCGGCCTCGGCTCTCTCGTTCGTGAGGTTGGGGCTCCATGCAAACACCCGCATTCCCAACGCAAGGCAGCTTCTGGCCATGGCGGTGCCGAGCCGGCCGAGGCCGATCAGGCCAATCGTGCGGTTGCGCAGCACGAAACCGAGCGGAACGCCCGACTGGAAACGCCCCTCGCGCATGGCAGCGTCGCCGACCGGAATGCTGCGGGCCGCCGCCAGCATGAGGCCGAGGGCGAGTTCGGCGGCCGCGGTATCGGCGCCTTCGCCAAAGCCGGTCTTGCAGGCGACGATGCCCCGTGCCCGCAGGGCCGCCTGATCGAGCGAGAGATTGCGCGGGCCGGTGATCGTCAGCAGACGCAGTTTCGGGAGACGCGCGATGAGGCTTTCCGGAAAAGGAGTACGCTCGCGCATCGTCATCACGATTTCGAAATCCCCGAGCGCCTCGGCGGCGGCATCCTCGTCCGCGAAGGGCTCTGAGAAAAACCGTATTTCGGCGCGCTTCTCCAGCGGCGCCCAATCAGCGCTCTGACGCGCGGCTGTCTGCCAGTCGTCTATTACCGCTATCCTCGTCATCAGTTTCTCCCAACAATAGCAGCGTTCATTTTGACATATCATTATAGTCTTTGGAAAGAGTGAGCACGTGTCGCGTCGATACCGTGGGCTCGCTTGATCGATATATGCCTGGGGGCCTGTCCGAGTATCTTTCTGGACGGAATTCTGAGATGATGATTCAATCCGGTCATGAGCAAGAGATATCGTTCGTAGGATATCGATCAGGGCTGGCTTCCTGCCGGCTTCGATCCACGATTCGTGGCTGCTTTGCAGCTTCAACGAAGCGTGTCTTTCGTTCTCCCTCCGACCGATGGCTGTTCACGCGGCAGCAGCGTTCGTGGGCGACAAACCGGGAATCCCGTGCGCGCATCTGCACGTCGAAGGAAGGCGCGCTTTCCACATTCAGTATGATATTATACATTATTCGCGCTGTGTCGTTGTCGCATGACCGCCGCCATATGGCCAGCGATCGGCTGGGGGAACAGAGGAGGATTTGAAGCGCCATGAATATGAACGGCGAGCAGCGGATTGCTGCGTCAAAGGAGATAGTCTGGGCAACCTTGAACGATCCCTTGGTCCTTAAGGAATGCATCCCCGGGTGCCAGGCGCTCGAAGGTAGTCTCGACGAAGGGCTCACGGCGACCGTGACGACGAAGATCGGGCCGGTGCGGGCGACGTTCAACGGTACCGTCAGCTTCGCGGAGGTCGTCGCCCATGAGGGCTATGTCATCACCGGCGAGGGAAAGGGCGGGATCGCAGGTTTCGCGAAGGGCGGAGCGCGCGTCCGACTGACCGGCGTGGGGGACGAGACGCTCCTCTCCTACGAGGTGGACGCGCAGGTCGGCGGCAAGCTGGCTCAGCTCGGCGGGCGCCTCATCGACACGACGGCGCGCAAGATGGCAGACTTGTTCTTCGCATGCTTTCGGCAGAAAGCCGAGGCGCGAGCCGCCGAAGGAGCTGACTCATGACGTCCGTCACGCTTGAGGTGAACGGCGAGATCTTCACCTGCGAGGTGGAGGATCGCACTCTTCTCGTCCATTTTATCCGCGAGCATCTCGGGCTAACCGGTACCCATATCGGCTGCGACACCTCCCAATGCGGAGCCTGCGTCGTCATCATGAACGGCGTCTCGGTGAAATCCTGCACGGTGCTCGCGGTGTCGGCGCAAGGTGCCACGGTGAAGACCATCGAGGGTCTTGCCGGCGGAGCGGGCCTACATGCCGTGCAGGCGGCATTCCAGGAGTATCACGGCCTGCAGTGCGGCTACTGCACGCCCGGCATGATCATGACGGCCGTCGACATGATCCGTCGCCACGACGGCGATCTTGACGAGCATACCATACGGAATGAGCTGGAAGGCAATATCTGCCGATGCACCGGCTATCACAACATCGTCCGCGCGATCATCTCGGCTGCGGAGAAGCACCGCGCGCACCGGGCCGCGTGACACGAGGGAACACGCGATGTACAAGATGACTTACCATACGCCCGGCACGCTGAGCGAGGCCGTCAGCCTCTTTTCCTCGACGGACGAACCGGCCTACCTTTCCGGCGGGCACACGCTGATCCCAGCGATGAAGGGGCGCCTGGCGGCGCCTGCCAACCTGATCGATCTGCGCCGGATCCCCGAGCTCCATGGTATCGTGATGAGCGAGACCCACGTGACGGTCGGCGCGGCGGCGACGCATGACGAGGTTGCGCATTCCAAAGATGTCGGGACTGCGATCTCCGTCCTCGCTGGCCTCGCCGGATCGATCGGCGACGTCCATGTGCGCCATCTCGGCACGCTGGGCGGCTCAGTCGCCAACAACGATCCGGCTGCGGACTATCCCGCCGCGGTCCTGGCGCTCGACGCATCGATCGAAACGGACCGCCGCAGGATCGGAGCGGACGACTTCTTCGCCGGCCTCTATTCCACGGCGCTGGAGGAAGGTGAGATCATCGTCCGCATCGCCTTCCGCAGACCCCTGCAGGCGGGATACGCGAAGTTCCGCAATCCGGTCTCGCGCTACGCGATGGCAGCCGTGTTCGTCGCGCGTTTCGAGCATGGCGTGCGCGTGGCGGTGACGGGAGCGGGCGTGGACGGCGTCTTCCGCTGGACGCAGGCGGAGGAAGCACTCTCCCGTCGCTTCGAGGCAGAGGCCCTCTCCGGCCTCGCCGTCGACCCCAACGCGATGATGGGCGATATGCATGCACATCCGTCATATAGAGCCCATCTCGTCTCCGTTATGGCCCGCAGGGCCGTCGAGAACATCGGCGTGGTGACGGTAAAGCCCTGACTACTGATTTCCATCGAGAACCGACGCATGTTTTCATTCCACCTCACGCGTCATGCGCGGGGGGGGGCGGCGAAGTGATCGACATGGCGTTACTGAACGTCATCCGACGCCGGCATGACCGGGATCATCTCTCGATCCGGGAATATCCCGACTCACGGGGCTGTCGAAGAATACGGTGCGCAGGCGGATGTTCCAGCAGCCGGACTGACGCACCGAATCTTGAACGGAAAAAGGGGCGGCGCTTCGAGTCCCCCCTGTTGTTGTCTCGGCTACTGGACGGTGAAGACGCCGCGGTCGACGAGGTCCTTCAGAACCGTCGATTCACGATCGATCAGTGCCTTGGCCTCCTCCGGCGTCCCCGTCTTCACCATGTTGCCGAACTTGACGAAGCGGTCCTGCACGTCAGGGCGGTTTAGATACTCCACCACCACCTCGTTCAGCCGTGTCACGATCTCCGGCGACACGCCGGACGGAGCGGCAAGCATGTACCAGCCGCTGGAGATCGCGTCCGGGTAGTCGGCCTCGACGACCGTCGGCGTATCGGGCAGTTCCGGCACACGCGTATCGCCCATCACGACGAGCGGTTTCAGGCTGCCGTCCTGAATGCCGGCCTGAAAGCCGCTCGCCCCGATGCCGGTGGAGATGTCGATCACCCCCGCCATCAGGTCCGCCACGCGCTCCCCCACGCCGCCATAGGGGATCGGCGTCAACTCGATCCCCGTCGCCTCCTGAAGGATCACCACGGATAGATGTGAAAGACCGCCCAGCCCGGAGACCCCGACATTGACCTTGCCGGGATTGGCCTTTGCATAGTCGACCAGCGCCTGCAGCGTATCCGGCTCGAACTTCGCGCTTCTCATCACAGTGTACGGCGCGTCCGCGATCTGCGCGACCGGGACGAGGTCGGCGTCCGGATCGTAGGGGGGGCTCGTGCCGAACTTCACGTTGACGAGCGGCGCCGGCGAGGTGACGAGCAGCGTGTGGCCGTCCGCCGGAGCCTTGGCTACGAGATTGGCGCCGATCATCCCGTTCGCTCCCGGGCGGAAGTCCACGATCACCGGCTGGCCCAGCCCCTGCTGGAGAGCGTCGGCCACAGAGCGCGCCACCGGATCGGCACCGCCGCCCGCGGCAAACGGCACGATGATCGTGATCCCCCGCGAGGGCCATTCTTGCGCCGACGCCCCCATGCCGGTGAGCACCACGCCTGCACCGAGCCCCAGCGCAGCAAGCATTCCAAAAGATCTCATCATTGAGCATTTCCTCCCTGTTTATATTTTTTAGACGGACGAGGCAGTCGGTTACCCCGCTTTAATTGCTGCCCGCCGCGACGACGTTCATGCGCTTGCGTGACGACCTGACGTAGCCGACCGTCATCCAGATCAGCAGCGTCAGCGTCAGTCCCAGGGTGATGGCGCTGATCGGACGCTCGACGAAGGTCGTAAAGCTGCCCCGCGACAGCAACAGCGCGCGGCGAAGATGCTCCTCCATCATCGGCCCCAGGATGAAGCCGAGGATGAGCGGCGCAGCCGACAAGCCAAAGAGGCGCATGAAATAACCGACCATCGCGAAGAACAGCACCTGCCAGACGTCGAAACTGCTGTTCTCGACAAAGAATGCGCCCGTGCAGACGAAGACGAGAATCATCGGATAAAGATAGTGATACGGGATCGACAGCACCTTCACCCAGATTCCGATGAGGGGAATATTCAGCAGGACCAGCATCACGTTGCCGATCCAGAAGCTCATGACCAGGCCCCAGAAGAGCTCCGGATGGTCAAGCACGAGGCGAGGTCCCGGTGTCAGCCCGTGGATGATGAGCACGCCGAGCACGATCGCCATGGTCGCGCTGCCGGGTATGCCGAGCGTCATCGTCGGGATGAATGAGGTCTGGTCGGCCGCGTTGTTGGCTGCCTCAGGCGCGATCACACCCTCGATGGCGCCCTTGCCAAATCGACCCGGCTCCTTGGTCACCCTCTTCTCGATGGCGTAAGCCATGAAGGAGGCGACGAGGCCACCTGTACCGGGCAGGGTCCCGAAGAAGGAGCCGACCGTGGTTCCCCGGAACATCGGTCCCCACGAGCGCTTCACGTCGTCGCGGGTCGGAATCATCGAGCTGTAGCTGATATGGCGCGTGACGAACTTCTCGTTCTTGACGTCGCGGATCGTGGCGATCACCTCCGGGACGCCGAAGAGCCCCATCACGATCGATGCGAGGCTGATTCCGTCGTAGAGCGGCATATAGTTGAAGGTAAACCGCGCCTGTCCGCTGTTGACATCGATGCCGACCAGACCGAGCGTCACGCCAAGCACGACCATGGCGATACCTTTGATCGGCGTGCCACTGCCGAGGGTCGACGCCGCGACGAGGCCGAGCATCATCAGCGAGAAATACTCCCAGGGGCCGAACCGCAATGCGTTCTCGGCAATCACCGGGGAAAAGAGCATCATCAGCAGGATGCCGACGCTCGCGCCAATGAAGGAGGCAACCGTCGTCATGAACAAGGCGATGCCCGCCCTGCCCTGCTTGGCCATCGGATAGCCGTCGAGGCACGTCACCGCGCTCGACGCCTGGCCCGGAACGTTCAGCAGGATCGACGTCGTCGAGCCGCCATAGGCCGTCCCGTAGTAGATGCCGGCCAGCATGATCAGGGCGGACGTCGGGTCCAGGTGAAAGGTGAAGGGAAAGAGCAGCGAGATCGCCACCAGTGTGCCGATACCGGGCAGCACCCCCACGAGCTGTCCCAGGAGCACGCCCAGGAAGCAGTAGAAAAATGCCTCCGGGGTGAGGATAGTGCTCAGCCCAATCGCGATATTTGCAGCCAGATCGTTGAAGATGCTCACAGCGGCCACCGAAATGCCTGGAAGGGAACGCCCAGAATGTGCTGGAACAGTATGACCGTGGTGATAGACATTCCGGCCGCCAGCAGAAGGCAGCCGACAACGCCGATCTCGTCGTCCGCCAGCACGGCTCCTATGGTCAGGACAATGACGGCAGGCACGACGCCGAAGGGCTCGAGCAGGATCGTGAAGGCCGCGATGGACAGGAAGACCACGATCAGCGGCTTCCATGCGATCTCCGGCAGCTCTCCGCTTCGGAACCACGCCGGGGCGGCGATGCTGAGGCCAAGCAATGCAAGGATTGCCCCAAGGGCAGCCGGGAACATACCGGGCCCCATCTGCCGAACCGTGCCGACCGGAAACAGGAGAATTGCGTAGAGGCTGATTGCGCCACCCAGGAGCGCGAGTACGCCTCCGGCGATGACATCTGTATAGTCTCGCTGCTGCATCGTTCCTCCCCGTTGCTGCGTCACTGGCCGGCACGTTCCATCACAGTCTGAAACGGAGCACCGACACCGCAGCTTTTAGTGTTCTCGAGAAATCGTCGCCCGTTCCGGACGACGTCCATCCTGACGCAAGCCCTCTTTTTGAGGAGTCTAGCCTGCGACGGCCTCCCATGGTATAACATTATTTCTTTAGGGTCGTGTCAAGGTGTTCTTTTCGACACGTTACACCATCGCCAAAAGCCGTAGAGGTGCCAATGCCTTATCTTTCCGAACCTGAGCCGCCGCGCGGAATCGCCACCGCGCTCCGACCCGGAATACGCAGGATCGTCGCGCGTAACCCCGGCGTTATGACCTGTCACGGTACGAATACCTACCTGCTCGACGGCATACACGGCAGGATCGTCATCGACCCCGGTCCTGCCGACGAAGCGCATCTGAACGATGTTCTAGAAGCGACATCGGGCCGCGTGGACCGCATATTGCTGACGCACACCCACGGCGACCACGCCGGCAACGCGGAGGCCCTTCGAATGGCCACCGCGGCCCCGATCCACGCGCATGCGGCGGCCCGGGCGACGCACCACGTGGATGAGCCGCTCGAAGACGGCGAGACGATAGCCGGGCTGAAGGCCGTACATACGCCCGGCCACGCCCCGGATCATCTGTGCTTTGCGGGAGCCGACGGCATTCTTTTCAGCGGTGATCACGTTATGGGCTGGAGCAGTACTGTGGTGGGTCCGCCGCACGGCGACATGGCGGACTACCTCGCCAGCCTTCGCAAACTCCTGAGGCGTTCCGACCGGCTTTATCTGCCTGGCCACGGACCGGCGATCACCGATCCCAAGCCCTACGTCGACGATCTGCTTCGTCATCGCAACGAACGGGAGACCGCCATCGTCGCGGTCCTGCGCGACAGGTCCATGACGGCGGCGGCGATCGCGCGCGATCTTTACGCGAAGATCGATCCGACGCTGGCGCGGGCGGCGGAACGCAATGTGCGGTGCCATCTCGTCAAGCTGGCGCGCGAAGGAAAGGTCGAGGAACGTGGCGACCTTTGGCGCAATGCCGGTGCGGCGGATGGGGTTATCTGATGAGTGAAGAAGCAGCACTGGATGGCATGGTTGTGGTCGAATTCGGGACCCGGGTCGGCGTCGCGATATGCGGCTCGCTCCTCGCCCAGCTCGGCGCAACGGTCGTGCTGATCGAGCCCCCCCTCGATGCCGTTCCACCCGGCGGCAAGTCCCTTTGGCGAGAGCAGTTCGCGGCCGGCAAACTCAGCCTCGTGCCGAGCGGCGGGCATGAGGATGCCGAACTCGTAGACGCTCTCCTCGCGCGCAGCGACGTCGTCCTGACATCGAGCGATGCCGATCCTGCCGCACTGCGGCCACAGGAGACGGACAGGCCGGACAATGTGCGCTGCGACATCTCCGCGTTCGGTACTTCGGGCCCCTACATGGGCCTTCCCTTCGGCGAGCTTCAGATCCAGGCCCTGTCCGGGCTGATGGATACGACGGGCTTTGCGGACGGTCCACCGGTACCCATCGGCATACCGATCGCCGACGTGCTTACCGGCACCTACGCCGCGTCGGCCGTTCTCGCCGCCCACCGCGCACGGCGACTTCAGGGGTTCGGCCAGCGGATCAACATGGCTCTGTTCGACTGCGCCTTTTCGGCGCTCGGCTCGTTCCTGTCCGGGGTCTTGACAACCGGCAGGGACAAGTCCCGGATGGGCAATCGGCACCCGACGGTGGCGCCTTGGAACCTCTACCGCTCCCGGGACGGCTGGGTTCTGATCTGCGCGGGCAACCAAACCCAGTGGGAACGCCTCTGCGGGGCGATGGAGCGGCCCGACCTGGCGGCCGCCTACTCAGCCCAGCCGCTGCGGATCGCCCATGTGGAGACGGTGGACCAGGCCATCGAAGAATGGACGCGTGGGCTGTCGACCGAGGAATGCCTGCGTCGACTGGTCGATCTGGGCGTCGCCTGCGGTCCCATCGTACCCATTGATGGCCATCCTCGGGAGGCGAACCTCCTGCACCGGCAGATGATCAAACGTCTCTCGGACCCAGTCCTGGGCAAAGCGGTCTTCGTTCCCGGCTCGCCCTTTCGCATGAGCCTGTCGCCCGGCTGCGCACCCGCCCGCATTCCGTTTCCCGACGAGGACCGCGTTGCGGTGAAAGACCTCGCCACCCGTACGCGGCCGCTGGTGACGCAAGCGCGACCGATAAGCGGCAGCGCCGCCTTGCAGGGCCTGCGCATCATCGAAATCGGCCAATACACGACGGCGCCTCTTTGCGCGCGCCAGCTCGGGCACCTCGGCGCCGAGATAATTAAGGTCGAGCAGCCGGGCGGGGACGAGTCGCGAACCTGGGTACCGCATATCAACGGGCGCTCGGTCTCTTTCCGGCTGAACAACGCCGACAAGCGCAGCCTGGTGCTTGATCTGCGCACGGACTTCGGAATCGTGGCGCTGCGCGAGCTGATCGCCACGGCCGATGTTCTGGTGGAGAACCTGAAGCCGGGCACCTTGCTCAAGTTCGGTCTTTCCCCCGAGGCCGTCCTGTCGGTGAACCCGCGGATCGTCTACTGCGCGATCACCGGCTTCGGGGCCGAGTCACTCTATCCCAGACGTCCCGCCTTCGACATGGTGATCCAGGCCATGTCCGGCTTTATGTCAGCCTCGACGGCCGGTGCCGTGCCGTTGAAATCGGGCATCTCGACCGCTGACACAATGGGAGCCGAAATGGCGATGGTCGCCCTGCTCGCCGCGTTGGAATACCGGGATCGCACCGGCAAGGGGCAGTTCATCGACCTCGCCATGCAGGACATCACGGCCTGGCTAACGATGACCGCCTGGAACGGCGCGGACCGCAGGCGCAAGACGCCGACGATACTGGCCTGCGCGGACGGCTATATTCTTATCGCTGCGCGCGAGGGCGAGCCTTCCCGCCAAGATGGCCATGTCCGGGAAGCCTCGGTCGCCGGGCTCACCCGCGCCGAGGCGGTCGCCCGGCTCGCCGAGGACGACATCGAGGCCGTTCCGGTTCTCAGCGTCCGAGAAGCGTCCCTCCTGCCACACACCAGGGAGCGCGGTCTCTGGTTCACGAAGGAGCATGAGGGCGCGCGCTGGCCGCTGCTCGCCAGCCCATTGCGCTTGGAGGCGACCCCGCCCGTGATCTCGCATCTCGCCCCAGCGGTTGATGCTGATGGAGAGAGCATCCTCCAGGCTCTCGGTCTGACGCAACCCTCGGACGGCTGACAGCCGCCTGAGCACGGCGCGGCCCGACCGCTTACACCTTACGGCCCTGCTTATGCTGCTGCGACGGGTCGACGGACGCCTCGAAGGTCAGTTGGTTGTGATCGGGACGAAGATCGACGGTAAAGCGGTAGCGGTCCGGGTGATAGGTCGTGATCGAATAGCGGACCGGCTTGTCGTCACCGCTCAAATAAACGCGGCGGGCGAACATGACAGGGCGCCCGGGGGTGATGCCAAGATGACGAGCGACCATGGCGCTAGCCTTCGTGGCGGCGAGTTCCTGCTCCGCTCGGGCTGCGCGCGGCCCGAAACGGTATCCTTGCGACTGCTGCACTCCGCTATCCCCTCCGTTCCCTGGATCTTCCACTGTGAAGCCATCGGTGACGGTGAATGGATCATCATTGCGCTTCGTCACGAGCCGCCGGTGGCGAACAAGCATGCCAGGCTCGATGTGAAGCGCGCTCGCAATCTCTTCGGACGCCGGCTTGACCACGTTTACGAGCTCCGTCGCATCGAAAGGCGACGCGTCGTCGAAGAAGCCGGTTAAACGAAAAACACGGCGGTCGGAAACACGCCGGGTCACGATGGTGCCGACGCCTCGCCGACGCGTCACGACGAAGTTTGCGGCCAGGTCGGCGACAGCACGACGAACCGTGATCCGGCTGACATCATACTCCCGGCATAGCGCCTCTTCTGTTGGCAGAAGATCGCCCGGCTTGAACTCGCCGCTGGATATCCGCGCGAGAAGATCTCGGCGCACTTGTTCGTACAAACTGACGGCCGGGTCGTGGATTTTAAGTTTTCCAGAATCCATAAGCATTCCTATGACGGCGAAACAGAAGAAGTGACCCTGGTCGCGAACGATCTCTTACCCGCAATCCGTGCATCCGCGCCATCCCAGTCATCTGAATCCGAAGTCCGGTTCATTGTTTTTTGGCAGAATCGTTTGACGGAGACGAGGATTTCATCGGTGGATTTAGCCCATTTGGAGGGGCTGGGGTTTTCGTTGTGCGTTTTGATGACGGCGACGATATCGGCTTCGAGTGCTGCGGTTGATCGAAGGACGCCGCGTTGCAACTGCTTGCACGTCAGTTCTGCAAACCACCGTTCAACCTGATTGATCCAGGACACCGATGTCGGCGTGAGGTGACCATGCCAGTGCGGACGGTGCGCGAGCCGCGCCTTGATCCTCGGTGTCTTGTGGGCTGCAAAATTGTCCATCACGAAATGTATGTCCGGTCCCTCGGGCATCGCGGCATCGATTTGACAGTGAACGCGGCACTTCGTGCCGCCGGACCTGAGCCTCGAAAAAACCCGGTCCTCGCCGCTCAATACGATCAAATCTGCCTGTCGCCCCGCCATCACAAATGCCCCCGGGCTTTCCGAAAAGGGCATACACAATGAGGCCTGCTTCACCAACAGTTTCTAGAGCCGAGAATCATCCTCCCATATTGCCTATCGTCGGCAGATCTGTAACACATTATAATCAATCAGCGAAACATTGGGAGGGGCCGAGATGGGCATCGCTCGTTCAATAAGCCGCCTCGGCTTGGCTGTGTGCCCGTTACTCCTCTGTCTGTCCGGGCCGGCTGCGGCCCAGTCGTGGCCGGAGTGCCCCATCGCCATCGTGGTGCCCGATGCCGCAGGCAGCGGCGCCGACTTCGCGGGGCGGCTCATGGCCGATCACCTGACCGCCGATCTACTCGTAGGACACTTAAACAGCATGTTCGACTTCCCCGCCCCGTACCAGCGAGATCCCGCTGGCCGGTCCTTCGCACGAGACGATCGGCCATGAACGCTCCGCCCGTTCGACCACGAGACGCCGCCACGCTGATCGTGCTGCGCCGCGACACGAACTCCCCTCGTGTTCTCATGGGGCGCCGCTCCAGCGTGCACACCTTCCACCCGGACAAGGTGGTTTTTCCGGGTGGGCGCGTCGAGGCCGGCGATCAACATGCGCCGGCGGCCGACGAGCTGCATCCGGTCGTAGAAGCCAAGCTCCGGGCAGCGAGCCCGGCGAACGTCGCTTCGCGCGCCTTCGCGATCGCGGCTGTCCGCGAGACCTTCGAGGAAGTCGGGATCATGATCGGCGCGCGTGGCCAGCCGGGGCCTGGCGCTTCGGTCTGCCGGAGCTGGTCGCCCTTCTCGGCGAGGGGCCTTCTGCCAGCCTTGTCCAGGCTGCGTCTCGTGGCGAGGGCGATCACGCCGCCGACCGGGCCGCGCCGGTACGACGCGCGCTTCTTGGCGGTGTTCGCCGACGCAATCGCCGCGGAGGTCGCCGTGGCCGCTGACGAGATCATCGCACCGGCTTGGCTGACCTTCGAGGAAGCGCGCGCCCAGCCGCTTCCGTACATCACCCGCACGGTGCTCGACGAGTTGGAGAGGCGACTGTCGCGCGATGCCGACCTGTCGCCGGACTTCCCGGCGCCCTTCTACTTCACGCGCAATGGAGAACGCCACGTGAAGTGGCTTTGAGAACGCGTGCACGACAGGCGAAAGCGGCCCCTGATGGACCGCTCCGGCGACCGGGCTCCGGTTCGCGAGGGGGACAGATGGTCTCGTCGGTTGCCCGGCGCAACGTTCAATCGTCTCCTCCGATGGCAGGCTGGAATGATTTTGGACGTGCGTCCGGTCAATGTCCGATCAGAAAAAGACGCCTTAGCTAATGGAATGCCAGACTATTTGATCTAACCACTTGATATATAAAGACTTGTCGATGGTGGACGCACAAGATCTCGGACCTTGGACCCGCTGATAAGAGCCAACTGCTCTACCAACCGCTGACGATTTCGAACTGAGCGCAGCGCTACCGTCCGATGGCCGCAGCCAGCCAGCGGGGCGGCAAAATCAATTGCCGTACGCAGCTCTCATGCGCGCGTCCTGAATGCGGTCAAGTTCAAGCGATCGCCCGAGATGCGATTCCGCAACATTGACGGCGTGAGGACTCCGAGTCAGGAAATGTCCGAGTCAGGAAATGTATGGCAACAGCCATTTGGCAACGGAACCTAGAACCTACGATCTTTTAGCGGCCAGGGACAGCAGTCGCGATAGGTCTTCGACCGCTTCAAGCGAATGCAGTCTGCGAAGCAGGTCTGTGGATTCATCGATCGTGCCCGTCAGCGCCTCAAATTTGCGAGTTGCCAACTCCGGTGCCTTCGATGGTTCCATCCCCTCGAAGGTCTTCTTGAGCGACTGTATGATGCGGCCGCTCTTCGTGGTGATCTGAAGTCGCACTGCCCATTCAAAGCCCGGCATCCCGTCTTCATCAAGATGCAAAAGCTCGATCCGGCTTGCCCAGTCCCGAATGGCGGGATCCCCGTGCGGCGTGAGAAAAGCGGCTGGCTGCGACGCATCACGGAACAGAGCGATCGCCGCGCACATCGGCACGCTGTACTGTGATGTCCCGACATCCGATGGGGAGCGCTCGGCATGATGCGACAGGATCTTTTCATTCACTCCGAGGGACAAACCGGCAATATCCGCCGGATGGACGCCTTTTTTAGCAACCACATCGCGGATGGCCTCGACCACTGTCTGCGCCATGACATGGCAGGGATATTTCTTGATGCAGATATTCTGCGTCTCCCATGCCAGCCCCAGATTCTTGATGAGGGCGGGGGTGGTGCCGCCGCGAGCATAGGCATCGAGAACACCGAACTGGCCTTCCAGAATATGCCGAGGCCCCTGGTATCCTTCGGCAGCCAGCTGGGCGGCAAAGACCCCGGCTTCCGCAGCACGTCCCATATGCAGAGGCTTGACCGCACCGCCCGATCCCGCTTTCGAGAAGGCCAGAAGGCCCCCGCACATTGAGCCTGCGATGCCGAACGCGTTGGCCATGCGGTCCGGATCGAGATGGAGAAGACGCCCCGCAGCGGCCGCTGCACCGAAAACGCCAGTTACGCCGGGCGCGTGGAAACCGAGCTTTTCGAAGGCGCCTTTGCCGGCCAAACCAATGCGGAACGCGACTTCGCAGCCGGCGACAAATGCGGCAAGCGCCTCACTGCCCGGCGAGGCCAGCTCGCTTCCAACCGACAGGACTGCCGGCCATATCGTCGATCCAGCATGTACACCGGCATTCGGATATCTGAGGCTGTCGAATTCGAAGGCATGAATGAAGGTGCCGTTGATCAGCGCGGCATTGCGTGCGCTGACGCGCGTAAACGAGCGGTCAAGCAGGGGAGAGCGCGCCGAAGTGCGGTCGGAGGCAACAGTCTGCGCAATCCGGCTCCAAGGCAGTTCGCTCCCGAAAAGACCGACGGCGACAGCATCAATGATGGCCGCTTTTGCCATGTCGAGGGCGGGTTCAGGGATGTCCTCATACGCAAGACCAGAACTGAAATCTGCGAGTATATCCGTTGGACTGTTCATCTCTTCGTATTCCGCTGGGGCTTTCGCCGCGTGTGGGGCTTCCCCGCTGTAGCTTCGTCCATAGCCTTGGAGCGTAACATCTGGCGCCGCATCGCCAATGTCTTGCGACGGTGGTCGCGCGCCAGCTGTTCGGCCTTCCCACCGTCGCGGGCCTTTATAGCTTCATAAAGTGCATGATACTCGGCAAGTGCTTCCGTTGCCCTGCCGGCGAACAGGGTACTCGAACTGAACTGCCGTACGCTGTCCAGAAGGTTGCGCAGCAGGAGGGCCAACTTATCGTTACGACTCGCCTGATGGATGAGCGCGTGGAACTCTCCCGTTAGCTTTCGAAAGAGTTCCATATGGCCGTGCTTATTGGCGATATCCATATCCTCGAGGAGTTCCTCGAGGCGAATCAACTGGGTTGAGGTTATGTTCTCCGCGGCAAGACGGGCGGCGGCGGCCTCCAGCACTTCGCGGATGAAGAAAACCTCCTCCAGCTCCTTTTCGCTAAGCTCGCGGACTACAAGTCCCTTGCCCCAAGCTGTGGTGACGTAGCCTTCGGCTTCAAGCTTGCGGAGCGCTTCTCGGACCGGGGTGCGGCTCACGCCGAGCCGGCCGGCGAGGTCGTCGCTAAGAAGACGTTCGCCGGGCTGAAGCTGGCCTTCAATAATACAGTACCGCAGTGCGGAATAGACCGCGTTCGCCGTGGTTCCCTGATTACTAAAATTCGCGAGAATGTCACGCATCCGTACCGCCCTACCGCTTTGCCATGCTTAAGCCGATACTGGATCGGCGATTTTTCGTGTAATCATACCATAGCTAAAGCCGGTCGGCACAAAGAGAGAATGGATCCCCGCTCCGCCGGCGACCACAATATGGACGTCCGATGGGCGGTCGGCGACGCCGATATGCTCATGATCCCCAACGGTTTCGAACCACTGCGATCGGCGGTGGTGCAATCCCTTCACCGTGCGCGCCGCAAGGCGCGACAGCGGAATGCGGGCCCGCTCGAAAATGATGTTGCGGATCTTATCCTTGGAATAGCCGTCGCGGGCAAGCGTTGCTGCGTGCTCCGGGCTGATGATCAGCATCGGACCACTCGGGAAAAGAATGTTATTGTGCCCGAGCGCCGTCATAGCACCGACGAAATGCTCCATGATCTCAGCACCGTTCTCGCAGCCATAGGTGAAGACGTTCTGCGGTGCCGAGGCCCCGATGAGGCTGACCGTACTATCGCCGGGCTTGAATCCCCTCTCGACATGAAGAGGGTCCCAAGGGCTGTCAGCTTCGGCCTCAGCGATGCAGGCCGTGAACTTGCCGGCCTGGCCATGGGTCGACATATCGGTAAGTCCTGGATAGTCCCCGCCCACATTGCGCAGGACAAGCTGCAGCGCACGTCCGATCGTGGCGTTGGCACGGTTGCCCTGCCCCATCACGTTCGCGCCCGCATTCATCCCGATTGCGCTCACGGCGGGACCGTTGACGATAATAAGCGGCGTCGTCGTATTGGTCGCGGTCTGAATGCTGTACAGTTGAAAGGCGTCTTCCAGCGCGGTTTCGAGCGCAGCCAAAACGACCGGGAAATACGTAGGCTTACAACCAGCCATGACAGCATTGATCGCAATCTTTTCAATCGTACCCATTTTCATGCCCGGAGGAATCGGGCCGATGGCGGCCGCCGGATCGCGATCTACAGTGGCCAGCATAGCCTCGATCTTGTCTTTAGTCGGAATGACAACCGGCAGGCCGTCCGTCCACCCCTGGGCGAAGAACATTTCCTGATCGTCAGCGAAAAGGCCGGCCTGGCCAGACTCGGCACCTTCTTCCTGGATCGGTGCGGTGCCCTCGCCTGTCAGTTCCCGAATGAGTACGGGTACTGCCCCAGCGGCGCGATTGACGACATCAGAACGCGAGGCTGTGTGCATTGGGTGTGGTATTGTTACCGTTCGCAAACTAGGCATACCCCGGCCCGCAGCCTGAGACTTCGCGGCCTGAATAAATGCCGAACTAAATACGGTTATGGTCGGAACACCGTGGGCTTCGATCGCCACTGCGTCCGCCACGGTAATTGATGTCGAGGTACCGCAATCGCCAAAGCACTGGATGACCGCATCGCATTGCGTGAGCGCTGCGATGTCTGTCGGCTTCAGCCTGTCTTTGGGGGCAAGTTTGCGGATGCTCGGCCCTTCAACTATGGCATGCTCCGCCACGAGCTTTTCACGCAACTGCGCCAGGAATAGATCGGCGTTCAGCTTGCTGTTATCCACGAAACCGATTGTCTTGCCGGCCAGCGCAACAAGGCCGGAGGCCATGGTGCGGGTCTCAACCAGTTCGCTGACTACCGGACTAATGGGAGTGTGCGCGTTCATTAAACTCTCCTATTGGATTTTATTGGATCCAAAAATATCCTATTTTTTTCGCTTTGACAAGTCTGGGGTGGCCTGATCTTTCGACCGGTAGTTATCTATCTATTGAGGGCCTCGTCAGAAGCGACAGCATCGCTTGCTGATGTCTCCGACCGCTGTGAAATAGCGGACTGGTTGCCGGTATGGCGCACGCCACTCTTGGACCAACATGCCTAGATGCCCCGAACTTGATATGGACATTTAAACCTGGACTTGGGCTTGGAAGACCGATTGTGCATCGCTGGGTCTAGTCGCTGCTGCAGTGGTCGTCGCATTGAGCTCATAGGGCATCAACACTGGAAGCTTCCTGGCACTGAAATTGTCATTTCTTCCAGGTTGGCGGCACCCATCTCTCTGTGTACCGATTTCCGTGCCGTCCCTGCCTGATAAACCTCCCAAAACTCACATTGCCGCCACGAACGCGCCGCCACATGAGGTGATCGTATCGTTTTATGGGTTTGGGAACCGGCCCCGCTTCCCTCACCGGCGCTTAACGAGAAAATCATGCTCAACTTTCAGATGGAGAGATCATCCACGAGACCGGTACCAGAAGAGCTGTCCGAAGACACTGGCGAAAGAATACGCACCGCTTCGGGCGGAACCCGCAGCCACGGGTGTTCGTTCGGAATATTTTGCTCGCTGCCCACCTGGGCTTTGAAGACTTGCCCGCCTACATCCAACAACAGTTCACGCATATTACCCAAGAAGAGGTCTGAGATAACAGCCGCCGACCACACATTCGTGGCTCCGTCATTAGCAGTTAGTAATTGGATATCCTCCGGGCGGATAGCAGCTGTTGCCGGTGCCCCGACAAAGCTTTTGGATTCCATATTTCTGGAGATTTGTCCGCGAACCGAAAAACCCTTGTCACTTCTCAGATCCACCAGCCCAGTGACACTATCATGGGACGTGATCGTGCCTTCGATAAAGTTTGCTTGTCCGACGAAATCGATAACGAAACGATTGCACGGGTTCTTGTAAATATCGCGCCCAGTGCCATCTTGAATTATCTGCCCACGATCCATGACGATAATACGATCCGACAAGGCAAGAGCCTCGACTTGATCGTGGGTAACATAGACGGTTGTCAATCCAAGACGCTTTTGAAGCTGCTTCAGCTCAAAGCGCATACGTTCACGCAGTTTGGCATCCAGATTGCTAAGCGGCTCGTCGAGAAGAAGGACCCGCGGTTCACCGACCAAGCTGCGAGCAAGCGCTACCCGCTGCTGCTGGCCTCCGCTGAGATTGGTCGCCGGACGATCATCAAGGCCTTCCAGGCCCACTATGGCCAACGCCTCACGAACGCGCGTCCGAATTTCGGACTTTGGTAGCCGCCGGGCTACAAGCTCATATGCTACATTCTGATAAACCGTCATATGCGGCCAGATTGCATAAGATTGGAAAACCATGCCCAGACCGCGTCTCTCCGGCGGCACGAAACGTCCGGCTTTTGCACAGAACATCTCGTGGCCATCGATCAGAATTCGTCCGGTGTCAGCGCGCTCGAGACCGGCGAGAGTTCGCAGGGTCGTTGTCTTTCCGCATCCCGACGGGCCGAGTAGCGTGACGAACTCGCCCTTTCTGACGCTAAGACTGATTTCATGCAATGCAGTGACGTCCCCATACCGCTTTGAAATACCTTGGATGCTGATTGCCTCCATCATCGCCTCACTTTAGCTGCATGAAACTGTCTACACGAGCGATCTTCTTTGCTGCATAGATCGCAGCGAAGACGAGAATGGTCTGTACGACCGAGAAGGCCGCAAGTGCGGGATAAGCGCCGGTTTCATAAAGTTCATAAATTATCACCGGCATTACTATACTGTCGTTCGAATAAAGCAGGATTGAAAGGCTGAGAGAACGGATGAACTCCACGAACAGGAGAATCCAACCAACCGTGAGCGCCGGTTTAAGCAAGGGAACAACGATCTTGCGCATAGTTCCCAACCATGTTTCCCCGTGCATACGCGAACTCTCTTCCAGCTCGCGGCTAATTTGCGTAAATCCGGAATCAGTCGCCCGTACACCGAAGGGAATATAGTGGGCAATATAAGCGATGAGCAACATCCAAATTGTACCATAGATTGGTATTGGCAAGTAGATATATGCCCACAGAAGCGCAACGCCGAAGACGACGGCAGGTACGCCTGCCGGATAAGTCGAAAGATAGGAGAGGAAATTTTTCCCAGGAACCTTCGTCCTCATGACCACATAGCTTACTATCAGCGATAGAAAAATCGTAAGTGTGGCGCCGCCAACTCCCAGAATGAAACTATTCAGTATCGCACGAAGTGTCACCGGATTGCGAAAGAGAACCTCTACGTACTTATCAAAGGTCCATAGATTTGGGTCAAATTTGAAATTTAAGTATGGTTGGAACGACGTGAAGAAGAGGGCCCCATAGGGAAGTATAATGCTCATAAACACGTATAACAGGCAGATGGTCAGTGTTAAATAACGCCATACCCCGAGCTTGTTCGGCGACGGCCGGAATCCCTTGCCTGTCACCGTCGCATAGCTCTTTCGCGCCAGAATCCGATGCTGAAGAAATACAACAATGGTTGAGAAACACAGCAACACGACCGCAAACGCTGCGGATTCCGTGTATTTCGGTGGAAAGTAGCCTAAATTATACCAGATCCTTGTTGTAATAACGTCATAGTGCATCGGCACCCCGATAATTGCAGGGATGCCGAACTGGCCGGCCGCGTTCAAGAAGACGAGTAATGCAGAGGATGTGATGGCGGGCATGACGACCGGCAGCGTCACGCGAAGGGTTGTACCCAATGGCCCGACCGCATGCATTCGGGACGCCTCCTCCAGAGAGGGGTCCATCGAACGCAGGGCACCCGCAACGAAAAGAAAAACGATTGGCGAATAATAAAGCGCCATTACAAAGACGAGTCCAGTGACGGTGTATATATTGAGTGGTGCTTCCGAAAAGCCCATCGCTTGCATAAAAAAAGTGTTGAGGAGCCCAATTCGTGGATTGGCCAAGAATGTCCAAGCAACCGCACCGACGAATGGCGATAGATAATAAGGAATAACGAAAGCATTATCAAACGAGTGACGAAACGGGGTATCGGTGCGACTTGTGATCCAAGCAAGACCGACGCCAATGATTACGGAAAACAGCGTCGCAATTAGCGAGCTCACAATAGTATTTATTATGGCCGTTCTATTAGCTGACTCGAAAAGCACACTGGCGAAATTTGATAATGTGAACACCCCGGACTGAACAGAAAGCTCGCTGCGAACGCTTCCGATTAACAATACCAGCAAGGGGTAGAGGACAAACCATATCAGAATCAACATCACGGCAATGGTCACGACCATTTCCAAGGTGACAGCCTGTTTTACGCGATCAGAGACACTCATCGGGACTGTAGTTATTTCGAGGGTTGTCATCCAGCATGTCCTTGGCTAATGATATTTACTTTTATTTAACGGCATGCTTGTTCCAGATACCGATCACATAGCTTGACGTACATATGTCATGACGATATTCCATTATTGTCATGGCAGCTCTATGTAGCTCCGGCCTGTTTGAGCCGACGCCATCACCGATCACGATCGGTAGGTAATCGTAGTTCGCGGCATCCTGCACCGTCGCATGTACACAACCCTCGGTAACGGCGCCGCATATTACGACCGTGGTCCGCCAGGTGCACCTTAGAAGCAGGTCGAGTGGGGTGAGCCTAAATGCACTCGAGCGGACCTTGTCTATAACCGTGTCGTTCGGATCAGGCTTGAGCGCCGGGATAATATCGTACCCCCGTGTTCCGATAAGCGGATATACATTCCCCAAACCGGGCTTCGCGCGCTTCTTATAGCGGGCTCGCGCTGCACTCGATATACGGCCGTCAGCATATGCGGTCTGCCTGAAGTAGATCACTGGAACTTGTGCGGAGCGAGCGGACGCTATCAAATGAGCAATAGTCGGTACAATTTGCTCGATGACTGATACGTCCTGCCCCCTCCGTGCAAGATGACCGTCTGCGGCGACATAATCGACCTGCATATCTATGACCAACAGAGCAGCCCGATCAGGCATAAGCCAATCGGCAAGATCATCTACAGATTTGGTCATGATCTCTCTTTAATCCGAAGATGTCGGCAGTTGCTCCTTGGCGTTACCGGATGCCCCACAGCTCTTTCCACTTCCGGACGTATTCATCACGGACCTTAAGGGCTTCGTCCGCCGACTTGTTCGTTCTGATTGGTTTTATGTCGGCGGCAGAAAGAGCCTCTTCGAAGTCCGGCGCAGGTGCGTCCGCCCTAGCCGAGCCCCAGCCCGTGACATTCACGAGATTCGTCTGACCTTCTTTCGAAAGAGCAAAATCCAGAAACAGCTTGGCTGCATTTGGATGCGCCGCGCGTTTTAGAATGCCCATGGTCCAAGGTTCGCTCGGAACGCCCTCAACTGGCCAAACACCCTGGACAGGCGCCCCTGCTGCGCTATCTCGTACGTTTTTGAGGTGAAAGTCCGACATCTCTATCGCGCCGGCATATTCGCCCGCTGCGACCTTTTGAGCGATGCCTGCATGTCCGCGCTCGAGAGCCGGCTTGTTCTTTCCAAGTTCTTCGATGAATTTCCAACCGAACCGTTCATCATCAACCATCGCGACGAGCCAGTTATAGCCTGTTCCGGAAACCTCGAGATTGTCGATCGCAAGTTTGTTGCGCCAGTACGGCTTGGTTAGATCCCACCAACTCTTCGGGTGATCGGCCGGTTCGACCAATTGCGAATTGAACATAATAATGATGTTGGCAACGCCAGTTGCCGCCCAGTAACCCGGCTCGACGTACGGGTCCTGATACGCAGCGTATTCAGGAGAATCATACTGAAGAATCTCGCCACGTTTCATCAGCGATTCCGTCAGATACAATGTCGAAAACTCAAAAACATCGGCGCCAACCCGGTTAGCCTCAATCTCTGCATCAATACGTGTTGCTAGCTTCGACGACGAAGCCCGTACCATTTCGGTTGAAATGAACGGATATTTCAGCTGAAAGGCATCAACAAGACTTTGCGCCGCACGTCGATCGGCGCCTGTATACAGTACAAGTTTCCCTTCTTTCTTTGCCTCTTCAATAATTCCAGGGTCGCTCGCGAGGGCCTGCGGCGCCAAAAAGCCGATAAAAGCGGTACACAGCACTGGCAATAGTCCAGATAAGTTACGCATTCTCTTTCCTCCCCAGTCTTATAATTGGCCAGATGTTTTTGTAATTGTGATATTTTGGCTCCCCACCAGGAAGCGCTGCTCCAGTTGCAAACGGCAGTCGCTACCCTTGGACATCGGGCAGCGCGGGACAGGATGCCGCGCTCCAATCAAGTCAGCTGAGCGAAGCCCAAGCCGTCGTACCGAACGA
This sequence comes from Pseudochelatococcus sp. B33, assembly GCF_053570585.1. Taxonomy (NCBI): domain Bacteria; kingdom Pseudomonadati; phylum Pseudomonadota; class Alphaproteobacteria; order Hyphomicrobiales; family Chelatococcaceae; genus Pseudochelatococcus; species Pseudochelatococcus sp. B33. The sequence continues at coordinate 55,640 of NZ_JBSEFH010000025.1, read as the reverse complement.
TATAGAGAAAAGTGCACCCCCAGATTATTATTGGGTTACATTGGATCCAACGTTATCCGAATTTTCGTGATATGCAAGCGCCATTTTCTCTATCGTTAGGACGATGACGCACGCTGATGATCGCGCCCCTTTTTGGCCAATGACGGCGCGGCCGGTCGCATCGCGGCACGCGGCTTCCCCAGGCTGATGCGTCAGCACTCATGCCGGATCCGTTCGCTCAGGACATATGCCTTGCGAACCAGTCCAGCATCGGATCCGGGCGGCGCCGGAATTCGAGCTAGCCATCCCACCGCGCGGTCGTGCCGCGGATCCATTGGAACTTCTTGTCCGCGATTCCTCGCTCATCATCCCAAGGTCGAGCTTGATCTCGTTTCCAGGGGCGGCTCGTGGACATCGTCGAGCAGGGGTTCGATGCCGGCGTCCGGCTTTGTGCGAACGCTCGTTGTGCCAACTACGGATCGTGTTTGCTAGAGCATGACATTATTTCACGGAAACGATGGCATGCTTAAAGTTTTTGATTTCAAGCGAGTTCTGATCGATCAGAACTCGCTCTAGCTGCCTCCGTGGCTTTCGCGGCAGCTGGTGTCATGGACATCAATCCTTGGCAGCAAGAAGCCTGACTTCACAAACCACCTGCGTGGGAAACACTCATCCACCATCACCTTTGAACAATTCTATGAGTTTAGATTGTATATTTCTCCAGCGCATTTCGGTTTCGCTTCTCTCAAATTGGTAACGACGCACCTGCCGTCAATGCCGCATCCGCTGTCCTCCCGTCCACCGCCTCCATATCGATGCATCGCGTGATGGCCAGCCCTGCCGGAGGGCGATGGGCAACAATGATCAGGCTTGCGTCCGGCAGCGCCTGCCGCAGCTGAATGAGCGTGCGCTCTTCTATGTGCGGATCGAGGGCGCTGGTCGGCTCGTCCAGAAACACCCAGTCCGGTTTGCCAGCAATCGCGCGCAGGAGCATGAGGCGTTGCAGCTCGCCGCCGGACAGGCCCCTGTGGGCTGTCGTCGCCGGCTCGGCGGCATGGACTTCCGCAATACGGCCGGCAAGGCCAGCGTTCGCCAGCCAGGTTTCCATATCGCCGGGGGAAAGGCTGCCGGCGGGCAGCGGATAGGTGACGGCGGCGGCGAGGTTGTCAAGCGGCAGATAAGGATGCTGTGGCAGGAAAAGGCGCCTGCCGCGCGGGCGCTCGATCAGGCCTTCCCCGTACGGCCATAGACCTGCAATCGCCTTCAGCAGCGTACTTTTCCCAAGGCCGCTGCTGCCCTTGATCCAGATGACCTCATTCCGCGCCACGGAAAAGTCCGGCACCTTGAGCAGCACCCCCCCCTCCGGATTGCGCAGCGTGACACCCCTCACCCGCAGGACGTCGGCGTCCGTATCGACGACCGTCAGGCCGCCCTTCAGGCCGGCGGCTTCTTCAGTCGCGGTCATGAACTGGTCGAGGCGGGATGCGGTCGCGGCGAGTTCCGCGAGGTCCCGGTACTTGAAGATGAACCACGACAATGTCGTGACCACGTTGGAAAAGGCGCTCGCCACCTGCATGAGACCGCCGAGCGTCAGCTTGCCGGCGATGAAGGCCGGCAGCGCCAGGAAGGTCGGGATGCGCAGGACGGTTTGCATGAAAGGCCGCGTGAAGCAGCCGAGGATCAGATCCCTGCGGATCAGTTCGTACCAGTTCGCCATGATGGCGTGGAAACGCTGGCCGAGAATGCGACGCTCGGCCTCCTCTCCGTCTTGCAGGGCGATGGCCTCGTTCGCCTCGCGCATATGGACGAGCGCGAAGCGGAAATCGGCCTCGCGCTTCTGCTGCGTGTAATGCAGGCGCTTCAGCGGCGCGCCGAGCCAATGGGTGGCGAGGCTCGACAGCAGCACGTAGACGGGCGCAGCCCAGACCATGTAGCGAGGGATTTCGACCGTGAACCCGAAAATCGTGAACGACAGGGCAAAGGTCGACAGACTCCACAGCACGACGAAATAGGACACGACCGCCACGACGGAATTGATGAGCTCGGTGCCCCGGTCCGTCACGAGCTCGACGAACAGCCGGCAATCCTCCGCAATCCGCTGGTCGGGATTGTCGACCGTCGGGTGTGCGCCGTTCCCGGCCCGCAGATGCCAATAGGCCTTGTTGCCGAGCCAGCGGTCGAGCGCCGCCTCGGTCAGGGAGCGCCGCCAGCGGATCTGTGCCAGGCTCAGAATGTATCTGCCGGACAGGTAAAGGGCGGCGGTGGTAGTGGTTATCACCCCGAAAATCCCGATCTGGCGCACGATTTCCGGCCCGTCGACCTTCTGCAGCGCATTGTAGAAATCGGCGTTCCAGTTGATCTGCCAGATCGACACCGTGATGCCGATGAAGCCGAGCGCGATGACGACGACGAAATAGAGAGCGGCCAGCCGCCCGCCCTCTCCGACGATACAGAGGCGCAGCAGGCGGGCGATCCGGCGCAGGACGAGCGGCACGAGCATGAAAGTCAACCGGGGTTGGTTCGGACCTCGGGCGCCGGGCGAGGCCTTTCGCCGCGTTCGGCAGGCGGTTCCGGCGTATCGATGCGGAACACGGCCTCCGCGATGCGTCGGTCCTGCTCGATCGTGAGCGTGTCGCGGTCGTTGGTCAGCAGCACCGCCACGTCGTCGATGCCGAGATCGCGCAGCTGGTAGGGCGTGCCGTAGCCGTATTCGAGGTGGCCGCGGCCGATGATCCCGACCACGAGCGGCGGCGCGTCACCGGCCGCCTGCGCAGCCGCGATCGCACGCGCGATGTTGCAGGCAAAGGCACGGTCCCAGGTCTGCTGGGCGCGCACGAAACGGTCATAGGCCGGGTCGCCGGGCGAGGACGCCTTGCGCGTTGGCGGTCCCCGCGTGATGGAGAATAGATATTCCCGATAGGCGTCGAGGGCGGGCGCGGCAGGCGTCAGCCCGTCCCGGTCCGCCTCTGCGATCGCCTCCCAGCCTTGCTGGCCGACCTCCGTCACCAGCCCGCGGCGGCAGTTGAGCGCCAGCATGGGAACGCGCTGCTGCCGGCAGAAGTGGAACAGCGGCAGGTAGAGCGCCGGGTCGAATCCCCAGACCTGACGCCATTGGCTCTCCTCGATGAACGTCGCTGTATCGTAGCCGCCCGCCACCCAGCGGTCGAGGACCGGCTGCAGGCGCCGTGGAAACATCTCGAAGCCCACCGCGAGATTGGGCCGCAGGCCGTGCAGATACGTGGTGACATGCAGTTGCCAGCGGTGGATTTCGGCAATGTCGTGTCTTTCTCCCAGCAGCACCGCCTGCTGGCCGGCCAGCGCGCGCATGAGCACCTGCTGATCCATGACCTCGCCCGTCACCGGATCGAGCCAGGCCCCCCTTTCGTGGGCGATTTCCATGGTGCTCGCGTCCATTCCGGCGGTCACGGCCCCTCCTCCCCGAAAGCCGCGGCCGGGCCGCTCACGGTCAGCCCGCTACGTTCGCCCGACGGCCCCGCGGCATGGAAGACGACGGTTCCGCCGTCTGTTTCCCGCTCCCAGCGCGCCACCGCCCCGCCCCGCAGGTGCAGATGGAAATCGGGAGTCATGACATTGATGAAGCCGCCGCCCGGCTTCACGTCCGCGACGACGCCGGTCCATGACTGCTCGAAACCCGGGCGCGCTACCCGGATCGTCACGGGCGCGCGCCCCGCTTGGATCTTGCCGAGGAGTTGCGCGCCAGCGTCGTCATCTGCGACGGTCGACTGCTCGCGCGGGGGTTTTTCCTTTTCCGCCTCCGGCTGGCCGCGGCCGAGCGACGCGAGCGCAGCATCGAAGGGATCGAGGCCGTCGAGGGCGATGACGGAAAAGATCACCTCCTCCCGCGCATCTTGGAACTCGACGCGCGGCAGCACGTTCCCGCCCAGGACGACGGAACGGTCGGCGACCGCGCTGGCGAGACGACCGGTGTCGATGACGGCGCTGTGGATGTCACCGCCAAGACGCACCTGTTCGCCCTCGCTTGCGATGCTGCCCACCGGCCCGATGCGCTCGTGCGTCGCGCCGCCCAGCCGGGTCATGACCATGACCTTGCCGAACGCCGGAACGCACTCGAGGATGGCGGTGAAATCCGCCGACAGGATTTCGCGCGGCGCCGGTTTGCCGGCCTTGTTTTCTGTACTCATGGAATATGGCTTCCATAAAGCGAAACGGGTGGATCGCCCGCGCCCCTCGACGCTGGCCGGTGCGGGCAATGGCTCAGAACTTGACCTGTGCGCTGACCTTGAAGGTGCGGCCAGGGGCAGTCTGCAGTTCCAACGGATTGCTGACGGCCTGCGAGGCCGGTGAGGGCTGATTGCCGAAGGAGTAGCCAAGCGGCCAGTCGAAGTAGCGCTTGTCGAAGATGTTCTGCACGCCGGCTCGGATGGAAACGGATTCGATGCCGTTCCAACCCCAGTCCTTGATCTTGGGCGACCAGTTGAGGAAGGCGTCGAACACCGCGTAGCCGCCGGGGCGGAACGTGTCGGGATCGGCGGTGCGCTTGACGCTCTGTGCGAAAATGCCGGTGAATTCCGCCTCAAGCCCCCATTCCACCTTCGTCCATTTCACGCCGAGAGTGCCTGTAAGCGGAATGGCGTCGTTATAGGGGTCGTGCGGTCGCCCGGCTCCGCCTTCTGCTCGCCGCGCTGCCACGACAGCGATCCGTTGAGCGCCCATTGTTGCGTGAGCTGCACCTCGGCCGACGCCTCGATGCCCCAGATGTCGACGCTGGAGAGATTGCGCGACGTGTAGTCGTTTTCCGAGCCGGGCACCTCCACCAGGCTCTGGATGAAGTTGGTATAGTCCGCGTAGAAGGCGCCGATCGAGAACCACGCGCTGTCGAAATAGCGGTTCCCGTCGAACTGCCCGCGCAGACCGCCCTCGTAGGAGCGAACCTTCTCCGGCTGCAGATTGGGGTTGGGCACGAGGTTGAAGGTGGCTCCCGGCGACGACATGTAGAGCTGCTGCGCCGTTGGCATCTTGAAGCCTTCGGCGTAGCGCGCGTAGACGGAATAGGTGTCGTCCAGCTTGAACAGGGCGCCGACCTGCGGAACGAAGCGGGTCGAGTCGAGCTTGCGCGGCTCGGCGCCGGGCGTGACCTTGTAATCGGCGTTGGTACGCGGATCGATGGTGTAATTGGCCCAGCGGACGCCCGGTGTAACGGTGAGCCGGTCGCCGAACAGCCGGATCTCGTCCTGCACGTAGAGATCGGCGCGGGTTGTGGTGGCATTGGCGAAATTGAAACCGCCACCGCGGGCGATGGTCGTCCCGCCCGTCGTCAGATTGCGCGTGATCGTAAGATTTTCATAATCGGTCTTCGTGTGATCGCCCTGGAAACCATAGGTCAGGACGTGCGACGCCCCCAGGAAGCCGAAGCTCGACGTGCCCTGGATATCGAACTGCGCAAACTTCTCCTCGTAGTTGGTTTCGCTATAGGTCGTCTGCTGCTGGCCGTTGGCGAGTACCTGCAAGCGGTTCGAGGTGAGGTCGCGCTTTTGCGGCGAATAGGACAGCTGCCATTTCAGCTGATCGAGAAATTTCGCCTTCACCTCCCATTCGTGGTCGAGCGAAACCCTGTAGCGGGTCTGTTCCTGCTCGCGGATGTAGGGGCCGTTGAACGCGCCCGTGGTCTGGCGGCCGAAATCGTAGCGCTGGTCCACAGTGCTTTCGGATCTGAAGCCCTCGCCGGTCAGCCGGAACTGGTGGTCGGCCGAAGGACGCCAGACGAGCTTGCCCAGCCCGTTCCAGACGTCGGCATCGAGCGGGTTCAACTCGTCGCAGCGGATGGCGTCCGGCACGCGCGGACAGCCCCAGCGGCCGCCGTCCGCGCGCGCCTTGCGGAGCTCCGCCTCGTTATAGCTGCGGTGCGTGAACGCCAGCAGGCCCTGCCATTCGGGCGAGAACTGGAAGGCGGCGATGCCCGTCTTGGTGAAGGCGTTGTTGAGGCTGTCGTACCCACTCTCGACCTGCAACGCGTAGGGCTTCTTCGGATCGGTCAGCAGATCGTCGGGATCCAGCGTGCGGTAGGCCACGATGCCGCCGATGGCATCCGCGCCCCACAGCACTGAACCGGGGCCGCGCACGATTTCAACCGCCTTCAGCAGGGAGAGGTCGACGAAATTGCGGTTGCCGTCGGTGATGCGCTCCGCCACGCGCGTACCATCCACCTGCATCTGTATCCGGTTGCCGGAAACGCCGCGGATGGTGAACGCGCCGACATTCCCGAACGGATCGGTCCCGGAGGTCTGGCGGCCGACCGTGATGCCCGGCTGATAGCGCACGAGGTCCTGATTATCCTGAACGATGTTGTTCTGGAGCTGGCTGCGGGAGATCACGCTGACATTGCCAGGTACGTCGAGAACCTGCGCGGTGCGGCGCGTGGCGACGACGGATATTTCATCCAGCTCAACGGCCTCCGCTGTCTCGCTTGCAGCCGCCCGTGCGAGCGAAGCTTCGCGGTTTCGAGAAGCAGGTTCCGTTACATCCTGCGCCTGCGCAGGCTGGAATGCCGCTACCAGGAGCGTGACTACACTGACCCGTGTGAACCACAAATGCAATCTGGGCATATCGCTTTCTCCATCAACTGCAGAAAGCAAGTACTCCAAAAGTGTAATCTCCTCAAATTACGGCTCAATCATTATTGTGTTCCTACAATTTAATCACTTGAAACAGGATATTATTTTAGAATTTATAAATTCAATAAATTGTCCTATTTTTTGTTTTATTCACTTCTTGAATATAGAAATTATCCTGTTTCTATAAATGGATAGCATCTGATACCCCTGCATGCGCACCAAGACTGTGGTGATCCCGCAACACCCGTGAGATATTTGACTTTTTAGATGATGGCGGAGCCCGGAGGACAAGTGCACCCGGCAGGGGTCGAGGAAATCATCGTGCAGGATTGACGCCCGATCACGAGGTGGGGTTACCATTCGGAAACGGCTCGACCGTGGGCGCGCTCATCATCGGCAGGAAGGCGTGCAGCCACAAGCCAAAGGCACCCGCCCACAGCGTTGCGCCGAGCACGTAATGGGGCCCCATGAGGAAGGCCGCGATGCCGAGTTCGGGCGCGACGCGGACGAGGGCTGCCGCCGACATCGCCGCCACCGCCGCATGGGCCTGCCACGGCAGCACCAGTTCGCGTCCCGTGTGGCGCAGCCCGGCGATGATGAACACGGCCATCACCGCCATACCGAGTGTGCCGAGGGTCAGCAGATGCACGCCCGTGGACGGCATCATCGCCACGCCCGCGATATCGAGGCCGAGCCCGCCAAGGCCGATGACGAAAAAACCGATGCCCGCGAACAGATTGGCAAGTGCCAGCACCAGTACCTCGGTCCTGAACAGGGCGCGGCCGATGAACCATTCGGTCAGCCGATCCATGAAGGCCGCCCCGACCGCAAGAGCCAGGAACGCCGGCGCGGAGGAGGCAGGAAAGACGAGCGCTGCCGCTCCGTAAAGCGTCACCATGCCGGCGGCGAGGTTCTGGCGGCCCGGATGCGGGCGGTAGGGCGTGGTTTCCCCGCTCGGGTCGAGCGCCAGATTGATCACCACGACCCCGATGCGCGCCACCGACAGCGTGAAGAAGGCCATGAATATACATACTGCCGCCATCAGCAAGCGGTGTGACAGGGCGAAATCCCCGACGCACCATGCGACGCGGATGCCGATCTCGGTCAGCGCGAAAAGCGCGGTCCACACGACGAACGAACCGTGCCGCGCGCTGCGGCGCAGCCACAAGGGCCACAGCACGTACCATCCGAGCACGAGAAGGAATGCGGTATCGGCCACGCCCGCCAGCGGCGAGAACGCATCCGCGCCCACGAGCCCGACGAGCCTGCCCGGCAGCCACAGCGCCAGCAGCAGAAGAAGCGCATGTCCCCGGCGCGGCGGCGTATCGGTCCATTCCGGCATTGCGGAGGTCATGAATCCCGCCAGCGCCATGGCATAGGTGCCGTAGATCATCTCGTGCGCATGCCACTGGCTCGAGGGAATCGCGGCCGCAAACGGCAGATCGAGTCCGTAGAGAGCGACCCACACGAGCGGCCAAAGGGCCCCGTGGAACGCCGCTGCCGGAAAGAACAGCCGCAACCCTTCGGTGAGCACCGGCGGCAGGTCGGCGGAAGCCGTGCGGTGGCAGCTCATGCGCGCACCCGCCGGTCGGCGTCGAACAGCTCGGAGAAAACGGGATCGTTCGACCAGCTTTCGACAAGGTCGAAGATCGCACGGTTACTGCGCGCGCCGGGCTCTCCCGCAATGGTGCGCCGGTCCGCGACGCGGCCGTCGCGGCCCGACAACACGACCAGCCGATGCGCCACCCGCACCGCCTCGGCGAGGTCGTGGGTGACGAACAGCGCCGAGAAGTGCGCTCGCCGCGCCGCCGCGATCACCAGATCCTGCAACGCCCGCTTGAGTCCGACATCGACCGCCGTGAACGGCTCGTCGAAGAACACCACGTCCGGCTCCACGGCGAGCGCCCGCGCCACGGCGGCGCGCTGGCGCATGCCGCCGGACAGCTCGACCGGGTATTTGTCGAGGTCATCCGGTTCGAGCCCGACGTCGAGCGCCCGCGCCTCGGCGACCGCGCGGCGCGCGTCCCTGTTCACCCCCGCGACCGTGAGCCCGTAAGCGATGTTGTCGCGCATCGTCAGCCACGGCAGCAGGCGCGGTTCCTGAAACACCACGGCGTGGCGGCGATAATGCCGGCGCACCCGTCCGCGCAACGGCTCGACGAGACCGGCGGCGATCTGCAGGATCGTGGTCTTGCCGCAGCCCGAAGGGCCGACGAGCGCCACCACCTCGCCCTCGCCCAGCACGAGGTCGAAATCCTCGAACACGGTCCGTCCGAGCCAGGCATGGCCGATCCTGTCGAGTGCGAGCTTCACCGCTTGACACCCCATGGCAGCCCGGCGCTGCGCCAGCGTTCCGTCATTTCCCGCACAGGGTTGAGCACGCCGTATTCGGTGATCAGCGCGAACGCCACCGCGAGCAGTATCCACGCCGTCACCAACGGGATGTCGAACAGCGCCCGCGCCGTCGCGAGCTGCCCGCCGATGCCGCCGGTATTCGACAGCAGCTCCGCCATGACCGTGACCTTCCAGGCGTTGCCGGCGGTTGTGGTCCAGGCCGGGAACAGATAGGACATGAGGTGTGGCAGGGTGACAGAGCGAAAGCGCATCGTGAGCGAGGCGCCGAGCGAGCGCGCCATGGCGTCGAGCGCCCGGTCACGGGTGGCGACGCCCTCCAGCGCACCGGCGAAGGAAATCGGGAACGACGCAAGCACCACCGTGAGAACGGCGGAACCGCCACTCGACCCGAACCAGATCAGCGCCAGGACGATCCACGCAATCGGCGGTACGCCGAGCATCACGGTGACGATGGGGCGCATGATACGCATGGTGGCGAAGGAATAGCCCGCAACCACCCCGGCCAGCGTGCCGAGGCCCGCTGCAAGCAGAAGACCGGTGAGCGCGCGCCATGCCGTTTCGGACGCCGCCTGTGCCAGTTCCGGCCCCTCGAACAGGCCGATGAGCACCGTCACCGTCTCCAGCGGCGCGGGCAGGATGAACGAACCGTAGATCTCGTGCCCTGCCTGCCACGCCGCCACGAGGCAGAACAGCCCCGCGAGACCGACCCAGCCGGCCCAGACATAACGGCCGAGCCAGACAGCAGCGGCCATGAGCGATCGCCAGCCTGCATGCAGCCGTGCGAGCACGACGCGGCGCGCCGGGCCGCTTGCGTCGGGGCCGCTTTCGTCAAAGGGCGAAGAAACCGTCATCGGGCTGCTTTCCGCCGATGATGCGCGGGTCCGCCTCGGCAAGAGCGTCGAACAGGATGGCGAGATCCGCCTTTGCCTCGCTGGCGCGGCGGACCACCAGATTGCTGAACGGAATGGCCCGCTCGATCACCGGCGCCGGCAATTCCAGCGCCGGCGAGGCAATGGCGGCGGCGCCGGCCGGGTCCTTCAGCACCCGGGCGAGCGCGTCCTCCAGCGCCTTCTGCAAAGCCGCGATGCCGCCAGCGCCGAGATCCGCACTCAGCCCATCGGTGATTGCAAGGCCGGCCTGCGGAATGACCGGCGTGCCGGTAACGGTCTTCCAAACATCCTGGGCGCTGACGGCGCGCTCCAGCGTCTTGCCGACCGCGCCCGCGCGCAGGATGGCGGCGCTGGCCAGCGGTTCGGTGAGAAGGGCGGCATCGGCGCGGTCGGTCAGCAACAACTGCACCGCCTCCGCCGGCGTGCCGGAGTAATCGATCCCGACATCGGAGGCGGCAAGGCCCGCGGACGCCAGCAGGCGGCGGAAGATGAAGTCCGGCATGTCGTTGCGGAACGGCACCGCAACCTTTCTGCCCTTGAGGCTCGCGACATCGCTCACCGCACCGGCAGGGGCGATGATGAACAGCAGCCCGTCGGTCAGCACGTTGAGAAGCCGCACGCCGAGACCGCGGTTGTAGAGGTTCGACGCGACATAGGTCGGCACGACGACCGCCCGGAACGTCCCGGAGCTGACGCCGGCCCGCATCTCGTCGGGCGTCTTCCAGATCTTGAACGAAACGTCGGGGGCGATCTCCTTCAGCGCGCCGCTGGCGACCGCCTGCGCCAGCACGATCGACGGAGCGGCAGGCGGCCCCCACAGCACCAGCGGTTCGGCGGCGCGAGCCGCGACAGGGCGCGCAGATATGCCTGCCGACAGGCCGGCGAGCGCAAGGCCGGTGACGAACAAACGGCGATTGACCATAGTCATCTCCTGTCCTTTGGACAAACGATCAGAAAGTTGCCTTGACCCCGGCGAAGAACCCGCGTCCGTCACCCGGCAGGAATGCCGACTGGTCGGCGCGTGCCTGATCGACCACCAGCGTCGAGGCGGCATAGGTTTCGTCGAAGATGTTGGTGATCTCGCCGAATACCGAGAACGTGTCGTTGATGCGGTATTCGGTGCGGAAGTCGGCTACCGCCCATGAGCCGGCCCAGAGGGTGTTCATGTTGTCGACGGGCGTCCGTGCCGGCGACCATCGCACCGAGCCCTGCAACGTCCATTTGTCGGTCGCCTGAAATTGCAGCGCCGCCGTCACGAAATGACGCGGCGCCCCGGCAAGCAAGTTGTTGCCGCGCACTGGGTCGTTATCGAAACGGAAGTCCTGGTAGGTATAGGCTATACGCCCCGACCAGCGGTCCCACAGCTTCGCGCCGAGCCCCAGTTCCACGCCGAAATGTGTCGTCTTGTCGGCGTTGATCGCGCCGAGCGACGCGCCGGTGGCATCGCGCAGGCTGAGCAGCTCATCGTCCACCCATGAATAATAGGTCACAGCGTCCCATGAGACGTCGCCATAGCGTCCGCGCCATCCTGCCTCGATGGTGGTGGCGGTCTGCGCGTCGAGATCGGGCGTCGCGAAGGCCGCCGCAGCCAGGAAGGGGCTTGGCGGATTGGGCCGTCCGGGGCTGCTGTTGGGCGTGCCGTTGACGGTCGCCAGCAGATCATCGTGGGTCGGCGGCTCGAAACTGCGGCTGACGGCGGCGAAAATCGTGTGATTTTCATTCGGCCGATAGGTTACGCCGAGGCTGGGGCTCCAGCCGTCATAGGTGCGGTCGTAGCTTGTATCCTGTGTCGGCACCGCGCCGTTGGGCAGCAGGATCGCGGGCCGCGACGGGTTGAAGGCCGCCGTCGGGCGGGTCGGCAGCGCCCAGCGGTCCCTGTTTTCGCGTGTCGCGTGGGCGTAGGAGATCGCGGGCGAGAGGGTGAACTTGTCCCACAACGGGATATTGAACCCCGCGAACAGCGCCAGCGTCGAGGCGTCGAGATCGCTCCGGCCGAACTGCGGCCCCTGTTGGCCGCCGATATTGAGATAATTGCCGCGATCGGCGGAACCTACCGTATATTGCGCCGTCGCCTCGAACAGCGGCAGCGGCCTTGCCGCGTCGGGCTTGTAGGCATAACGGCCGAGCAGGGTCAGATCGCCGCCCTTCGTCGTGCGCACGCCCGAGGAAATCGGGAAGCGGAACATATCGTCCGTATAGGTATAGCCGAACGCACCATCGAGGATATGCGAACCGAAGGTCGCGGTCGTGCGCGAACCGATCAGGAACTGCGTCGCCTCGCGCCGCGGCCGGTCGCGATGGACATTCGGTCCGGGATAGATGGCGCCCGATGGCGTTACCACCGGACCGCCCCAGTTCTGCTCGGGACGGGCCTTGAGCGCATCCCACGGCAGCGGCCCCGCGACGTCGAATGCGAGATCGCGATAGCCGACGAAGACGCGCGTCTTCACGTTGTCCGACCATGAAACGCCGACATTGCCGTTCACGCTCAGCCGTCGCGAGCCGTTGTAATCGCGAAAACCGTCGCGGTTGGTGAAGTCGGCCTGCAACAACCCGTCGTATGTTTCTCCGCCGAAGCCGGCCTGTCCGGCAACATTCACCTGACCGAAGCTGCCGCCGCTCAGGGACAGGCGCGCACCCGGAGCACTCGTGCCGGTAGGCGAGATGAAGTTCAGCGCGCCGCCCAGTACCGTCGCACCGAGCCGATTGGCCGTATAGCCGCGAAAAACCTCGATGGCGCTCGCCTGCTGTGGATTGGCGAAGCCGACGATGTACGAGCCATCGGCGCGGTTGAGCGGCAGGCCGTCCTGCAGCACGAGGATACCGCGCTCCACCGGGTTCTGCTGAAGCCCGGAGCCGCGTATCTGGATACGCGGCTGATCGTTGCCGCCGAAGAAATTCTGCACGATGACGCCCGGCACGCCTTCCAGCGCCGTTGCCACGGTCGGGTTGCCGGTGGGCGCAAGCGTATCGGCCTCCACCAGCGCCACACCACCGGCGATGACGTTCAGCCGTTCCCGCAGGCTGGTGTAGTCCACGCCGGTCCGCGTCGCCTCGACGACGATGGGGTCGAGCTCCAGCACCGCTCCCGGCGCCGCGGATTGCGCCAGCGCCAACTGGCTCGTTGTGGACAACAACAATGCCGCGGTCACGGCCGACGCCATTCCACCTGTCATCTTCATGCCCGCCTCCATGATCGCGCGCCCCCGTATTCGGTTCACTGGAGCAATTCTAAAGATATATTTTGAACTCATCTTTTATGCCGAGAGTCCACATTCGCCCAAACCTGTCTTTGATCTATCGCAAGAACGCGCGTGGGACATGCTGCTGCCGGCAGGTCAAGCAGCGGGTCGGGCGAATTCCTCGAACAGGAAATCAAGGAAAGCGCGCAGCTTCGGCGCGACATGGTGCCGGGATAGATAGACCGCATAGAGCGTGGTCTCGACACTCGACCAATCTTTCAGCACGGCGCGGAGCCGCTGCGCCTTCAGGTCCTCGGCGACATAGGGAAGCGGAATGAGGCTAAGGCCGAAGCCGGCGAGCAGCGCACCGCGCATGGCAAGGCTCGATGTCACCTTGTAGCAGCCGTTCGGGCGGATGCGCTCGATCTCACCGCCCTTGCGGAATTCCCAATGGTCTGCATGGCCCGACAGGGTGAAGCGGATGCAATTTGTGCCGCTTCAGGTCGGAGGGCGCCTCAGGCGTGCCGAAGGCCGACAACCACGCCGGCCCGCAGTTCGATGAAGGAATCCTCGAACGGTTCGACCTCGACTTCCGGATTATTCCGGCGGAAATCGTGGAGAGCGGCGCGCAGCTTGCCGATCGCGAGCGACTTGTAGAAGCCGATGACGACTCCCCCCGCCAGCCGACGCCGCTCGCCTTCGCCTGTTCTGTGAGCCGTCGGACATCCTCGACGATACGGTGCGCATGGACGACGAACTCCTCCCCAGTGGGCGTGAGACGCGCTCCCGCAGTGGAACGGTCGAACAGGAAGACGCCGAGCTCATCTTCCATTTCCTTGATGCGCTTGCTGCGATGGGTTGCCTGACGTTGAGTTCGTTCGCGGCGGCGCTGAAGCTGCCGTTGCGGGCGCTTGCCACAAGGTAACGAAGATGGCGCAGTTCCAATCTTTTCTCCCTCCAGCCCCCTTTCCCTCTGTTGTCGTCTGGCGTGTCCGCTCCCGCCGTTCTCCTGTCCTGCTCCAGATGATCGGAAGGGACCTTTCAGCCACGGTGGTCTCCGCTTCATGGGGCGGTTGTTACTCCTGCATGGATGGAACAGCGTCCGGCAGCAGCGCCAAAGCGGCAAGGGCGACAACGGCGGATAACGGCTCGGCGAGCAGGATATTGCGCGGCATTCCGGTTGCTTTCATGCGGGTCGGATCCTCTTGCCTCCTGCATCCCTGCGTTCACGTGCCGGTGAACCGCACCGGGGCGGTGATTGTCCTGTTGGCATCCGATGGTGGTGCCGGAGCCGGCGATGCGCGGCGCACCAGGTCGAGCACTTCGGCGTCGAGTTCGAGATAGCCGGACGGACGGGCGATGCTCGCCGTGAGCACGTTGCCGTTGTCATCGATGCGGAAACGGACATAAGCCGTGCCCTGTTCGCCGCGCGATTTCACGCCCCGCCGGACACTGCTTACGGCGTTCGAGATGACCGTCTGGCGGGCGGCATCTCGGTTTGACCGCACAACTCGCGTAGCCGCCTCAAGGGCGGCCCTCGATGCCGGTGCCGGCTTCGCGCGCTTTGGCCTTTTTGCCAGTTCCCTCCTTTTCGGTGTCTGCTTTGAATTCTCGACAGGCTTTTTCTCAACCGGCCAAGTACAAGCAATGGGGATCGGTTCGCGCAACATCCAAGCCAATCCGCCCGCATGCAGGGCCAAAGTGATCAGGCCGGCGATCGTCCGGATCCGACGCGAAGCGCTGACTCATCAGTGGCAAGCTTACGTTGTCGACATAATATCAGCGCGGTTATCCGCTTTCAGGTGGAGCCCGATGTGCTCGAGCCATAGCTCGATCTGTATCGCGGTGGAATGCCCGATGCCCGGTTCTTCAAGCAATTCAGCCATCGTGTATGCCGCCGCGATCCTTGAAAGTGCGCGGGCACGTGCCTCATCCGTGTTTCCTCCGAGATATGCGTACCGCCCTCGGAGAAGAATCCTGATCGCACGGTCTGGAAGTTTCTTCCACTGGCCCACCTCGTCGCGAAGGCGCTTGATCTCTAGAATATCTTTCGAGGGCTTCGGGCAGAAGGCGCTTGCGTCTCGTGGAGAAATGCCAAGAGCTTGTGCGATCACCGAGGTGGAATAGCCAGCATCATGAAGCTTGCCGACTTCCTTGCGCAAGTTGGCCAGCATGCGCCTGCGGACCAGCAGCAGCCGACGTGAGGCAGCACGGGCTCCTCGTCCTTGCTCGGCGGATTCGATAAGTGAGTTCATATCGCCTCCTCCGATCATCCATCGAGCTGAATCACGCGCCTGAACGCCTCGCCGAAACCGTCGAGGGACACCTCAATCATATGAGGCTCTCCACCGTTGGGGGTGGGAGCGATGATGAATAGACTTGTGCCCCTCATCATCGCATCTGTTGTGACAGTAGGGAATGAGATCGGAACAATGCAGCCATAAGGCAGGCATGTCGAAAAACGTGCGCCTTCATCCAGACTCTGCTCGTCGATCTTCAGCCTGACCCCTTCGTCGATCCCCAACCCGAAAGGCATCACCATGATTCCTTCGGTCTTTCCATCCCTGGGGACTCGCAACTCGATGGCAAAGCTCCGCTGTCCAGTGCGACTGTTGCTCTGGACCTGGGAGAGTAGACAGACTTTCTGACCTTGAGGGGTTAAACAGGAAACCGTCCAATCTCCATAGATTTCGTTGATCGAGCTCGTGCCGTTCGGAAGAGACGCGGCCTTGTTGTCGGGTTGGGAGACCGCCGGAGGAACGTCTTCGGTTTGCACCGGAGGCGGGCTTGTCCTCCCTAACTGCTCATGTTCTATCTCATCCCGCTCCTCGGCAGTCGCATAAAGCGGCTTATCCCTCAACATCGGGGCCACAACGCCGGGGTGTCCGGTTGCGGCCGTTACCACGTTCTCATTGGAATATCCGCCAGTTGCGAACGCGAACGGCAACGTTGCCAGCATGGCAATCGCTGGTCCGATCGAGATCCACCTCAACCTCATAATGATTCTCTTCCCTGGATCCTCGTGATGATCATGCCGCATGCTTGGCCAGGGAAACGGCAACACAGTTGGATGTAGCAGTAAAGTTTCAGGCACATGCTTGCACGAGTGCCTCATGCCGGCGTAGAGCGCTCTCAGTTACCCATATTTCTAAAGCCATCTATTCGAAAATAATCACATGCTCGCTGACGACAACGATCAAGCGAATCCTTGAGCGATTAACGAAGCACATGAATCGGCCAGCAACAGCCGATGGAGCTCACGTAGCATTTACTTTCTGATGGATTGAATGTAACAGACACTACAAGGACGATAGTCATCTCAGAGGGCGCTCATGTCCACAAGGCCTGGTACCTCGCGAGCCAAGAAACGGGATGTGTTCAGCGACCGTCTTGCGCGTCGTCGAGAGAATCTTTCGCCGACGTTCAAGCGAGTAGCGGCTTTTATCGACGCCAACCGGCTGATGGTGCTGACCTCATCGGCCGTTGATCTCGCGCGGGAAATCGGGACATCGGATGCCACTGTCATCCGTGCCGTCCAGGCCTTGGGATTCGACGGGCTGCACGATTTAAGGAACGAGATCTCAGCATCTTACGGTCGACGTAACGCGCCCCTCGACAATCTGCGGCGCACGCTGGCCGAGACGTCGGAAAGTGTCGAGACGGCGCTCGATACGGTTCTCGACGTTTTCGCCGCAGGGCTGGACGCGTTGAGCAAGCCCACATTTCGCGTCAATGTGCTGGCAGCGTTGGATATCCTGCATACGGCGGAACGGATTGTGCTTTTCGGTATCGGGCCGACGGCCCATATCGCTGCCTATTTCGCGGCCCGGTTGCGGCGCAAGGGCAAGAAGCAGGCCGTGCTTGACCGAACGGGCGCGGGACTTGCCGACCAGCTCCTCGACCTGGAGTCACGTGATGCCCTGCTGATGCTGGCTTATGGCGAACCCTACCTTGAAGCGGAAGTCGCACTTGCCGAGGCGCGTCGACGGCGGATACCGGTGGTGCTTGTTTCCGACGCGGATGAAATGCCATTCGCCCGGCGAGCGGACGTCGTATTGGCCGTTCCGCGCGGTCAAAGTGAACGAATAGCACTGCACGGCGTCACCGTCTTGTGTCTGGAAATGCTTCTGCTCGGCCTGGCAACCTCGGATTCGGAGAGAGCCGTGTATACGCTGGGGGAGCTTGAGCGCTTGCGCAAAGCAACACGCTCCCAAAAACTATCGACCCACCAAAGAAAACTTCTGGACGAAAACCGATGAACATCCAGCTGATGAAAAGCGACCGTCATCTCGAACTCGAAGGAATATCCCGCCGCTTTGGCAATGTGCAGGCGCTCGACAACGTTTCCCTGGCAGTGGAGCGTAGTGCTGTCGTCTGCCTCGTCGGGCATTCGGGATGCGGCAAGTCGTCCCTGCTGCGCGTCATCGCGGGGATAGAGTGGCCCGACCGGGGCCGTGTGCTTCTCAATGGTCGGGAGGTTTCCGGCTCTGCCAGCCACGTCGAGCCCGAAAACCGCAACATCGGCTTCATGTTTCAGGACTATGCGCTGTTCCCGCACCTGAATGTTACGGACAATATCCTGTTCGGCCTGAAGCGGCTCGGCCGGCGCGCGGCGCGCGATCGGTGCGATGAAATCATCGGGCGGCTTGGTTTGGGGCGCCTGGCGATGCGTTTCCCGCATATGCTTTCGGGTGGAGAACAGCAAAGAGTGGCGCTTGCCCGCGCTCTCGCGCCACAGCCCGAGATCATGCTGATGGATGAACCGTTCTCCAACCTTGACCGGGAATTGCGCCACGATATCCGCACCGAGACCATTGACCTTTTGCGGGAGCTGGGCACGACTGTCATCATGGTCACGCATGATCCGGAGGAAGCGCTTTCCGCCGGCGACGTAGTCGTCCTCATGCGGGCCGGCAGGATCATCCAGTCCGGTGCGGGCGTGGAGCTCTACGAGCGCCCCTCGTGCCCTTACGCCGCGGAGTTTTTCTGCTCCTTCAACAAGGTACGGACCGCTTGCCGGAGCGGTTACGCGGAAACGCCTCTCGGAAGGTTCGCGGCTCCTGGCTTCGCCGACGGCGAGCAGGCCACAGTCTACATCCGTCCCCAGTGCCTGCGCGTGAACTGTGACGGGGACGGCGTGGAATGCACTGTCGTGGATTGCGAGCTGATCGGCGAGATCGAGGAAACATCCATCACTGTAGCAGCGTTGGCCGAGCCTCTGAGGATCCGTTCCACGGACCGAAGCCGCCTGCGCAAAGGCGATACAGCGCGCGTTTCGGTGGCTCCCGAGCAGGTGCTCGTTTTTTGAATTATTTTAATATATAGGGAAACTCACTGCATGCACAATAGTTTGCGTCGTAATGTGATGCAATAGATATCGCGCACGCACCCAGAGCAAACAAGATAGTTTACTGCTACAGGTATATGTCGTTACTCCATCTCATCGATCAGATCGACGATCTAGATTGTAATCATTATAGTTCTATTTAAGCGCCCAGTGAGATGGAGTCAAGTATGAAAAATAATCTGACGTTGAGGGCTGTGCTGGCGGGTTCGCTCCTCGCGACTCTGGCCGGCCAGTCCGGTGCCATGGCTGCGGAAGTCAACCTTTACACCACCCGTGAGCCGGGTCTGATCCAGCCGCTGCTCGACGCCTTCACCGCCGCGACGGACATCAAGGTCAACACGATCTTCCTGAAGGATGGCCTCACGGAGCGCGTCGCATCGGAAGGCGACAAGTCGCCCGCCGATGTACTCATGACGGTCGATGCCGGCAATCTTATCGATCTCGTGGAGAAGGGGCTGACGCAAGGCATCGACTCCGCAGCGCTGACCGACACGATCCCCGCTTCCCTGCGCGATGCGAACGGCAACTGGTTCGCGCTATCTCTGCGCGCGCGTACGGTTTATGCGGCAAAAGACCTTGATCTGAAGGAAATCACCTACGAGGAGCTCGCCGATCCGGCCTGGAAGGGCAAGATCTGTATCCGCTCCGGCCAGCACCCCTACAATATCGCTTTGATCGGTTCATATATCGCCCACCATGGCGAGGAGGCGGCCGAGAAGTGGCTTGAAGGCCTGAAGGCCAATCTCGCCCGCAAAGCCGGTGGGGGCGATCGCGAGGTCGCGCGCGACATCCTGGGTGGTCTGTGCGACATCGGTGTGGCCAATTCCTATTACGTCGGCCTGATGCGCAGCGGTAAGGGCGGCCCCGAGCAGGAAGAGTGGGCGAAGGCGATCAAGATGGTCCTGCCCACCTTCGAGGAAGGCGGTACGCAGGTGAACATCACCGGCGCCGCCGTCGCGCGCCATGCCCCGAACAAGGACGAGGCCGTCAAGCTGCTTGAATACCTCGTGTCCGACGAGGCACAGAAGATCTATGCCGAGGCGAACTTCGAGTACCCGATCAACGCAAATGCGACGGTCGCGCCCCTGATCGCCGAATACGGCGTGCTCAAGCCCGACACGATCGACCTGGCCAAGGGCGTCAGCTTCCGCAAGAAGGCCAGCGAACTCGCCGAGAAAGTCGGGTTCGATAACTGATCCGGATAAGTTGCGGCTGCCGGCCCGCTCGGCCGGCAGCCGCTCGCGCTGATCACGATCGCATTGGTTTCCAATCCCATGAGAACTGTTTCGCGGCGTCTTTCCGGGCTGAGGTGGCGCCTTGCGGCGTTTACGATCGCCGCTTTCGTCTGCCTTCCGATTGCCGCGCTGATCCTGACCGCGTTCGAGGGCAGCGCCGGGCTGTGGCCGCATATGCTCCAGTATGTGTTGCCAACGGCCCTCAGGGAGACGCTGCTTCTGCTGCTCGGCGTCGGCATGCTGACCACGCTGATCGGCACGACCACAGCGTGGATCGTGACGGCCTACACGTTTCCCGGCCGGCGATTCCTCGAATGGGGCCTGCTGCTGCCGCTTGCGGTTCCCACCTATATCATTGCCTACGCCTACCTCGATGTTCTCCATCCCGTCGGTTCGGTTCAGGGCCTGTTGCGGTATCTGCTCGGCTATTCCAGTCCCCGCGAGTTCCGCCTTCCGGACATCAGATCGATGTGGGGGTGTATTCTCCTTCTCGGGCTCGTGCTCTATCCCTATGTCTATCTGACCACGCGCTCGATGTTCCTGACGCAAGCGGCCAACCTGGTCGAAGTGTCGCGCACGCTGGGCAACCGTCGTCACGATGTGTTCTGGCGTGTGGCCTTGCCGCTCGCGCGCCCCGCCATCGCAGTCGGTGTCAGCCTGGCACTGATGGAAACATTGAACGACATCGGCGCTTCCGAGTTTCTTGGTGTCAAGACTTTGACCGTTTCCATCTATACCTCCTGGGTCAGCCGTTCCGACATGCCGGGTGCGGCGCAGATCTCTCTTGCGATGCTGGTCCTGGTGGTCGGCCTCGTGCTGATCGAGCGCCACGCGCGCCGCGACCAGCGCTATGCGGCGGCGGCCCAGCGGCCACGCGCGATGAGACCTTCCCGGTTGACCGGGTACCGCGCAGCGGGCGCATTCGTGCTGTGCGTCATTCCCATCGTGCTCGGCTTCATCGCGCCTGCCGCCTATCTGTGCGCGGAAGCCTACAAGCGGTACCGGTTCGCCGGGCTTTCGGACAGGCTGCTGGGGGAGGTCATCAACACCATCACCGTTTCAACCACCGCAACTGTTCTGATCCTGCTTTGCGGCCTTGTCGTCGCCTATGCCGCGCGAACCTATCCGGGGCGTCCGACCGCAATCGCCGCGCGGATCTCCACGGTGGGCTATGCGGTTCCGGGCACGGTGCTCGCGCTCGGCCTCCTCATGCCGGTCGGCGCATTCGACCGCATGCTCGCGTCGGGCGCGGAGCAGTATCTGGGCGTGTCGGTCGGTCTCGTGCTGCTCGGCTCCGGCACCGCGATCGTTCTGGCCTACTGCGCCCGCTTCATGGCTATCGCCACCGGCGGCATCGAGGCCGGGTTCAGCCGCATCTCGCCGTCGCTGGATCATGCCGCCCGCATGCTCGGGCAGACATCCGCAGGGGTGTTCCGCAAGGTCCACCTGCCTCTGTCGAAGCCGGCGCTCGTTTCCTCGGGACTGCTGATCTTCGTCGACTGCATGAAAGAACTGCCAGCGACGCTGCTGCTGCGCCCGCTGAATTTCGAGACCCTGGCAACGCATCTTTACGGCGAGGCCGCGCGGGGCACCTATGAGGAGGCATCAATCGCCGCATTGCTGATCGTGGTGATCGGCATATTGCCTGTCGTGGTGCTCTCCCGGGTGGGCCGGATAGAGCGGCCGGATGGAGCCCGACAGGTGGAGCGAGGACTCCTGAACATGGATGGGAGACCGCTTGCGGACAAGCGCGAATAGGCAAGCACGCAACCAACACACCACAGCCATTTGCATTCCATGAAACCTGTTCGCTTTTGCCAGCAGGCACTCCTTTCGGGAGGGGCCATCCATCGCTTGCGTCTCCCAAGGCCATCTGGTAGCGTTCACTGCATTCTAGACGCGTGATAAGCAAATGCTACATGTGGTGAGCCGAGAAGTCGCGAATTCACCGGTCGATCTCGCTGCGGCGGAATCCCTGGTCGTCGAGAACCTGTCGCGCGGCAACGGCCACTCTGCGTTCAGTTTGACTGTCGCGGCAGGGAGTTGCGTTGCACTGTCCGGTCCGTCGGGCAGCGGCAAGAGTGCGCTGCTCCGGTTGATCGCGGACCTCGATGCCGGAACAGGAATGGCCCACATCGGGAAGCTGGCGCGGGAAACGATGCCGGCGAACCAATGGCGGCAGCTTGTGACCTATGTAGCCGCCGATTCCGGATGGTGGACGTCCCCTGTTTCTGCCCACATGTCGGATCCCGATGCCGCGCGGCGCCTGCTGGCCGAACTCGGCATGTCCGAAACCCTGATGGAAGCCGTCCCTGAGAATGTCTCGAGCGGCGAGCGTCAGCGGCTGGCGCTCGTACGGGCGCTCATCCAGCGACCGCGTTTCCTGCTCCTCGACGAGCCGACATCGGCGCTCGATCCAGAATCCACGCTCCGGGTTGAGAAGCTGCTGATGCGCGTGAAGCGGGAAGGTACAGGGTTGCTCGTCGTTTCCCACGATCCGGCGCAGGTCGCGCGCACCGCGGATCGCCGTTATGTGCTCTCGCGCGCAGGACTGGCCGAGGTCACCCCATGAGGCCGATCAACCTCTCCGTTATAGACCTGCTGCTCGCCGCCTTGAGTCTGGTGATCGCCTCGGGATTCTCGATTCTCCTGGCGCTGAACGTGCACCGGCCGCTGGCGATCGCGGCCGTGCGTATGGTCGCCCAATTACTCCTCGTGGGGCTGATGCTGCGTTATGTCTTCGCGATTGCGTCGCCGGCGGTGACCCTTCTCGTCCTGGCCGCGATGATCGTCGCGGCAACATATGAAGTCTACTCGCGGCAACAATTCCGCTTTGGCGGCTGGAAGCGTTTCGGACTCGGTGGCCTGCCGATCACCATTGCAACCGTATTCGTCACAGGCCTTGCGCTGACGACGGCGCTACGGGAGGCGGCTTGGCTCGATCCACAGCACACGATCCCGCTGCTGGGCATCATTCTGGGCAATGTCATGAACGGTACGAGCCTTGCCCTGAACGCGATGCTGACGTCCGTCCAGCGTGAGAAACGCGCCATCGAGGCGCGTCTGTCATTGGGAGCCGATCGCTTTCTGGCTCTCGGAGAGATCCGGGTTTCGGCCACTCGCAATGGCCTGATTCCGGTCATCAACCAGATGGCCGGCGCCGGCATCATCGTCCTGCCCGGCATCATGACGGGTCAGATTCTGGCGGGCATGGACCCGCTGGATGCCGCCAAGTACCAGATCCTGCTCATGCTTCTTCTGGCCGGTGCGGGCACCATCGGTGTCATTGCCGCTACCCAGCTCTGCGTCGTCGCGATCACCGACGAGCGGCACCGGCTGCGCCTCGACCGCCTGGTCGCGAGGAATTAGCCGATGGACGCTGCCGATGATACCACGCTGCACAGTCTCGGATGGAAATGATCACCATCATGTTTGCTATTCGCGCAACAATTTTCCACAGTCGTCATTTTGCAGGGTCGGATAAATAATCGCAATTCCTCCATCACCCTTTCTAGCCTTGCTCAAGCATCCGCACTCCCCCCGGCACCTCCTGCCTGAGCAGTGGCTCGCTGGCTAGGCGGCGGCCGAGGGCTTCGAGGAATCTGTCGTAGCGTTCGCCGCCCTTGGCGTGCGCTGCAGCCTGAGCCGTGTCCGGTATGGCGGCCATCGCCGTCATCCAGGAGCAGATGAAGATGGGCGAAGGCTTCGTTGGCGATGCCCACGTCGCGTTCAAGCCGCTGAATAATGCCCGCGATTTCGTATTCACCTCCATCAGGTTTAGGCCCAGTCTTGGCCCGTAGCGGAATGGTCCGCCCGAAGGCGAGGATGGCGCGGTGGTGAAGCCGGGGCGAACAACAGTCGAAGGTATGCGGGTGGTTCTCGTCTCCTCCGACCGCGTGCTGTCAGTCCGCCCGTCGAAGCCCGACCCGCGCCTTCGGGAGCTTGTCCGCCTGCTTGCGCGGCAGACCGCACGGGAGTTCGTCGACGCTGAATGGAAGCGGGAGGACGACGAGCGCCTCCGCAAATAGGGAGGCCGTCTCATGAACGTCTCGCTCTACGCCCGTTATTCTTCCGACAGCCAGCGCGATGCCTCGATCGAGGATCAGCTCCGGCTTTGCCGCGCCTGTGCGGAACGTGAGGGCTGGACGGTCGTCGACAGCTACTCGGACCGCGCCATTTCTGGCGCGTTGCTTCTGCGGCCGGGCGTTCAGGAACTGATCGCCACGGGCTGAAGCGGCGCTTCGACATCATCCTCACGGAATCGCTCGACCGGCTTTCCCGCGATCAGGAGGATATTGCCGGCTTCTAGAAGCGCATGCGCTTTGCCGGTGTCAGCATCGTTACCCTGTCAGAAGGCGAGGTTAACGAGTTGCGTATCGGCCTCAAGGGCACGATGGGCGCGCTCTACCTCAAGGACCTCGCCGACAAGACGCGGCGCAGCTTGCGCAGCCGTGTCGAGGACGGCAAGTCAGGTGGTGACATTTGCTATGGTTATGATATTGCGTGCCAGTTCGGCGCCGATGGCGAGGCGATCCGGGGAGAGCGCCGGATCAACGAGACCGAGGAGGCTGTGGTGCGCCGCATTTTCGCAGACTATCTCACCGGTCTGTCGTCACGCACGATCGCCATGACGCTGAACCGCAAAGGCGTGCCGGGACCGTTTGGCAACGCATGGGGGCCGTCGACCATCCACGGCAATCCGAAGCGAGGCACCAGCATCCTCAACAATGAGCTTTATATCGGCAAGCTGGTCTGGAACTGGCTGCGCTATCTGAAGGACCCCAATACGGGCAAGCGCGTCTCGCGGCTCAACCCCGAGAGCGAAGGGGTCGTGCAGGAAGTGCCCGCGCTGCGTATCGTCGACCAAGACATCTGGGACGCGGTGAAGCGGCAATACAGGAGCATCGCAATTATCGTTGGTTGCGGGGGCGCGCAACCACCGATACCGACATTCCCTGCAGGTGGCGATCTGATGGCGTCGCCTTACCAAATGGCACCTTCTCGGTGAAACAGTTTGCCTCCTCCCGCCCGTCGCCCGCTTCATCTCGGCAACTTCGGCCATGGCCTCGCTAACCGCGCCCCGGCGGATTCGAGAAAAGCCTGACAATCGCCGACCATAACGCCACGAAATCGGCAGCAGGCCAACAGGATTCCATTGCATGCGCTTACACGATCACTATTGATCCAGAAAGAAGCGCACCATTTCATGCGATGCATCCGGGCCGTGCGGATCGGTGTAGGAGCCGCCCGCCCGACCGCCGGACCAGGCATGCCCGGCGCCGTCGATCAGCCAGTATTCCACGATCGGCGTTCCGGCCGCGTCGGTGACAGTCGTCCTCGTATAGGTTCGCCCGCCAGCCGCGCGGGCGGATTCCCGCCGCGCGACACCCTGCGTGCCGGGCGGGCTGACCTGCGCGACGATCCGCTCGGCATTCGAAGGATGGACCGTCCGGTCCGCCGCTCCCTGAAAGACGATGGTGCGTATCGGGGGCCGGCCGGCGGCCGCGTGCGGTCTTGCATGCGATGCGGGGTCGCCCTCCCCGCGCATGGCGGAAAAGGCTGACAGGACATCGTTGGCCGATCCGCAGGCCAGCCCGGAATGGATTCCGGCAGCCGCGTATAGATCGGGATAGGTCTCGCCCATGATCGCCGCCATCGCGCCGCCCGCCGACAGACCCACGACGAAGATGCGGCTGCGATCGAGGCCGAATTCCTCCATGATCGCCGCCGTGATCCCGGCGATGATCGCCGGTTCCCCGGCGTCCCGCATCTGGTCGCAGGACCGGAACCAGTTCCAGCAGGACGACGGGTTGTCCGTGCCCGACTGGCCCGGATAAGCCACCAGCAGACCGTGGGTCTCGGCGGCGGCGTTCATGCCGGTGCCGGCGGCGAAGGCTTCCGGATCCTGCTTGCAGCCATGAAGCATGACCACGAGGCCGTGTGGCCGGTCCGGCGCGCTGGCGGGAACGTAGAGCCTGTAGCGTCGCGTGCCGGCCGCGCAGGTGAAGGAACGCGACAGGAATTGCGCCCCATCCGGAACGGCTATTTCCGGGGTCGGTTTCGGCACGCCGGGCAAGCGGATACCCGGCAAGTTCATCTCGGGCGAGTGAATGGGGGCGGGGGCGTGTCGGGAGCGCCGAAAGCGCCGGCCGCCAGGCGCCCCTCGCGGAGGATCCGCGAGGCCTCTCCCAAGGGCCTGCGCAGCCTCGGCGATGCGGCGGCGAGCCGCTCGGGCGCGGCTTGCGATTGTGCGGGAGGTGCGACGATCTCGGCATCCGCGTCGATGGAAAACGGTGGCGGACGCCTGGGCGGAGGCGTGATCTCCGGCTCGGCCGGAGCGCGCCAGTGCGGAGCCGGCCGCCCGGCCAGCGCGTTCTGGATCATGCGGGTGGCCTCGGCGAGAATTGTGGCGCGCGTCGACAGCCCCGCCCGACGCATGGCGTCGGCGAAATCATTGTTCATGGGCATGGTTCCCTGCGAAATGGGCTTGTGTCGGTTAGCCAGTGCGTTGTCCGCCTTGAGCGGGCAATGGATTGCCGGATGGGACTATCGGATGCGGTCGGCCAGCGCGGATTTCAGTTCCGCGCTGGCCTGCAGCGCGCCGAGCACGGTGATGGACGCGATCGTCGCGAGCGCGAGTTCGGGCGTGACGTCGGGTGCGATGCGCGCAAGCCCCACCACCTTGATATGGAGCTTTTCGCCAGCGGCCCTCACCGCCTCCAGATCCGCCCGGCTGTAGTCGCGCAATCCCAGTTCCAGCGTATACCGGTCGATCGACTGCGCGACGGTCTCGGCATGCACGGCAAGCTGATTGCGGATCGCCGTGCGGATGAAGTCGGTGCGGTTGGAATAAAACCCCTCCTGCACCAGAAGGTCGACACGGCCGAGATCGACATAGCCGAGATTGATGGTGATCTTCTCGGACTCGCCGCCCTTATCGCGCAGTCTGTAAACATTGTTGGTCATATTTATTTCCATCTATATGGATGTCATATGGATGGTACTCGGATGCTTTGCAAGAAGCCGCGATGCAGACTGCGGTAGCGGGCGGGCGAGCGGCCGGGAATGTGGCGGAAGGTGGCAGCGAAGGCGCTATCCGAGGTATAGCCGAGCGACCGGGCGATGCGCGACAGAGGCTCGTCGCCGCGCCGGAGCCGCGCCGCCGCAAGCCGCATGCGCTTTCAGCAGAGCCCATGGTCTTTCCTGCTACAGTCTGGCCGGCGTGAACTGCGTAGGACGGGCGAGCTTATCGGACTGTTTCGTGCCGCAGCATAATTTCGGCGACACACCTCCGCTTCAATGTAACCCCATGGTATCCTCTTGCTTTTTCACGACAACCATGGGGACATGCTTATTTTTCGGTTATTTCAGGTTCAGGCCCAGGCATCAGAGAAGTTCGGCAAAGCTGCCGAGTTCGGCCGCCCTGGCCACAAGTCCCAGCTGCGTGAGCGTGCCGAGATGAGCTTCCACGCAATAGGGCGGATTCTTAAGCCGAGCACGAACCTTGCAGACAGCTTGCGGAAGACGCCAAGCGCGAGATGAAATCGAGATCGCTGATGGAATTAAGCGTCCATACTGTCAGGGTTCCGCTGCCGGTCGCCCTTTTAGCCTCTGCGGGTCTGCCGTCGTCACAGGACGCCGGATCAGGCAATCTCGGCAAGGATCGACCGGGCACGCTCGAGCACGGGCCGGTCGACCATCTTGCCGTTCACCTGCACGGCCGCACCGGCGCTTTCCTCGATGGCGCTTACGATACGCCGCGCCCAGTCGATTTCCGCGTCCGACGGTGCAAATCCCTTGTTGGCATGCGCGATCTGGCTCGGATGAATGCAAAGCTTGGCCGTGAAGCCAAGGTCGCGCGCGCGTGCGATATCGGCCGCCAGAACCGTCTCATCCTGCAACGCGACGGTAACGCCATCGATCGGAGGCGGCAGGCCGGCCCGACGGGAAGCGACGACGATCTGGAACCGTGCGGGGTCCAGAACCGCGCCCGGACCGGGAATGCGGGCATCCAATCCGAAATCGAGGTTGCCGAACGCAAGCCGGACAACACCCTGTGACGCGGCGACTTCGCTGACCTCGACCAGTCCATCGACGTTCTCGACAAGCGCTATGATCGGCCTGTCCGGTAGAAAGCGCGCCACTTGCGCAAGGCTCCGCGGATCGGCTTTGGGAACCATGACGGCGGCATGAGGCAAGTCGGCCAGGGCAGCCAGATCCTCGCCGAACCACGACGTATCGGCCCCGTTGATACGGATGACGCCGGTTCCACCCTGAGCGAGCCAGAGCGTAACCTGCCGCCGGGCGATGTCCTTGTCCTGCGGCCCAACCGCGTCCTCCAGATCGAGGATGATCCGGTGAGCACCCGATGCGGCCGCCTTGTCGAAGCGGTCGGCCCGATGTCCGGGAACGAAAAGGTAACTGCGCGGATGGCCCATCTTCTGTCCTTCGATGACGGATTATATTGTCGTGTGGAGGCCGGTCAGGACAGGAACGCCGCTTCCGCGCGCATCGCCAGTTCGCCGTCGGGTCCTTTCGCCCAGAGCGAGAGCCCGTCGCCGCTCTCCCGCTTTGCGGCCTCGATGTGAAAACCGCGATCCACGAAAAGCGGCGCCATGGCACGGAATTCGAAACGCGACAGCCGTGCCTGCGGCCGCGAGCGCGCGGCAAGCCCCTGCAGCAATGTAGCGATCAGCGGGCCGTGCACCACCCGCTCCGGATAGCCCTCCTCTTGCGTCGCATACGGCTGGTCATAGTGGATGCGGTGCCCGTTGGAGGTCAGGGCGGAATAGCGGAACAGCAGCACCGGATCGGGCTGCACCGCCTCGGACCACTCGGCCCCCTCCGGCGCAGGAGACGGACGCGGCTTGGCGGCGCCCGGCACGGGAGCATCCCGATAGACGATGTCCTGCTCCTCCTCGATGAAAACCGTGCCGTCATGCACGATGGTATGGCGAACGGTGACGAAGACCAGCGTGCCGGCGCTGCCGTCCTTGACGGTCACATCCGCGATCTCGCTGTTGCGGGCGACCGTCGGGCCCATCGGCAGCGGCGCATGATAGATCAGCCGGCCTCCGGCCCACATGCGCCGCGGCAGCTTTACGTCCGGCAGGAAACCGCCGCGTTTCGGATGTCCGTCAGGCCCGACAAGGCCGCGGCGCACGAACGGATTGAAGAACAGCCAGTGCCACCCCGGCGGGACCGTGCCGCCTCCGCCCGGAACAGCCTCCAGATCCAGCGTGGCGGCCAGGGCTTCCACGCGATCCGCGGCTATTGTCGCATGCGTGGTCTCCGTACGGCCGATGGCCCCGTCATATTCATCAGCGCCGATCTTATGGGCGTCTTGCGACATGCGTCCCCCCCCCGATTTTCAGTAGATGATCCGGTCTGCGACGAGTTGTTCATACTCCTTCCTGCCGATGCCCAGAAGCTCGCCGTAAACATATGCCTCGTGCTCGCCCAGTTCCGGCGTTCCGCGTACGATGCCCGCAGTGCTTTTCGAGAACCGGGCCGGAAAGCCGACGGCGGCGCGCTCACCCCCTCCCGCCTCCGCGACGGTTACGATGGCGGCCCGTTCTCGCAGATGCGGATCGCTCACGATGTCCCTCGCACTCCACGAGACATGAGCCGGCACACCGGCCCGCTGCAACCGTTCCGCGGCAGGGTTGGCGTCCCGCGACGCGCTCCAATGCGCGACGATCTCATCCAGCGCCGCGCGCCGGGCATAGCGTTCCTCGGCGGTGGAGAAGCGCGGATCGTCCGCGAGATCGGGCCTGTTCATGACGCGAAGAAGCGCGAGCCATTGCGGCTCTGTTTCCACGGCGATGCTGAGCCACCGATCCGGCTCGGCCGTCGCGTAGACGCCGTGCGGGGCCCGCCTGTAGTCCTCATTGCCCATGCGCTCCATGGTCGCGCCCGCCGCGACCGCAACCAGAGCCTCGCCGACAAGCGAGGATGCAACCTCGCGCGCCGCGACGTCAACATGCATCCCCTCGCCCGTCCGCCGGCACCGATGCAGCGCCGCAACCGTCGCAAGCGCGGCATTGAGGCCCACCGAATGATCCATGACATGCCGCATCTCGACCGGCGGGCCATCCCGGTAGCCGGTGAGATAGCCGAGACCACCCCACGCCCCGAAGAGCGGCGCATAACCCGCGAAATGCGAATCCGGCCCCGTCTGGCCCGACGACGACACGGACACCATGACGATATCGGGCTTGACGGCGCGCAGGACATCGTAGCCAAGGCCGAGACGCTGCATGACGCCGGCACGAAAGCTCTCGGCCGCAACGTCCGAGATGGCGACGAGGCGTTTGGCGATCTCCACGCCTTTTGGTTGCTTCATGTTGAGCCGGACAGAGAGCTTGTTGGACGCCACCTGATCGAAGCTCGCCGGTCCGCTGCGGCCATATACGGTGTGCGGCTTGCGGAAGATGTCCGGCCGCAGGGCGGTTTCGATCTTGATGCATTCCGCCCCGAGCTGGGACAGCATATGGGTACAGAATGGCCCTGCGGCATGCACAGTGAAGTCCGCTATGCGAATTCCTTGCAGAGGTTTCACGCGCTGTCCCTTTGATCCTGGCCGACATCGTGATGGCGGCGATGTTGCGATGCGGGCCGATCCGCGTCCGGCTCCTCCGGCAGGCTGCGCACCGGCAAAGGCTTGTCACCGAAGCGGAAGGGCGCAGTCTGGATCCGGCAGGCGCCGGCGCCGGGAATGTCTACGTCGGAAAACAGTTCCCGGGCGTTTTCGTGGTGCCCCGCCAGGACTTGCGCGGGCGAATTGAATCGCGCCATCGGCACGCCGAGCTCCTGGGCGCGGGAGACGAGATCGTCCACCGGCTGCTGATGCGCCCACGCGCGTATCTGCCGGTTGAGAAAATCGCCGCGCGCGCTGCGTTCGGCGGGATCGGAAAAGGCAGCGTCCTGCGCCCAGGCCGGATGTCCCATCAGTTCGACAAGTCCCTCCCACTGGCGCTCCTCCAGCGTGAGGAGTTCCACGTGGCCGTCCAGACACGCGATGACGCCACCGTAGCGGAACGATCGGCTGACGCGATGCTCGAGCGAACCGTCGCCGTAGCGCTGCACCGTGAAGGCTCCCACTGCGACGGCGGCATCTTGCACCGCGACATCGACGTATTGCCCCTTGCCTGCCCACAACGCAGCCAACGAAGCGAGTGCCGCAGCGATGCCGCCCTGCATCTGGGCAAAGTGCCCTGCAATCTTCAGCGGCGGACGATCCGGAAACAGGTCGGCCGACAGGCCATTGGGGAGCAGAAAGCCCTCGCCGCTGGCGTGGATGAGGTTGAGCTCGGCCCCGAGCCACCCGGCCTTCGGACCCGTGGCGCCGAACGGCAGCACCGACAGGTGCACGACATGCGGGTGGATGCCGGCGATGCGCCCGGGAGTAAGGCCGAACGCTTCGCGCTCCGCAACCGGCGTATCGTCGATAAGGATATGAGCCCCCTCGACGAGCCGGTCGAACGCAACGCGCCCTTTCCCGGTCGCCAGATCGCAAACCACGCTGCGCTTGCCGGCTGAATGATAAACGAAGAAAGCGCTCACCGCCGGCTCCGGCGAGAGGAACGGGGGCTCCCGCCGGAGCGGACTGAGGCCGGGCGGTTCGATCATGGTCACTTCCGCGCCCATGGCCGCGAGCAGGCGCCCTGCGTAGGCCGCCGCGACGCCCGAGGCATGCTCCACGACCCTGATGCCCGAAAGGGGTAATTGCGTGTCCATGATCTTATGCGCTCCGCAGATGCAGGGTCAGCGCACGACAGGCAGGTCGAGGTCGAGATTCGCACCATCGGAGCTGACGGGGATCTGCGGGTCGCGGCTCGGGAGGATGACGGTCGCCAGCCCCGGCGTCGTCACTTCGCCACGCTGGTTCTCGCCCCAGATCTCCAGA
Organism: Pseudochelatococcus sp. B33; assembly: GCF_053570585.1. Lineage (NCBI taxonomy): Bacteria > Pseudomonadati > Pseudomonadota > Alphaproteobacteria > Hyphomicrobiales > Chelatococcaceae > Pseudochelatococcus > Pseudochelatococcus sp. B33. The sequence continues at coordinate 24,151 of NZ_JBSEFH010000025.1, read as the reverse complement.
TCGACGAGCGCATGCCTGTCCTTGACGTATTTGCGGCTCACGCGCCCCCTGCACCAGGTTGAATCGCCCATGGTGTTGAAACGGCGCATCTCGGTGCGGATGCGCTTGAGGAAGCCCGCATCGCCCATCCAGTTGGTCACCAGCGAACACATCCAGGAGGACCGCTGCGGGCCGTAGTCGTAGACGCCGGGCACACCCACTTCCTTGGCGGTGCTCTCCCGGTGATGGCCGATACCCGTGTACTCGATGCCGCCGCCCGCTTCGGGATTGCGGAAGAAGTGCCCGGGATGCTTCATCGCCGCCTTGAAGACGACACCGTGGGTATGGCCGCGGCCGCAGCCGACCAGAAAGCCCATCGTGTCCATCAGCGACAGCGGCCCGCGCACGATCGGGTCAAGCTGCTCGCCCTCCTGAACGTCTTCCCAGTAGCGGACGTTGCTGCCACGAATGCGCTCCTCCTCGCGCAGGATCGCCTCGTCGAGCTTTTCAAACTCTTCCGGCGTGTATTCGTAGGGCTCGATGTCCTTGTACTTGCCCGTATCGCGGGCGGCCTTGCGCTCGTGGCGCGTGCAGGTGCCCAGCGCCCGCGCGACGCGTTCGCCGCGCTGGTTGACATAGGTCGCCTCGACATACTGGAGCACGAGGCGGCCGGAGAACTTGCTCTCCTTTTCCTCGACGCCGACGACGCGCTCGATCGCGCTGATCCGGTCGCCGGGACGAACATGACGGAACAGTTCCCAGTCGTTGCCGGCGTAGAAACCATGGACGCCGGGCAGGCCCCAGCGCGTCCGCCCGACCCAGCCGAAGGCCATCGGGAACATCGGGTGTCCGACCTGGATTCCGAAGCGGGTGTTGCGGCCGTATTCCAGTTCGCGATAGAGCGGGTTCAGATCACCGATGCCATTGCAGAAATTGCGCAAGGTATCGGTTGTTGCGTCCTGCAGGTACGGCCCCTCGGGACGCAGCTGCAGGCCGATCATGGCCCGCGCGTTCGCGACCGCCTCATCCGTAATCCGGCCCTCCGCGGGCGCACCACCCACATCCTGCTTGTTCGTGTCGCTCACCTCTACTGTAGCCAAAGGTCCGTCCTCCTTGGTGGATATGGTCGTTACGCGGTGGGGATCACAGTCGCGGCGCTGCAGCGCGGATCAGGTTCCCGCCCGCGAGGGGCTCATCGCGCCGCGGGAAATCCGGATGACTGCCGTTGCCGGCTTCCCGCTTTTGGAACGCGCCGCGCCCCTTTTTGCAGGTATCGTGGGTCTAATAATGCATTTTATACTAAAGGGGTCAACTCGATTTTTCGGTCCAGTCTGCGCCAGATGTCGACCGATGAAGGAGCTCTTTCAAGAAAATGAATGATGCGCATCGCCCACTGGCATCACAAGGAAGTCGTATGCGCAACACGTTTTGAAATAAAATGCATTATTATAAGCGCCGCAGATTTCGGTGCTTTTCTCGCCCGGATCGAAGAGCATCGGACGGGCGCCCTATCCGGCGAAACCGGGGCCAATAAACGACAAGGGAAAGGTTGCACAGGCAATGCGATGTCGCGGCGTGTTGGCGAAGCGCTAGAGCAAAATGCATTGAACCCGAATTGCTATTTTTCCCTATCTCTTTGGTTTTGCATCAAATTTATCCTAAAAACGGTACCCATTTTTGGTTTGATGCAATAGGGCGTGTTTAATTTGGCGATCGAATTAACGCAAGTTATGGGACAATGTGAAAGTCGGAGAGGCTTGCGCGGTGGGGGGCTCTTTCGACATTCATCCAAATTTCTCTAAACCTTGAACTCCGCCGCCGTCGTCACGTCGGCGAAACGGCGTACGCTCGCCAGAGCGAAGGCATGCTCCTCATCAGTCGCGCCGGCGCAGCAATCTTCCAGCACGACGCAGTGGAAATCGCGGTCGTGACCCTCGCGCGCCGCCGCCTGCACGACGCCATTCGTGGACACACCGGTCAAAAGCAGTCGCCTGATTCCCTGCGCGCTCAGGAGCGGCGCAAGCGGGGTGCCATAGAACGGACTGACGCGATGCTTGACGATATCCGCGTCCCCCTGCCGCGGTGCGAAATCCGCGTAGACTTCCGTGCCCCAGGTGCCAAGCTTGAAGAGGCCGCTATCCCGGGCGCGGGAAAACACCGGCGAAGCGGGCGGGCATTCCCGGTAATCGGGAGAGAATCCCACGCGCACGTAACCGACCCTGATCCCCACCTCGCGGGCGCGGGCGATGGCGTGCGCGGTATTGCGGTAAACATTGCGCTCGCCACAAGTGATCGCGTAAGTCTTGCCGCCCGCCCCGTCGGGATGCACCAGATCGTTGATCATGTCCATGACAAGTAGAATCGTATCGGAAGGCATTGTAGGCTCCTTGGTTTGACGCGCCTATTCGGGAACGCGGGCAGGCAAAGTCTGGTAAAGAGCGCGCGGCGGTCGCCCTGCCCTAATCTGCGTAGCTCGCCTTGAATTCATCCCAGCCCGAGCGGATGTGCAACCGCAGCGCCACGAGCAGCGCCGCCTCGTCGCGCACGATGAGCGCACTCAGCATTTCCCGGTGCTCCCGCGATGCCCGCTCGATCCGGCTCTCCAGCCGATTGATGAGATCGAACGGGTACCGCGCCCAGAGGATACGGACGAAACGCAAGGTCTGCGGCAGATCGGCCGCCATGTAGATCAACTCGTGGAAACGGTAGTTGACGAGTCGTACCGTATCGCGGTCGTCTTTTTCCGCCGCGTCCTCGATCTGGCGCTGAAGTTCGCGCAGTTCCTCCAGATTCTGCGGCGTGAGGCGCGAGAGCGCCGCAAGGGCGAGCTTGGACTCGAGCATCATACGCAAGTCCACGATCTCTTCGGTCGCATTGATGTCAAACGGCGCCACCACCGCACCCCGGTGCGATGAGCCAAGCACGAATCCTTCCGCTTCCAGCAGCTTGATCGCCTCGCGCACCGGCGTGATGCTCGTGCCGATCTTCTCGGCAAGCTCCGCCTGCTTGAGCTTCGATCCGCGTGGAAAACGGCCCGATATAATACCTTCCCGCAGGTAGTCCGCGACCCGCTCTTCCTTCGTCTGGTGCCTCAAATTGTTGTCCTTCCCCGGATACGTCCGAAAAGGAATAGACTGGATAATACTGCACAATGCAATCTTTCATCGTCAGGATTCCGGTGAAGGCACGGGACTGCGACCGGCCTGCACCCAGCTTGCCGTCGAGGCCGGGCCAGGATGACCGTCTCGACGGCTTCCGGCGCGACGCCGAGGCGCTGCAAGGCTTCGACCGGATGCTGCAGGATGTCGTGCCCGAGCTGCCGACGAGTTCGCAGCCTTCCGGCCCATAGACAATTCCGGCGACAATTCCGGCTCCCGCCCGCTGGCGCGCCGGCAGGGACAGTACCGGCTCGCCGCCGAAGACAATCTCGCCAGCGGCCGGGATGAGACCGGCGATGGCCTTCCTGATGGACGACCAAACCAACCATGCACTAACATTCTCACTGGACCAGTCATCGGGACCCGGCCGCAAGAGCTCGCCGCTTGACTCTATCCAGCCGTTATCATAATTGAAAAATGCACAATGCAAAATTTGTCCCGCCTCGACAGTGGCTCGCTTCCGGGGTTTGCGAGGAAATCAGAAACCGTACGACATCTGAAGTTCCAGGATGAGGATACGAATTCCGAATTGACTCCGCCCACGATAATGGACAATATTTTTTATAAATTCCGAGAAAAAGGGAGGGGAATGTGAAAAAGATATCTTGCCAGCTTGCCGGCGCAGCGATAGTGGCGGGGCTAGTTGCGTTTGGCGTGCAGCCAGGTCTCGCTCAAGGTAAATTTCCCAACGGTCCCGTTACTTTGGTCGTGAACACCTCACCCGGCAGTTCGGTCGACCGCTTCGGACGGGCAGTGGCGGCGCAAGTAGCGCCCATCCTTGACGAATCGGTCGTGGTCGACAACAGGGAAGGCGGTAACGGGGCGCTGGCGCTACAGTTCCTGCACAGCCGACCGGCGGACGGGCAGACGCTCGGCGCATGGACCATCACCTATTCCGGTATCCTGGCTCAAGGCGTGCTTCCCTACAAGGCAGACGATTTTACGCCGCTATGCGCCCTGGTCAGTGCGCCTTATGCCCTTTGGGCCCGCAACGACCGCTTCGCCACGCTCGACGACTTTATCGCCGAAGCGAAGAAGCAACCGGGCAAGCTGCGCCTCTCCGGCGGCGGCGGTCCCGGCAGCAGCGTCTATGTGGCAGCGATGCAGATAAAGGAGGCGCTGGGAATCGACTTCACTTGGGTTCCCTTCGACGGAAGCGCCGAGGCGGACCTTGCTGTCATGAACGGTGATGTCGATGCCACCCTTGGCGCGACGCGCATTCCCGACGGCTCCCATCTGATAGCCCTCACCGGGCCGAAGCGCGATCCGTTCTCACCCGGCATCCCCACCTTCGCGGAACTCGGCTACGCTGGGGTCAGCGTCGTCGCCTGGCGCGGTCTCATTGCCAAGGCGGGCACACCCGAAAGCACGGTCAGGATCATCGAGGATGCACTGCAAAAGATGGCGGCCACCGACGCCTGGAAGGCTTTCGTGGCTGAACTGAAGGCAACCGAGAACGTCGTTTGCGGCGAGCCGTTCAGGGATCAGATCCTGAACGAGATCGAAAGCATCCGGTAGTGTCTGCCGCAGGACACCTTCGGACGTCCCGCGCTGACTACAGCGGCAACACGCACGTCGATGCCGATCATGTAAGGGCGCGTGCCCAAGCGCGCGCCACCATGCCAAGAACAGATCGTTCCACGACTTTGTCCCGGCCTTCCCGAACTCTATGATTCAGGATCTACTTCAAGGAGAGTATCCATGTACCGGCTTTTCGAGAATATCCGCAACGGAACCGTCTCCATGGGTTTGCTCACCAAGGGCGGTCCCAATCTGGTCCGTCATCAGGCGGCCGCAGGCGCTGATTTCATCATCGCGGACATGATGCACAGCCGGCTCGAATGGGACGAGGCCGCCCATATCTCCTGGGTGGCGCGTGCGGACGGCGTCTATCCCTTCATCCGGATCCAGGGGCATCCCTGGGGAACTGCGGCGGACATGCTGGACCGGCGCTTTTCCGTCGATGCCATGCGCGCGCTGACCGTCGGCGCGGAGGGCGTCATGTTCTCCGTCACCTCCGCGGCAGAGGCACGCTCCGTCTCCCACCTGTTTTCGGACTGGCACCAGGGCAAACCAGTGACGAGCCAAAAGGCGCTCGAGGAGATGAAGAAGTCGGTGGCGAGCACGCGACTTCTCATCCCGCTTATCGAATCGCGGGGCGCTCTGGACGAAATCGAAGAGATCATGGCCATCGACGGCATCGGCGGCGTGTTCATGGCGATGACCGACTTATCGCACCAGCTTGGTCATCCGCATGAATATGAGCACCCCGACGTGTGGGCTGCCGTGGATCGGGCCGTGGCGCTGGCCCGCAAGCACAACAAGGTGGTCGTCGCCAACACCGGCTATATCTTCCCCACCGTCGACGGACAGATCGGCCATGCCAGCCGCCTCGCCGAGCATGGCGTCAACCTCGTCATGCTGCAGACCACGGAGTATTATATCTACGTCATGCTGAAATCCGTGATCGATGGCGTGCACGCCAATCGGGGAGAGGTCAAATAGTGCTGCGGTTGCTGCTGGCCGACATGCCGCACACCGTCCACGGATGACAACGACAGAGGACACGAGTCATGCCTCCCTTTACAAGCGGACGATGGATTGCCGAGAAGGTATTCGCAGCCCTTTGGCTCGGCATCGGCGTCGCCGTCTTCATTTTAGCGGGCAATTTTGCTGACGGCGGGGCCATGTACCCGCGCCTGATCGCTGTCGTGATGGCGGGTCTGGCGGCGGTAGAGCTCTTTTCCGGCAAGCATGAGAATCCGCCGAAGCTCAAGATCAACGAGGAAGGCGAGGAAGAGGACGGGCAGGAAACCAGCCTGCGGACCGCCTTGGGCTTCTTCGCCATCTTCATCGGCACCATCTGGCTCATGACATGGGTCGGATATCTGATCGCCGGCTCCATCGGCAGCTTCCTCTTTGTGCGCTTCCTGTTCGGCGAGACGACCGTCCGCTCGGTGCTCATGACGCTCGGCATCATTGCCTTCACTGCCGGCCTGCCGCTTCTGTTCGGCATGGAACTGCCGGCTGCAGCTCTTTGGTGAATCGGCGGGGAAAACCATGGAAAATCTCGGACTCCTCGTTGGCGGTCTTGGCATCGCCATGGAGCCTCAAAACCTAATGTTTGCCTTTATCGGGGCGTTGATCGGCACGCTGGTGGGTATTCTTCCCGGACTAGGGCCGTCGGTGGCGCTCGGCTTGTTGTTGCCCTTCACCTATGGCCTGCCTCCCACCGGCGCCCTCATCATGTTCGCCGGCATCTACTACGGCGCCATGTACGGCGGCTCCAGCACGTCGATCCTGCTGAAGGTGCCCGGAGAAGCGTCTTCGGTGGTGACGTCGATCGACGGATATGCCATGCGCCAAGCGGGCCGCGCCGGGGCGGCATTGGGCATCGCCGCGATCGGCTCCTTCATCGCAGGCGTCCTCGCCGCTTTGGGTCTGGCTTTTCTCGCCGGCCCCATGACGAAGCTTGCTCTCGTTCTTGGACGGCCGGAGATATTCATGCTCGTGGTGCTGGCGCTTACCCTGGTAGTGACGCTGAGCAACGGCGAGGTCTACAAGGGGCTTATCTCGGCTTCAGGCGGTCTGCTGCTCGCCACCGTCGGACCGGATCTTTTCAGCGGGATGCCCCGCTTCACTTTCGGCATTCCGGAACTCTTTGGCGGTTTCGAGATCGTCATCATCGTCCTCGGCCTCTTCGCCATCACCGAGGTCGCCAGCACCATGCCAACAATCACCCTTGTCAAGGGAGCCGTGAGCTTCCGTCTGCGCAACCTGCTTCCCAATCGCGAAGAGTTCAGACTGTCGCGGATGCCGATCTTTCGTGGATCTATCCTGGGTTTCTTCCTTGGCGTCATGCCTGGTGCGGGACCAGGCATCGCTCCCTTCATCTCGTATGCGATCGAGCGCAACCTCTCGCGCCATCCCGAACGGTTCGGCAAGGGCGCGATCGAGGGCGTAGCGGGACCGGAATCGGCCAATAACTCGGCGGCCACCGGCGCGCTGCTGCCCCTGCTGACGTTGGGCATCCCGGGGTCCGGCACGGCTGCCATCATGCTCGGCGCCTTCCTGATCTTCGGGCTCGAACCGGGTCCGCAGCTTTTTCGCGATCATCCGGACGTGGCGTGGGGATTGATCGCCAGCATGTTGGTCGGCAACCTTATGCTGCTCGTGCTAAACTTGCCCCTCGTAGGCGTGTTCATCCAACTTCTGCGCCTGCCCTATGCGGCGCTGGCCACCGGGACGGTCATGTTGTCCGTGGTCGGTGCCTACAGCATCAATAAGACGATGTGGGACGTCTGGATGGTTCTCGCCTTTGGCCTGCTGGGTTTCGTTATGCGCCGCCTGAGCTACCCGCTGATTCCGCTGGTACTTGCCTTTGTTCTGGGCCCATTGGCCGAAAAATCGTTCCGGCAGTCAGTGCTCCTGTCGGATTCGGGATTTGCCATCTTCGTGGAGCGGCCGCTGTCGCTGGCACTTTTGATCGCGCTCGTCGTGGTGCTGCTGCTTCTCGTTATCAACCAACTCTCTCCGGACACCTTCGGCCGCTTGGCGAAAGTTCGGAAATGACTGGAGTTCAGGCAGCGCCTGCCCTTCCATGAGCACATCGCCGCCGATCACTGTCGCAGGAGGATAAACGACCATGCTGATCGCCAAAGCCGAAAAGGCCCGGGCCGGGCGAAGCCGTAAAGTCTCGCATGGGGTCGGCTTCTGGTACAGCAGCTTCATGGGGCTGGCTCGACATGACATCAAGCCTGGCCTGAAACTACCCGAGCCGGGCTCGCTGTCTCCCGCAGTCTTTCTAGTCGAACAGGATTCCGATACTGAAATTCAGCCGCATTTCCATATCGCCGATCAGTTCCAAGTCTTCATCCACGGTTCCGGCTGGATAGGCAAGCACGAAGCGAGGGATCTCAGCGTCTACTACACTTCGGCCTATACGCCGTATGGCCCGCTTCGGTCTGGTCCCGAGGGGCTTTCCTTCTTCACCTTTCGGGATAGCATCGATTTCGGCGCCCGCTACATGCCGCAATCGCGAGAGGAACTGCGTGGCGTCGAACGAAAAGCCCGGTTCGCTTATGCAGGTCCGGTAGATCGGCCTTCGCTCGCCGAATGCGAGTCTGCCGGGTGTGCGGTCGCAACACTTCTGGCTGCCGAGGACGGGCTTGGTGCCTGGCTCCACACCATGCCGGAAGGAGAAACGGTCGCCGGCCCCCGGCCCAGTTCGGGCGGCGGCCAGTTCTGGCTGTCGCTCGGCGGTCAGGGGACGGCGGGAGACCGTTTGCTTGCCGCGAACGACTGCCTGTTCGTGGCCCCCGACGAACCGGCGGCGACGGTGGTGGCGGGCGCCGGCGGCACTCAGGTTTTGGTGGTGCAATTTCCCCTTCGCGCGTCTCTCGGCACCACCGACAGGCCGTCGCAACAGGCCAAACAGCTGTGAGAGAGCCTTCTTTGCCAGCGTGCGCGGGGGCGGCGGAGATACACGTGCGGGACCGACGGCCCGTTATGCGGTCATGTCGTTCGAGGGTGCAGCTTCGTAAGGCGTGTGACAACCCCGTCGGCACTCTTGCCGCTGAGCGGTGGCGCGCGAGGATTGCACGTACAGTGCACCATCGTCGACCCCATCTTCTGGACAGCGCGAGCATCGAAACTTTTCACACGTGCCTCACGATACCAGCCAGTGCGCACGCGTTGCGCCAAACTCCCGGCGTCTCTCGCGTCGGTCTTGTTTCGCTGCAAGGCGGTGGCGGCACGGGCATGGCGCGCATCCGGACATATGACAGGAAGCTCTCCGCTTTTTCTGCGAGGCTATTGTGATGACATGCCGCAGCCAATATAAAAATGCACCATGCACTATATAAACCATCAGCACTCTCTTTCATGCCGGAAAGCGAAGCCTTTTCCATTCGATTCTCAAGGCCGTTTTCCCACCAGAAAATCACAGCCAACCTTTCCACCCACACGAAACTGCCGGCGCCGGAGTTGGTGTGTTTATCTTTAATTTCAAATAATTATAGATGTCATGCCTTGCGCGAGGCATGTTGAGGCATTGGCATCGCACGGCTTGCCGCCGCAGCAATCGCGGCAACCAACGCGACATTGACCGTTGCACCAACCTGCACCCTCATATATAGCATATAATGCATTATTTGATCGCTTACACGCCAACTCGGGCCGGCGATCCGTATCCATAACGCCAGGGAGGGGTCATGATCACCGGGGTTCTCGCCAATCGGACAGTGCTCGAACTGGGGAGCATGATCGCGGCGCCGTTTGCCACCCACATCCTCAACCAGATGGGGGCGGAGGTAATCAAGATCGAGCCGCCGGCGGGAGATACGACCCGAAAACTGGTTCGCGGCGGCCCGAGCGGCACCTATATCGCCTACAATCGCGGCAAGAAGAGCATTTGTCTGGATCTGGGGTCGGAGGATGGTCAGGCGATTTTTCACAGGCTCGTGAAAGGCGCCGACGTGGTCGTTCACAATCTGTCACCCGGTGCGGCAAGGCGGCTGAACGTCAGCTACGCAGGTTGTTCGGCCATCACCCCCGATATCGTCTACTGCCACATCAAGGGATATGGCGCCGGACCGCTTTCGGAGGCGGTCGCCTCGAACCCGATCGCGGAAGCCGCCACGGGGGTCATGTATGCCAACCGCCTCGACGGCAGGCCATCGCGCCTTGGCCCCTCCTACCACGATCAGTTCGCCGGCTGCTACGCCGTCATCGGCATCTTGTCAGCCCTTCTGGACGCCGACGGGACGAGCGCGCGCCGCAACATCGAGTTTGGCCTCTACGAGACCGGTCTGCATGTTGCAGCACGCGAGTTGGTTGGCGTTCAGTTGAATGCGCAGCTTCTCGGGAAGCAGGAACAGGAGCCCTCCCCCGAGTTCAGCATCCCGGGATATGGCGCCTACGAGACCCGCGACAACCGGTGGATCTATCTCGTCATGCTGACCGACGAGCACTGGCGCAAATTCTGCAAGGCGGCGTCCGTAGCCGCAGACTCCGACCTGTCGACTCTGCGGCAGCGGAGAAAGAACCGGCCGCAGATCGAGCAACTGGTGAGCACGGCTGTCAAGAGCCTTGACTATGACGAACTTGCCCGCAGGCTATCTGAAGTCGGCGCCGGCTTTACCGAGGTCCTGTCTCCAGACAGGGTGCTTGATGCGCCGCAGGCACGCGAGCCGGGAAAGTACGCGCAGTTCCCCTTTTCAGGCTATGAGTTCGCGGTTCCGAATTTTCCTCTGCCGGCTGTTGTGGGAGAAGATATCATGGAACTGCCCCCGCCACTGCTTGGGGAGCATACATACGCCGTACTGCGACAGATCGGCTATGAGGAAGACAAGATACAGTCATTCATCAAGGAAGGCGTGGCGGTAACACCCGACCGAGACGCCGAGCTGTGGGCGAAAGTGCGCAATGCGACGGTGTAGGCGAGGCCACCACCTGAGTGTCCTTTCTCCACACGTCCCCGGTGTGTCTTAACAAGTATCTGGGGTAGAGTGAGGCTTTCGGCATATTTGTCCGGGGATGCAGAAAGCGGCGCTTGTGCCACTGATCCGGCCGGACTCTGGCCTTATCACGCTAGCCAGGTACTGTGGCGGTTTCAGCTTTCGCAAGATCGCCGATATCCCTCACGGGGACCACTCGGAACGCACGTCGGCCGAGGTGCGCAGCGGACCGAACAGCCTGTTCGGCATCCAGACCTGGTTGGCTTTGCCCGACACACACGAGGACATGGCGCCGACATTCGAGCATCACGGCAAGGAGACGTTGCCGGTGATCGAGAGCGACGGCATCTCGGCGCGGCTCATCCTCGGCACCGCCTATGGCGAGCGAGCACCGGCCACCATGTTCTCCGAGACGTTCTATGCCGATGTCAGGCTTGCGCCGGGCGCGCGGCTGCCCATGCCAGACGAGCACGAGGATCGCGGCATCTACATCGTCGAAGGCACGATCTCCATTGCCGGCCAAGCGTTCGAATCAGGCCAGATGATGGTCTTCCGCCCTGGCGACCGCATCACCATCGCCGCCGGGACGAACGGTGCAAGGCTCATGATTCTCGGCGGCGCAACGCTCAACGGTCCGCGCTACGTCTGGTGGAACTTCGTCGCTTCCTCCAAGGAGAAGATCGAAGAAGCCAAGGCGCAGTGGCAAGCCGAGAGCTGGGGAAGCGGCCTCTTCGATCTTCCCGTCGACGATCGCACGGAGCATATCCCGCTACCGGAGTGAGTTTCGACTATCACGCATCATTGGCGGCCAGAGGATTTTTCCTTGTTTTCCTCGCAGCCGCTGACCTGCGGTGCCGCTATCCATCCCGCCTCCCCCCCACGACCGGCAACCATCAAGTTCAGCGCGCCCGGATGGATGATCTGATCGGTGCCGAGACTGTCGCGGTGGCGGAAGTCACCACGGTAGAGATAGGTGACCGTGCCGAGGCCGATATGCGGATGCGGCCGCACGTCCACTCCCTGCCCGGTAAGGAACTCCGCCGGCCCGGCCTGATCGAAGAAGATGAACGGGCCGACCATCTGCCGCTTCGGGGCTGGCAGCGCGCGGCGCACCTCGAAGCCGCCGAGGTCACGGGCGCGCGGGATGATCAGCGTCTCGATCGCGTCGACGCCGACCTCGTCGGGGCAGCCGGGCGTGAGGGCAGGATTCCAGCTCATGGCAATGGTTCTCCTGTTCACAATCGGTCCATAGACCATACGGGACACGCGCTTTCGCCAAAACCCCGATGCCGTTCGGCGATACCGAACGCTGGTTTCGCTGCATGCGATCTTGGAACGGACGGTGTCGATGCCACTTTGGCACGATAGCATAGGGTCAGTTTGCACAAGCACGGCCTGGAGAATCCGAAAATGTCCGCTAGCGATTTCGAACCATCCTCCGACACGGGCCTTCATCACGTCACGCTGATCACCAGGCGGGTGCAGGCCAATGTCGATTTCTATGCCGGATTTCTCGGCCTTCGCCTCGTCAAGCGCACCGGCGGCTACGAGGATGCGAGACAGCTGCACCTCTTTTACGGCGACGGAGTTGGCTCACCCGGCTCGCTTGTCACCTTCCTCGTCTGGGAGGATGGCGCGCCGGGCCGTGTTGGCAACGGCCAGGTCTCCGAGATCGCCTTCGCCGTGCCGCGGGCGGCCATCGGCGAATGGATGACACGCGCGCTGAAGCACGGCGTGCGGGCCGAGGGACCGAGCCGTGAGTTCGGCGAGCCAGTGTTCAGGTTGAAGGATCCCGACGGCATCATCGTCAAGCTGGTGGGCGCTGACCTTCCAGCCATGCATCCATGGGGCGATGAGACGACCGCCATACGGCGGCTGCGCGCCGTGACGATCCTGACGGAAACATCTGAGGAGACCGGAGCTTTCCTGAAGCGCTTCGGCTACCGGGCGGGTCCGCAGGCCGGTGCGGTGCGGCGGATGCTGTCGGATACGGATGCCGTCGACATCCGTGACGCAACCGGCTACGTGCCCGGCATTCCCGGAACGGGAACCGCCGATCATGTCGCCTTCCGGGCGGCGGACGCCGGGGCCGTACGCGCCGCGCAGGAACAGCTTTCGCGTCTCAATTCGTCGCCGACAAACTTCCACGACCGCAAATACTTCACTTCGCTCTACGTGCGCGAGCCGGGCGGCACGCTGTTCGAGCTGGCGAGCGACGGCCCCGGCTTCGCGATAGACGAGGACGAAGACCGGCTGGGCGCGACATTGTTCGTACCGCCCGGTGACAGCGAGCGCGCCGAGGCGCTGAAGGTCATGCTGCCGCAATTCGCCATGCCCGGAGAGGAACGCCGCCCCATGAGGGACCTGCCTTTCGTCCATCGCTTCTACACGCCTGACGACCCGGACGGCGGCATCATGGTGCTCCTGCACGGCACCGGCGGCAACGAGGCCGACCTGATGCCGCTCGCCCACGCGATCGCGCCGCACGCGACGCTTCTGGGTGTGCGAGGACGCGCCCATGAGGAGGGCATGGCGCGCTGGTTCAGGCGCTTCACCGAGACCCGCTTCGACCAAGCAGACATTCGCGCCGAGGCGGAGGCCTTCGCCGCCTTCGCGGAGGGCGCGGTTTCCGGCTATGGGCTTGACGCTTCGCGCACAACCTTCCTGGGGTTCTCCAACGGCGCGAACTTCATCGCCGCCGTCATGGGGCTTCATCCCGGCGTCGTGCGGCGCGCGATCCTTTTGAGGGCGATGCCGGTGCTGGAGAAGCTGCCGGAAGCCGACCTGACGGGCGCACAAGTGCTGATGCTGAGTGGCGCGCAAGACCCGTTCGGCCACTCTGCTCCGGCGCTGGAAACCTGGCTAGGGGAATGGGGCGCCGCTCTCGAAGCCCGTACGATCGATGCGGGACACGAGCTGACGCCTGCCGATACGGCGCTGGCACGGGAATGGCTGGGCGGAAACCAGGGAGACAGAGGAAATGACTGAGATCGATATCGTCAAGCAAGAAGGAAGCGGACGTCGCGGACGCTATGTCGCCCGCATCGAGGGGGTCGAAGGCGAGGCCGAGGTCACCTTCACGAAACGCGGCCCGGATCGCATCAGCGCCGACCATACCGGAGCGCCGGACACGATGCGGGGCACCGGCGCGGCCGCCGCGCTTGTCGCCTTCATGGTCAAGGACGCGCGCGGGAACGGCTTCACCATCGTTCCCCTGTGCCCCTATGTCCGCGCGCAATACGCCAAGCATCCGGAATGGTCGGATGCCTTCACCACTAGGCCGGGCGAAACGCCTTGACGGCGCAAGGCCCGGATCATCGACAAGGAGGATCGAGAATGCCCAAGACCCAAGCCGAACCTGTCCGCGACCCGAAGACCGATCACCTGCTGACCCCGGAAAACTGCCTTCTGGTGCTGATCGACTATCAGCCCGAACAGTATTCGGCGATCACTTCGGGCGCGCATGAGGAGATCACGCTGAACGCGGTGGCGGCCTGCAAGCTCGCCGCCGCCTATGACATCCCCGTGATCCTGACGACCGTCGGCGTCGACATGGGCGTCAACGAAGGCACGATCGCCGCCATCCGCGAGGCGCTGCCCGGCGTCGCGGAAATCGACCGCACCGGCGTCAATTCGTGGGAGGACGAGGATTTCCGGAAGGCGGTGGAAGCGACCGGGCGGCGAAAGGTCGTGATCGGCGGGCTCTGGACGGAAGTGTGCCTGGCCTTTCCCGTTCTCGACATGCTGGCGGAAGGCTATGAGGTCTATCCGGTCGTCGATGCCGTGGGCGGCATCTCGCCGGTCAGCCACGAACGCGCGTTTGACCGCATGATCCAGGCCGGCGCGCAACCCGTCACCGCGATCTCCTTCGGAAGCGAACTCATGCGCAACTGGGCGCGCGAGAGATCGGACAGGTTCCGCAAGGTCCTTCAGTGGTACTTCCCGGAGCGCCGACGCCTCCAGGGCAGCCGCTGAATTCTGCCGGAGAGAAGGCGGGCGCAATGCATCGCCTTCTCTTTCAGGGGCGCATGACCTGATTGCCCCTCACGTCCGTGGTCGCCCGCGGTCTATTCGAGCGGCTTGAGATTGGCTTCTATCGCCTCGCGCCGCGCTTCCAGAAAAGGCGGCAGCGCCAGCCTTTCGCCAAGGCTCTCCAGAGGCTCGTCCACCGCGAAGCCGGGGCCGTCGGTGGCGATCTCGAACAGATTGCCGCCCGGCTCCCGGAAATAGAGCGAGCGGAAGTAGTAGCGCTCAACCTCGCCGGAGCTTGGAACCCTGAACTGCGACAGCCGCTCGGCCCAGTCGCGGATCGCCGCGACGTCCGGGGTGCGGAAAGCGACATGATGGACCGCGCCCGCGCCCTGCCGCGCGACGGGAAGGCCCGGCTGGACCGCCAAATGCAGCTCGGCCGCCGGCCCACCCTCGCCCATGCGATAGACATGAACGCGGCCCTCGCCGTCCGGCGAAGCGTAGTCGCGCTCCTCGCTCATATTGAGGATCCGGGTCAGAAGGGCGTCGGTCGGTTCCTTCTGCGGCACGGAGATCGTGATCGGCCCGAGGCCGCGTATCTGGTGTTCCGCCGGAACCGTGCTGCGATCCCATGGATGCGCCGCCCCGGCGCCACCGTCGTCGACCAGCCGGAAGCGCTGGCCCTCCGGGTCCTCCAGATCGAGGCTGGCGCGGCCGTCGATGGTGGCGACATCGCCGGTCTTCAATCCCGCGTCACCTAGGCGCGCGGCCCAGTAGTTCAGGCTGTCCTCGCCGGAAACGCGCAGGCCGGTGCGGCTGATGGAATGGGTGCCGCGCCGCTCGGGCGAGACCGGCCAGTCGAAGAAAGTCAGGTCGGTGCCCGGCGTTGCCTCTCCATCCGCGTAGAACAGATGATAGGCGCTGGTGTCGTCCTGGTTCACGGTTTTCTTGACGAGCCTGAGCCCGAGCGTGTCGGTGTAAAAGCGCTTGTTGGCGGGCGCATCGGCGGTGATCGCCGTCAGGTGATGAATGCCGGTGAGTTGCATCGTGCCGCTCCCTTCGGTGTTTGCGTTGCTGCGAATATCGGCCATGCCAATCCGAAACGGCAGTCGTCGGCTTGCGCATGCGGCGTTCACATTCTTCGAACGGCGATGTTCCGCCGCATCCCGCCGCGCTATGCTGTCGCAATGAGATGGACCATAGACGAGATCAGAACCTTCCTGGACGTGATGGAGACCGGCACGGTATCGGGAGCTGCCGCGCGGGCCAATCTTTCCAAATCAGTCGTCAGCAAGCGCATCGCCGATCTGGAACTGGCATTGGGCGCGGCCCTTTTCCAGCGCCATGCCGGGCGCATCGCGCCGACCGAAACCGCCGAGGAGCTCGCCATCAGGTTGCGCCCGGCACTGGCCGAGATGACCCAGGCGGTCGAGAGCGCGGCCTGGGGCATGGCGGGCCTGCGCGGCGCGCTGGCGATCACGGCGCCCATGAGCTTCGGCATCCGGCATCTCGGGCCCGTGCTCGCCGAGTTCGCACGTCAGCATCCCAACCTCGACATGGTGGTGGACTATGAAGACCGGATCGTCGACCTCGTTCGCGGCCGGTTCGATTTAGCTATCCGGATCGGGCAATTGCCGGATTCGGGGCTAATCGTGCGGAAACTGTGCGAAGACCCGCGCGTCATCTGCGCGAGCCCCGACTACGTCGCCCGCCACGGGGCTCCGGAAACTCTGGCCGAGCTGACCGGGCATCAGGCCATCGGCTATCTCAACGTCCACTCGGCGCAGGTCTGGCAGTTCGTGGACGAGAGTGGCGAAGTGGCCGGCCTTCCCATGCAGGGCCGGATCGCGGCAAACAACGGCGAGGCGATGCGCGACATGGCAGCCGCCGGTCTGGGCATCGTGCTGCTGCCGCTCTTCATAGCCCACGATGCGCTGGAAAGCGGCCGTCTGGTCAGGGTAGCGGAACACCTGACACCCACGCCGCTACCCGTTTCCGTCGTATGGTCCCCCGCAAAGGCGATGCCCAT
The DNA here is from genome assembly GCF_053570585.1 of Pseudochelatococcus sp. B33. Classification (NCBI taxonomy): domain Bacteria; kingdom Pseudomonadati; phylum Pseudomonadota; class Alphaproteobacteria; order Hyphomicrobiales; family Chelatococcaceae; genus Pseudochelatococcus; species Pseudochelatococcus sp. B33. The sequence continues at coordinate 7,559 of NZ_JBSEFH010000025.1, read as the reverse complement.
GAAGCTGCGCGCAATTGTCGACCACCTGGCGAAGGCGTTTGCCGGGCAGCCGCCATGGATGGGCTGAGATCGGGAGCATCGGCCGACAGGACACCGTCCCATCGCCCCATGGTGGCTACGGTTGCCTCGTGGACATTAGAACGATTGCCGTCAGAATCATGGCCAGTCGAGTGATCGCTCGTGATGACGATCTCTGTACAAGCCGACAGCTCTTCCACCGCATCAATGATGAAGCGAAACGGCTTTGCGAGGCCGAGCCCCTACGCGTAGTCCTTGGTGAATGCGGAGGGCAGCTCTTCCAGGACCTCCAGTACGCCGTCAGATGTCGTTGGTACGGCGCCGTCGAACCCTGGAAAGATGATATCCGTATCATCGAGCGTGATCCGCTCGACTTGGCCATATTTCGCTTTCAGGAAGTCAGACTTGTCGCCAAAGGTGCTGATGGGATAGATCGTCAGACTGGTCATCGCCGCCGGGGCCGATGCGCTCACCGCCGAGGAACTAGCCAATGCGCTCGCCGCGCTGACCGAAACCAAAGATGCCGCAAAGCGGGGGGCATGGGCCAAGCGCGGGGCCACGTTTTTCCAGAGCCGGTCGCGGCGATCTGCACCAACGCCTGACGGCGACGCTGGCGGCGCTCCGGCGCAACCGGGCGGCGCGGGCGCGACATGTGACATGCGGACATGGCAGGTCGAACGGCGCAAGCCGCACGCGGCACCTGATCGAACTCGGCGGCCTCGTCGTCAAAGCCGGGATCGTGGACCTGATCGGCGATGATCGCGCCATGATCTACGGCGCGCTTATCTGGATGGTCGACAAGCTCAACCGCCAGGGCGGCGAACGCGCACGCGATGTCTGGACGAAACTCGGAAAGATGGCGTTCGAGGCAGAGCGTCCGGCAGGCGTGCATGACAGAACTCAACTGCGGCAGGATCGGGCGGCGCGGAGACCTCAAATATCGTAGCGCCGCCCGTCCTCGCGCGGCTTGCCGCGCAAAGCCAACGAAGCTCACCCTTATCGCGTGGTGGCCGATCCCCGGTTTCGTATCAGGTTATAATCGGCTACCCCAAGCGGAGACGGCCGCTTTGATGCCGGCGACATGGGCGTCAGACAAATCCGAGCGCCAGCGCAGACCAATAGCCCGCGACAAGTCTATATCCGAGAATGGCAGGGCGACGATGTCGTCCCCTGCGAAGCTTCGCGGCGCAATGGCCACGCCAATTCCCTGCGCGACCAACTTCAATGCCAAATCGTCGCGCTCGGCTCTTGCGGCGACACGGAGCTTGATGCCGGCGGCCTGGAGCTTTCCGCTTCTCAATTCGCAGGATGTTCGCAAGATGATGTTTTCGCCGGCCAGATCGGCGATACTGACCGCGCCATCGGGGTTTCGAGCCAGCCGATGACAGCGAGCCACCAGGAGGTCGAAAGGCTCATGCCATAGGATTTTCGCTGTTGGAGAGGGCCTGTCGATCACGGTCCAGGCAATGTCGATACGTCCTTGCGCGAGCCACTTGCCGATCTCTACGGCCGTACCCTCGCGGGCTTTCCAGACGGGTGAAGACGAACGCATGACATTGCCGAGAACGGCCGCCACATCGTTGCCAGCGAGGGTTCGAAGGACGCCGATCCGTGCTACGGCCCGTTGCGGTTCAGTCTTGGCCACCCTGGCGCGCGCGGCTTCGCACCGAATGAGAATGTCCTTGGCGTCCTCATAAAAACGCAGAGCCGCAGGCGTGGGAAGAATGCGCTGCTTACCGCCGGAGCGGTCGAACAATGACAAGCCGAGATCGTCCTGAAGGGCCTTCAAGCCGGCCGAGAGGGCGGGCTGTGAAATATGCAGACGTTCGGAAGCGGCCGTCACGGACCGACTCTCGACAACCGCACAGAAGAACCTGAGCTGCTGTAGCTTCATTCCCGCCCGCTCCCGAGGTTACGCCAACCGAATCTATATCATCAAAATCTATTTGGTTTTTTCCGAAATATCAATTTTCCTTATGCGATCGTTCGCCGCTACGTTGGGCCGGTTCAGGATTCGACCGAGGCTCAACTTGGCAAGAGAGATCAAAACGCGCGAAGAGACTATGGAACGAGCGCAAGGCGTCGCCTATGCCTGCGTGGTTGTCGCCCTGTTTTCGAGCTTCGTCCTTGTGTCGCGGGTTGGGCTGTCCGCCACGCTCACGCTACCGGACATCGCAGCGCTACGTTTCGGCATCGCTGGTCTTTTGCTGGCGCCCATCCTTGTCAGGCATGGTCTGAGCGGCCTGCGTGTTCATGAAGCAGTGTTCCTTGCGACCCTCGGTGGCCTGGGCTTCGCCTTGTTCGCCTATACAGGCTTCGCGCTCGCGCCCGCGTCCCACGGTGCAACCCTGCTTCATGGCACGTTATCGCTGGCGACAGCGGTGCTGCTCTGGCTATTCGTCGACAACCGGATCGGCAGGCGGCAGGGGTTCGCGCTTGGCGTCATCGCCTTCGGCGTCGTGGTGATGGCCTCGGATGGGTTGCGTCAGGCCGCGCCGTCGGTGTTGTTCGGCGATCTCAGTCTGCTCGCCGCTTCCCTCTGCTGGTCCGGCTACGGCCTGTATGTCAAACGGCTCGGCCTGACGGCCGTGCGTGCCGCAGCGATCGTTGCCGGTCTCTCGGCGATGATGTTCCTACCGGTGTACGTCATGCTGCCGGGAACGAGGCTTCTTCAGGCCGAATGGGCCGACCTGCTCATCCAGGGCGTCTTTCAGGGCGTTCTGATCGGTGCGCTGTCGGTCTTCGTCTATACGCGCGCCGTCGCTCTTCTCGGCGCTGCGGAGGTCGCGATCTTCACCACCGCCGTGCCGGTATTGACGACGCTCGGCGGCTTCCTGCTGCTCGGCGAAACACCGAGCCTCGCCACGCTGATCGGCCTTGCCCTTGTCACCTTGGGCATGGCGATCGGAATGCGGCGGGGTATCTGATGGCCCCGCTTCGTGCTTAGCCGCGATGACCATCGGCGGACGCAAGGTGCCTTATGAGATCCAACGCTTGCGAGGTCAGATCCTGATCCGAACGGAAGCAGACCGACAGCTGGCGCGTCGCCCAATTGTCGACCAGACGCACCGATCCGATCCGTATCAACCTCGGCAAACGGCGTACGGCAGTTTCCAGTACAATGCCGAGGCCGAGGCCGACACCCTTGTCCCATGACGGCCGGTCATCGACCGCCAACTTGGGCGCGAAGTCATGAGCATCGCGCAGAGCGGCTCGGTTTCGTGGTAAATTGGACAAGCGAGCGGCGTTTCGCGGGAATCACGACGTTGGGAGGAACTGGCATAGGACTTCTTGCTTTACGCTCCCGTTGGTATGGCTGCGCGGATCAGGCTCGCCGCCGCCTCTCCGGCAGCCTCCATGTAGCTCGGATCACGGTGGAGGAGCACGACGGAGAAGGCGCCGTCGAGCAGTAGGATGACCTGCCGGGCGAGCTGTCGCGCACGGTCCGGGCCGCATACGTCTTCGAACACCGAGCATAGCCAGTCCTCGACGCGCTTCTTGTGGGCGCGTCCGATAACGATAGCGGGATGGCCGGGCATGTTGATCAGCTCGACCGAGGTGCGAAGGAAGCCGCAGCCCTTCCATTTCGGGTGTCGGGCCGACTGCGCGAGATTGCGGAAGATGCCTTCCACCTTGTCAGCCACATCGCCTTCGGTGTCGGCGAACCATTGCTGGAAAAGCTTCAGGTTCGGCTGGTCGCGGTTCGCCAGATGGGCGGCGATCAACTCGTCCTTGCTGCGGAAATGATAGTAGAGCGTCCGTTTGGTGACACCCGCCTTTTCCGCGACGGCATCGATGCTCACAGCACGAATGCCCTCGTTCTGAAACAGCTTGGCGGCCGCCTTGATGATGCGGTCCCTGGTCGTCATCGTCGCAACAGTCATGATCTCATGTATACCGTCTAGTGAATATACACAATCCTTCTCCTTTCCTATCTTGACCTCGCGGATCGCAGGTTGTCCGCAAATTCCGCCGAGGTCGCCGCCGTGAGTGCCTGTGCTCGCAGCGGCAGGAAGGTCCACGCATGACGCCGTCGAGCAAGCTGCCATTGCCCTCGGGAAAAGCCTGGCTCCATACCCTGTGGGTGCCTGTCCTGGCGGGCGGCGTAATCATGGGGCTGGCGCTCGGCGTTCGGCATGTGCAGGGGCTGTTCCTGTTGCCGGTGACGCTGGATCGGGGATGGTCGCGCGAGATGTTCGGGTTCGCGCTGGCAGTCCAGAACCTGACCTGGGGTATCGCGCAGCCTTTCACCGGCATGATCGCCGATCGCTTTGGCACTGCCAAGATTGTGGTCGGTGGCTTGGTGTTCTATGCCCTCGGCCTCTACTTCATGATCCACGCGCAGACCTCGACCGCGTTCCTGCTGAGCGCGGGCATCTGCATCGGCCTCGCACTGTCAGGCACCGCCTTCGGAGCGATCTACGGCGCGCTGAGCCGGATCGTTCCGCCCGAACGGCGGAGCTGGGCACTGGGCCTTGCGGGTGCGATCGGCGGCATCGGCCAGTTCGCGATGGTTCCGGCAACGCAGGCGATGATTGGGACATGGCAATGGACCGGTGCACTGCTGGCGCTGGCGATCGTCATGGTGGTCATCCTGCCGCTGGCCTGGCCGATGCGCGATCAGCAGGCAGTGCCGGAAACGACCGGAGCGGACATTTCCCTCCGCGCTGCTATTTCCGAAGCATTTCGGCACCGCGGGTTCTGGCTGCTCAATCTCGGCTTTCTCGCCTGCGGTTTCCAGCTCGCCTTCATCGCCACGCATCTTCCCGCCTATCTCATCGACCGGGGACTGCACCCCAACGACGCGGTCGCCGCGCTCGCGATCATCGCGCTGATGAACGTCGCCGGCACATACCTTCTCGGCTTGTGGGGCGGCTTCCTGCCGCGCAAGCATCTGCTTGCCGGCCTCTACCTCGTCCGCACGCTGGCGATGGCGCTGTTCGTGATGCTGCCGCTCAGCACGTGGAGCGTCTACGCCTTCGCCGCCGTAATGGGTTTCCTATGGCTCGGCACGGTGCCGCTGACGAACGGCATCGTTTCCCAGATATTCGGCGTCCGCTACATCACGACGCTGTTCGGGTTCGTGTTCTTCGGCCATCAGCTCGGATCGTTCTTCGGCGTCTGGCTGGGCGGCTATGTCTTCGAGGCGACGGGCTCCTATCAGGGAATCTGGCTGCTCGCGATGGCACTCGGCCTGCTCGCCGCGATCGTCCATTGGCCGATCGACGATCGGGCGATCATCCGGCCGGTCGATCGCGTGGTGCCGGCATGAACGCGAAGCCGAACTTCATCATCTCATGGTTGCCGTTCGCGTTCCTCATGGCCGCCGGCCTCGTCGTGTTACGGTTCTGGACGACATCCGACCTATCGGCGCTCTGGCTGACAGCCCTGTCGATGTGCGGGTGACGACGGCATGAACGAAGCGCTCTCCATATCGAGACAACATGCGACGGCGATCGAGATCCCATGCTCGGACGGCGTCCGGCTCGGCGGACATCTGTGGCCCAGCCGGGGCGGTGCCTTGAACGGTAGCGTCGTCATCAACCCCGCGACCGGCGTGCTGGCGCGCTACTACCATCGTTATGCGCACTTCCTGACCGCCCGCGGGTTCGACGTTCTGACCTACGACTATCGCGGCATCGGAGCCTCGGCGCCGGCAGACCTTCGACGCTGCGGCTACCGCTGGCGGGATTGGGGAAAGCGGGATTTCGACGCGGCCGCACGCCTGATGCATGAGCGCCGTCCGCACGATCCCCTGATCGTCGTCGGGCACAGCATCGGCGGCTTCCTGCCTGGGCTAGCCGAGAGCGCGCCGCTGATCGACCGGATGCTGACGGTCGGAGCGCAATATGCGTGGTGGGGCGATTATGCGCGCGCCAAGCGGCTCGGCCTGTTCCTCAAATGGCATGTGGCCATGCCCGCCGCCACGGCACTCTTCGGTTATTTCCCCGGCCGCAAGCTCGGATGGCTGGAGGATTTGCCGGCAGGCGTCGCCAACGAATGGAGCTTTCGCGGCCCGCGCTTCGAGCGCACCCATCCGCGTGAGGAACGCGCAGGCGCGGTCGCCCGCATGGCCGCCGTGACGGCGCCGATCCTCGCCATTGCCATGTCGGACGACGAGCTTGGGACGGTGCCCGCGGTTCGACGGACGCTTGACTATTACACTGGCGCCTCCCGTACAGCCGTACTGCTCAAGCCTTCGGACTACGGCCGCGAGCGGATCGGACATTTCGGCCTTTTCCACGACAGTCACGCGAGCGGGTTCTGGATCGATACGCTGCTCTGGCTGCGAGACGAAGTGAATCCCTGGCCGGGAAACGTCATCGGCCTTCAAGACCAACGGAAAGGATGATGGGAGAATGGCCTTTCATCGTTACGCCGACACGGACGCGAATATGCCGTCAGTCAGGTGGTCCCATGCGGCGTCGATTGCATAAGTCCGCCGATCCGACGAGCCAGATATCGTGGCTCGGCTACCGTATTCCGCTGGCCGCGCTCATGCAGACCCTGGCCGTCGTCGAGCACCTGAATTTTCGGCACGCCGCCAATGCGCTCGGCTTAAGCCAGTCGAGCGTGAGCGCCCGGATCAAGACACTGGAGGAAGACCTCGGCATCCTCCTGTTCGAGCGTCATACGCGAGGCGTCCGGCTGACTGAAGCCTGTCGGCATTTCGTCGAGCGGTCGCATCCACTACACCAAATGGACCGACGCGGCTGGGGGCGATCGCTATGGCTGCGAGATCATCGCCGAGACGGTGGACTTCCTGAGCCGAGCGAAGCAGACCCGGAACGATGACGGCAAGTTCATCGACGACGACATCCCGCTCTGAGCGGGAGGCCGCGAGACCCGGCGGCGCAAGCCGCCGGGTCTCGCCACGTTCGCAGTCTTCCCGTTCTTTCACTCCGCCCAGCGGCGATTGAGTGTCTGGCAGGTGTAGCCGGCGAAGCCGCCGATCGCGGTGGCGCTCCCCAGATGGATGAACGAGGCGCTCGAAAGACCGAACTCGGCAGCGAACCACGTCACCATGCCCAGAAACCAGGCGAGCATGTTGCCCAGCATGCTGTTCGTTCGCAGTCCGACGATGATCAGCGCAACGACGAAAACCACGACGGGCAGCGCCAGATGGCCGAGGGAGATCGCCAAGGCTCCGGTGACGACGTGGGATAGCGCTCCGATCAACAGCCCCAGCCACAGGCACAGCATCGCCGAGAGGCTGTTCGTCAGGGACGTCGGCCGCGTGAACCACGCGATGAAGCCGGCGAACATCACCCAAACCTCGAGCGCAAGCGCCGCGCTCGTCCAGGCCGCCATCGCAGCGACCGCCGAAGCAATGACGGTCCACAGAATGAACTTCGACCGGCTTGTCTGGTGGCTTGGCCGGGGAGGTGCTCCATGCTCGTCGGGAGTTTGCACACTGCTCACGATAGTATCCTTTCCAGCTAGGCCGAATGATTGGCCACGAGAAATCGACGTTTCGCCGCGCCCGGCGAAACGATCTTCTTGGGAACGGCGGCTTTTATTTTCGCAGGCCGTCTTTCAGC